>FR902931.1:0-22648 GCA_000438155.1 Firmicutes bacterium CAG:95
AAGTCGATCTCTATCGTGTCATCCGGCTTCTGTTGGGACAAAAGAACAACTGTCTCCACATTCGCCGTCCACGGGAACTGATCCACGGCAACCGCCTTTTCCACATGATAGCCGCTGGCAAGAAACGTCTCAAGGTCACGAATAAGGCTTGTCGGCTTACAGGAAATATATACAAGCCTTGGAATTCCATAGGCAATAATCTTCGTCAGCGCCTTCGGGTGAATTCCGTCACGCGGTGGGTCTAAAATAATCATATCCGGCTTTTCCGTAATGTCATCCAATACCTTCAAAACATCGCCTGCAATGAATTCGCAATTATGTAAACCATTTAATTCCGCATTCTTCTTCGCAGCCTCCACAGCTTCCTCCACGATTTCAACTCCAATCACCTTCCTCGCAACCGGAGCCATAAGCTGTGCAATCGTCCCTGTTCCACTATATAAGTCAAAGACAATCTCTTTATCCTTATTATGTGTCAGATCACCAATATACTCGCGTGCCGTTTCATAGAGTACCTCTGCCCCGAGAGAATTGGTCTGGAAAAAGGAAAACGTGGAAATCTTAAACTTCAGTCCCAGCAATTCCTCTTCGATGTATTCCTGACCATAAAGCACTCTGGTTTCATCGCTCTGTACCACATCTGCCACAGAGTCGTTGATAATATGCAGGATTCCCGTCATGGTGCCATGCAGCTCCATAGCAAGAAGGTTCTCTTTCCATTCCTCCACAAGCTGCTCATGATCCTTCTGTACATAAGCAGCAATCAATGAAGAATCCGGATTCTTCTGCTCTATACCATTTTGATTTTCCAAAAGAGCTTCATAATGATATACATCCTCCCCCGGAACATTAGAAATTCCTTCCGAGGTCGTCACAAGTGCCACCAAAATCTGCCCCGTCTTTTTTGCTTTACGAACGAGCAGATGACGCAGGAAGCCTTCATGGCGCAGGCGGTGGTAAAAGCTGCAGTCCTTGAAATGCTCCTGAGTCATGACAAGAATTTTTCGATAATCTTCGTCTACAATCTGGCAGTCTGATACCGATACAATATCATAAAAGCTGCCTCTCTTATGCATACCCAGGCTTAACGGGCCATCCTTATAGGCATCTCCAAAAGAAAACTCCATTTTGTTGCGGTATTCGTACTGCGCAGGGCTTCCTTTGATCCCCTGAAACTCCCAGGCTTCCTCCTGCCGGTCAAGGACACTGTCCAGAAGCTTTTTCACCTGGGCTTCCTTGATGGCAAGCTGCTCTTCATAGGGAAGCGAAATATAGGTGCAGCCACCGCACTCTCCGAAATGAGGACAGGGACTTTCCATTTCCAATGGAGATTTCTGATCCACACTGAGTACTCTTCCTTCGGCTTTTTTATTACGGTTTTTCTGGACCATCAGTGTAATCTTCTGACCGGGAAGGACATTCTTTACCGTGCAGATTCCCTCTGCTGTATTCACAATCCCCTTATTCGGGAAATCAACCCGCTCTACCACTCCTTTAATGATCTGTCCCTTTTTCATATCATGATTCCTCTCTTATTTATATACCCAATCTAATAAATACCTGAGTGCTCTACTCTACCTGCTGCACTAAATTCATGCTGCACCTTCGGCTTGCATTCTTTAAGTGCACAGGTATGGTTCGCTCTAACCTCAAGCTTCATCTTCGATTCGCTTTCACTAAGTGCTCTACTCAAAAAAAGGGATGTGCACCGGCACATCCCGACATTAGATGATCACTTTAACTGATATCCTTTATTCTTCAGAAGCTGCAAGATCTTCCTTTTCGACATCATCCTTCCAGTCCTTCGCGGGCTGCTCTTCCTTGTCTTCCTTATCCTCGTCCTCATCATCGAAGAAGTCATCATCAAATTCATCATCGAAATCATCGTCAAAATCCTCGAGATAATCCGGCACGAGATAACGGTATACACCATAGCAGATTGCTGCTACCACAACGATCACTCCAACAACTGCAAAGATGCACAGAAGCACATTCTTGCCTTTTTTCTTTTCTTCTTCCTTATGTGCCAGAAAATCCTTTAAATCATTCAGGTCTCTGACATTCTTCAAATCCTTGATATCATACTGCTTCAGCATAGCTGCGATCTCTTCTATCTTGTTCATATCCTCACCCTGTCCTTTCCTGCATTTCCATTGTTTCACCAATCCGGCAGATCATTACCCGTCTAGTCTTCCCAAAATAAGAATTCCTATTCCGGTCTGCTCTTGTTATTAGATAATATATCATCTCATCCGCATTTTAACAACAGTCATTTTCCAAAATTTGTACAAATAATCAGCCATGCAGAAATAATTGTACAAGATGACCGTGGGAGCTTGCTCACAAAGGGCATTTTGTATCATCATTTTCATACATCATAGCCAATCAAATCTTCTCAAGCTTCGCAAAAGCCGCATACATGATCTTCTGTCCGGCGTCATCAAAATCAACCGTCACCTTATAGTCTCTCGGTCCCGGCTCCAGGTCTGTCACAAAGCCTTCTCCATACTTTACATGCCTGACGCGGTCCCCGATATCATAGTCCGGCTTACCGCCCTTTACCGCTTCGGATCCTTTGGAAATTCCCAATGCTCCAAACGATCCTGTTCCGGCAGATGCAAGATACGGCTTTTTCGGAGCAGAAATGGTACGTGAGGATTTATCTGCCACAACCGGCTGATATCTGGGAGCAGGTGGCTTACTGTCCATCAGCTCCGGCGGAATTTCTTTGACAAAGCGGCTGACCGCATTCATCTGTGTTTCACCACGCACCATACGCATTTTGGCATAACACAGCGTCAGATCGTCTTTCGCTCTGGTAATTCCCACATAGGCAAGACGACGTTCCTCTTCGATCTCTGCCGGATCATCAGAGGCAATCGTCATATAGCTTGGGAAAATACCATCCTCCATGCCGGCAAGATACACATGCGAGAATTCCAGTCCCTTTGCACTGTGCAGTGTCATCAGCAGCACACGGTTATCGTCTTCGGATAGCCGGTCAATGTCGGCTACCAGCGCCACTTCCTCCAAAAATGCACTTAAGGAGGGCTCATCGTTGGCCTCTTCATATGCAACAATTTTATTAATCAATTCATCGATATTATCAATCCGGCTCTGTGCTTCGATCTCATCATCGACATCCATTTCATTGATATAATTTGTCGTGTCCAGAATATCATGCATCAATTCCTTCAGACTATAATAAGAAAGGCGGCTGCGGAATACCTGAATCATATTGACAAAGGGACGGATCTTCGCTTCCGCCTTACCAAGTCCCTGAATCTCATCCGCATGACACAGTGCCTCGTAAAAACTGATTTCATGCATCTGTGCATAATCATCCACTTTAGCAATGGTCGCTGCACCGATTCCACGCTTTGGCACATTGATGATACGCTTTACAGCCAGATCATCCCGTGCGTTATCAACCGTCTTTAAATACGAAAGGAGATCCTTAATTTCTCTTCTGGCATAAAAGTTCGTTCCGCCAACCACATCATAGGGGATGCCTTCCACAACAAAGCGCTCTTCCAGGAGACGAGCCTGTGCATTTGTCCGGAAAAGGACTGCACATTCTCCGGCTTCCACAATGCCGTCTTTGATCTTCCGGCTGATATCATCTGCAATAAATTCAGCTTCTTCATATGCATTGTCAAACTGGCGGTAATGAATCCGGTTTCCTGCTCCTTTGTCCGTCCAGAGCGTCTTGCTCTTACGCCCTACATTATTCCGGATGACCGCATTCGCAGCATCGAGTACATTCTGCGTGGAACGGTAATTCTGCTCCAGGCGGATCACAACAGCCTCCGGATAATATTTTTCAAAATCCAGAATATTCCGGATATTGGCTCCACGGAATTTATAAATAGACTGATCATCGTCACCGACCACACAGATGTTGCGCGATCCCTCTGCCAACAGACGGATCAACTGGAACTGTGCCGTATTCGTATCCTGATATTCATCCACCATGATGTACCGGAACCGCTTCTGATAATATTCCAGTACATCCGGACACGCCTTGAACAGCTCCACTGCATTCATAATGAGATCATCAAAATCCATCGCATTGTTCTTCTTAAGGATATTCTGATACTCCCGGTAAGCAGCTGCCACCTTCTGCTTACGGAAATCCCCCATGGCCTGCGTTTCATATTCCTGTACACCCACAAGCTCGTTTTTCGCGGAAGAAATGGCAGACAGAATCGTCCTTTCCTTCATCTGCTTCGTATCAATCTGTAAATGCTTGCAGACATCCTTCATCACCGATTTCTGATCATCCGTATCATAAATAGTGAAATTATTATCATATCCCAGACGGTCTGCGAAACGGCGTAGAATCCGCACACAGGTCGAATGAAAGGTGGTCACCCAGATGCTTTCTGCACCCATTCCTACGAGCCGTTCCACTCGTTCCTTCATCTCACCGGCCGCCTTATTGGTAAACGTAATCGCCATGATCTGATAGGAATTCACTCCCAGCTCATCAATCAGATAGGCAATGCGGTGCGTCAGTACCCGCGTTTTCCCGGAGCCTGCTCCTGCAAGTAAAAGTACGGGACCCTCTGTAGTAAACACGCCCTTTTTCTGTTCTTCATTTAAGCTATCATAAATGCTCATTCGACCTATACCTCTTCAATGTTACTGAATGTCCATGCATAAATGTTCAATTCCACAATCGGAGTTCCGCAATACTCGCACACCTTGCTTCCCAGCGTGGAAATGGGAGCTCCGCAGTTCGGACAGTTTAATCCCAGGGAAAGATCGGTTTCCTTTTCGACCAGCTCCCGATCCTGTATATAAATCACATCCACGTTATATTTCGTCTGTGTATAAAGCTGTGCATTTCCTGCAAGAAGCTTCCCGCTTCTGTCTGTCTTGGTATAAAAGCTCTGTAAAGAGCTCTGGAACGTCACAATACAGCGTCCGTTCCGTTTTCTGTAATTTGCAAGTTCTGTGCGGTGGATTTTGATGTCTCTATAAGTTTCCCGTACTTCTTCCTCACGAAGCATGGCAAGCTTCATAGAGAGATGATCTCTCAATTCCTGTCCTCCCTCTTTTAAAAATGATGGATTCATAGAACTGATGGCTAACAGATAAGAAGTCAGGGCATTTTCTGCCCTGACTTTCATTTCATCATATTGAAATTCAGGAAAATCCTTCTTGATCTTGGGAAGGTAAAGACTGGTCATTCCTGCAACAGACTTCGGCGTCGTGGAATTCTCAACTTCCATCTGCCGGAAGCCTTCTAAAATATTCTCTGTTCCAAATGCCTGTCGTGAAATCGACCGTATCTTCCTGTAGATTTTCATTCCGGCAACTGCTGCCGCAATAAAAATCCCTAAAAAGACAACCGCACTAAATGTAAGACCTAACACATTTAATGACATTTTCTAAGCTCCTTTATATGCATTTACCTGTCAGAAATCTAATGACTCCGGAGCATTCCGGCACGCTTAATTCATCAGATAGTAAATGAGGGCAATGGCTGCAATACATCCAAGAACAGTAATGATCACCTTCGGAATAGAGATCGGTGTCTTACCGGATACCTTACCGGTCTGACCGTTCACCATGAAGTTGTATATCTTATCCTTGTATTTATAGCTGGAAAGCCATACCGGAAGCAGCAGGTATTTGTAGGTCAGGTTACTGAATGTGCTGTTTATCTGAATGTTACGTGTATCATCTGCATCATGCTCATCACGGATCTTATCGTCGATGGACCGTCTGAGCTTACTATCAATGCTCTTCTTTGCAATTTCCCAGCCTTCCTTAAACCCGATGGCATAACGCTCTGCTGCAAAGCCGGCCACATATTCCGGCTTATATGCCTTGTTTTCTGCCGTGTTAAAGGGTTCAATTCCGGCAAGCATGGAGCGGTTCTGGTTCGTAGTCGCACACACCAGCTCATCATCAAAGAACTCCTTGTGATGACCGGAGCACCGGTACCAGTCCGTTACTGTCTTTTCTTCTCCGTTTTCCTTTACGGTTCTTTCTATTCCGTACTCTGCACGATAGGTAGAATCCGTCTGTGCATCAAATGTCCAGTAGGGAAGATAAATCCCTTTAAAATGCTTGGCCTTCGCACTTTCCTTGGCAAGCTTCGGACAAAAGAACTTCTTTTTGATCCACTTTTGAAACAGGTCAGCAGCCTGCTTATCAGAGTATTGAAAGGGAACCACACCTCCGGGTGCTATCGTATTCTGGTCTGCAGCTTCCATGACCTGATTGGAGCCACAGAACGGACATACCGCTGAAATCTCCAATGCATCATAAACAGACTCAGCACCGCAGGCCTTGCAGATTACGGTTTTCTTCTCCACACCCCAGTTGCAGTTTTCTGTGTTTTCCGCAGTATCAAAGGATAACTCAGCCGCTTCCTTCGGCTCGTCCGTCTTTGCTGCGATTTCCTGTGTATGTCCACAGTACGGACAAAGAAGACCTCCTGTTTTGGGGTCAAAATCCATGACCCCGCCACAGTTTGGACATTTTTTATCCGTTTCTTCCATCGTTGATACCGTTCTGGCATCTAAATTCGTATCAAATTCACTCATGCTCCACCTCTGCTTCAACAACAAAGCCAACTGTCTTATTGCACGTCATTATCATCAAACGGATCTCCGCACTCCGGACAGAACTTCGGAGGATTCTTCGGATCTTCCGGCTCCCATCCGCACTTGTCACACTTATAAAGCGGTTCTCCTGCCGGCTTCTTGGCTCCGCATTCCGAACAGAATTTGCCCTTGTTGACTGCGCCGCAGGAACATACCCATCCATCTGCTGCAACAGGCTTTGGTGATCCGCACTCTGCACAGAACTTACCGGTGTTACCTGTCTTTCCACAGGAACAGGTCCATGTATCTGCTGCGGGAGCAGGAGCGGCTGCGGCAGGTGCTGCGTTCTGTGCTGCTGCCTGCGGTGCGGCATTCTGTACCGGTGCCTGCTGGGATCCACCCATTGCAAACAATCCCTGTGCATTCATACCTCCTGCCATATTGGCCATATTCATACCGGCAAATGCCATCATCGGTCCGGTGGATGTATTAGAGGCTGCTGCCTTCATTGCCTCTGCCTGTGCACCAACAAGCGTTGCTGCTGCCATATTCGGGTTACGCAATACCGCACTCTTCTGAAGCTCTTTAATCATTGCTTCATCTTCTTCAGAGGCCTTCATGGTATTAATACCAAAGGAAACAATTTCAATACCGCGAAGCTGTGCCCACTTTTCAGAAAGGACCTCATTCAATGCGTCTGCAAGCTCCATGGTATGTGCCGGTACGGCACTGTAACGGATTCCCATAGCGGAAATCTTCGCAAATGCCGGCTGTAAAGCAGTCATCAGCTCGGTCTTTAACTGACTGTCAATCTCACTTCTCTCATAATCACTTACGACATTACCACACACATTGGTATAGAAAAGAATCGGGTCGGTAATATGATAAGAATATTCACCATTGCAGCGGATGGAAATATCAATATCCAGTCCGATGTTCTGATCTACAACACGGAACGGTACCGGATTGGCTGTTCCGTATTTATTCCCCATAATCTCCTTTGTATTAAAGAAATAAACTCTCTGATCCTTGGCTGTTTCACCGCCAAATGCAATACGTCTTCCTATGGTTGAGAAGGTTTTCTTAATGTTCTCTCCCAGGTTTCCACAGAAAATACTCGGTTCGGAAGAAGTATCATACCTGAATTCTCCTGCTTCTGCACAAAGCTCAACAACCTTGCCCTGATCTACGATAATCATACACTGTCCTTCGTTGACAGCGATGACTGATCCGTTTGATATAATGTTATCTTCACCCTTGTTATTGCCTGCGCCACGGCCTTTCTGACGCTTATGTCCCTTGGTCACCAACACATCAGCGTCTAAAGAATCACAGTAGAAGTACTCCTCCCACTGATCTGCAACCACACCACCAACAGCGCTTGTTACTGCTTTAATTAATCCCATTCTTTTCCCTCCGTTTTCTGGGTCAACTCCCTTTTTTATTATTATACATATTTTGTCGACTACTGTCTACCGCTTTTCCCCTCATCCATGTCACCCTTTCTTCCCAATGACATACCATAAATTATCAACCAAAATGCCCTCTTGCGGGTATCCTTTCTGGAGGTTATATGAAAAAAAGAAAAACATTGCCCTTAGTGCTGTTCCTTGTACTGACCCTGCTTCCGGTGCTTTCCGGATGCAGCAGCTCTTCTCCCGGTTCTGCCGGCACGGATGGGTTAAAAAGCATCACCTTAAACGAAGTGGCCCATTCCATCTTCTATGCACCGATGTATGTTGCCATTGAGGAAGGTTATTTTGCCGACGAAGGTCTTGATGTGACACTGGTTACCGGCTTTGGTGCCGACAAAACCATGACCGCCGTTCTTACCGGGGAAGCAGACATCGGTTTCATGGGAAGTGAGTCCACGATCTATACCTATGCAGGTGGGGCATCCGATTATGTGGTAAATTTTGCGCAGCTCACCCAGCGGGCCGGAAACTTTCTGGTTTCCAGAGAGCCAATTGATGATTTCCAATGGGATATGTTGAAGGGAAAGACCGTTCTCGGCGGACGCGCCGGCGGTATGCCTGAAATGGTATTTGAATACATTCTGAAAAAGAATAACATCGATCCGAAAACCGATCTTTCGATCGACCAGTCCATTGATTTCGGTTCTACCGCTGCCGCCTTTTCCGGCGGTCAGGGAGATTTTTCCGTAGAGTTTGAGCCCCACGCCACCTCTCTTGAAGAAAAAGGCGATGGCTACGTCGTTGCTTCCTTAGGAGAAAGCTCCGGCTATGTTCCTTACACGGCGTTCAGTGCAAAGAAAAGCTATATTGAAAACAATCCTGAAATTATCCAGTCCTTTACCAATGCACTGCAAAAGGGCATGGACTATGTGGGCAGTCATACCCCGGAGGAAATTGCCACTGTCATTGCTCCGCAGTTTGACGGCACACAGCTGCAGACCATCACCACCATCGTTTCCCGGTATGCGGCACAGGATACCTGGAAGGAGAATCTGATTTTTGAAGAGGATTCCTTCATGCTCTTACAGAATATCCTGGAAGAAGCCGGTGAGCTTCCGGAACGTGTTCCTTATGAAGCTCTTGTAACCACAGAATTTGCCGAACAGGCTATAAAATAAAAGCACCCGCTTTCCTTCTGTGTGCAGCCTGTCGTATCCCCCGATGAAGAATCACCCGGTTTTCCTATGGTATTTCCTCATCGGGGTACTTTTGATGTATTTATTGCATTAAAAGATTCATTACAGGCTCACTGTACTAGCTCACACCAATGACGATACCAATCACAATCACCGCTGCACAGAACAGCTTATAACCGACGTTCTTTTCCCTGAAAATGAATTTACCGGCAAGAATGGTTACCACACAGCCGCTCTGCTTCAGTAGCGTCATAATGGTAATCCGGCTGTCGGGTATGCCATTTGCCACAAACAGAGCTTTATCCGCAATGACAAATAAAATGGCAAGCAGCCAGATCCATCCGTTCTTCCAGACCTCTTTCCGGATTCTGGTGTGGCTGCAGAGAATATAAATCAGATAATACAGTACCAGAAACAGCATATACCAGAACTGTAGCTGGGAGCTGCTGATGTTTTTCATCAGAAGCTTATCCATAAGTCCGGAAACTGCATTCAGCATGCAGGAGGCAAAGGCAAAAAGAACCAGGATCACAGAGACTTCATTTCCGGATTGCCGTACTGCAGCAGATCCACCTGTCACTGCATCTGTGATATCCATTACCTGATCAGACTGACCGGGGACTGTCTGATCTTTGCATCCTTTCGTCCGTTTTCTTTGCAGATTCGCCCGTAATTTTTTTAACAGCACAGAGGGCTTAAATTTCAGAAGCAGCAGGCCCGCACTGACAAAGACAAGACCGATCACCTGATGCGTATTCAGTGTCTCCTGCAGCACCACGACACCTAAAAGAGTTGCAAACAATACTCTTGATAAGTCAAGCACTCCATAGAGGCTGATCGGCATTTTCTTAATCGCCTTAAAGCTGCAGATCCATGCAAGGAAAATCACAAAGGACTTTAAGGCAATCCAGAAATAATATTTCGGCTCAAGCCCCATCGCCGACGGTGCCTGCGGAGTTACAAACAGAAAGCCGAGCAATGTATAGAAAAACAGCACCTCAATGACACTGCTTTTTGTCAATGCCTTCTTCTTTACAATTTCACGCGCTCCTTTTAACACTCCATATAATAAAACAAGTAACATCCACATCTCTTCCGTTCCTCCAGACAATAACCCTTTTATATTCTATTTTAGTACCATTTGTCTATAGGCATTGTGTACAAAACTGTTCAATGCTATAATTTCCTTATCGAATATTTGGAGGGTTATCTTATGGGTATTTTTATTGATCAGACAGGGTATCTCCCTGTATCCAGGAAAGTGGCAACCACCACCTTTCCCTGTAATTTCCAGTTAATCGACAGCACAACACAGCATGCCGTTTATGATGGAGTAAGCACGGATTCCGGAATGGATGAAAGCGCAGGAGAACAGGTCTACCAGCTTGATTTTTCGAAAGTAAACGCTCCCGGACACTACTATGTCCTTGCCGGAAACGGGGAGCGCTCCCACACCTTTGTCATAGGAGAGCATGTTTATAAACAGCTCCAGCTGGATCTGATGAAATGTTTTTACTTCCAGCGCTGCGGCTGTGCACTTACCAGCGAATATGCCGGTGAATATACACATGCCGCCTGCCATACAGAGGATGCTGTTTTTTTAGAGGATTACATGAACCAGACACCGGATCCGCCACACTTTGACATGACCGGCGGCTGGCATGATGCCGGAGATTTCGGACGCTATATTTCCCCGGCAGCCGTTGCTGTCGGACATTTGCTGTATGCGTATGAGCTTTTCCCCGAAAGCTTTCAGGCTTCCTTACATATTCCGGAATCCGGTAATCTGCTTCCTGACATCTTAAATGAATGTCTCTATGAATTAAAATGGATGCTGAAAATGCAGGCAGACAATGGCGGCGTTTATCACAAGCTGACCTCCTTTGTCCATGCGGACTTCCTGATGCCGGAGGAGGACAAACTCCCCTTCCTGATCTATCCCGTTTCCACCATGGCAACTGCAGATTTTGCAGCCTCCATGGCACTGGCCTCCAGAGTGTATGCTCCTTTTGATAAAGCATTCTCCACACAGGCCCTTGAAGCCTCCCGTAAGGCCTTCGCCTATATGGAAAGCCACCCTTATATCGGCTTCCACAATCCGGAAGGAAGCAACACCGGAGAATACGATGATGACTGTGACATCGACGAACGTCTCTGGGCAAGTGCCGAACTTCTTCGTACGGATACAGCTCATCGGGATACCTATTTAAAGGCTTTTGAAAAATATTCTTCCATGACTCATCCGGAAGTAAGCAAAACCGATTTTGGCTGGACCGATGTTTCAGGCATGGCAACCCTATGTCTGCTTACGGATCCTGGAAACACCTGTGGAGCCACACGGAAAAGGGAATATGAACAGATCCTGTTTACCGAGGCCGACCGGCTCATAGAACTGCAAAAGAAATCCGGCTTTGAGCTTTCGATGCAGCCGGAGGATTTTGTATGGGGAAGCAACATGGTGGTCTGCAACCGTTCCATGCTGCTGATTCTGGCCTCCCTTTGCAGTGAGGGAGACACCGCATCCCGGTATCGTGAGGCTGCATTAAACCAGCTCCATTATCTGCTCGGCCGTAATGCACTTGATATCAGCTATGTAACCGGAGAAGGTGAACATGCTTTTAAGAATCCTCACAACCGTCCGACCGCATGCGATGAAATTGATCTGCCGATGCCGGGCTGGGTAAGCGGCGGTCCCTTTAAAACACCTTGTGATCCTGCTGCCATTGCGGCTGTTCCTGCCGGTACCGCTCCGATGAAATGTTATGTCGATGACGTAGGAAGCTATTCCACAAACGAAATTACCATTTACTGGAATTCTCCTGCAGTATTTATGACTGCATTCTTTAACCGGACAATCTAAGAGCAGCCTCACCAGGTGCTCCGCATGCACCTGCTGCACTAAGTTCGTACTTCACTTGGCTTATTTGTTCTCATTAAGTGCACAGGTATCGTTCGTACTAAGTTCAGACTTCTCCTTCGGATCGTCTTCACCAGGTACTCTACATAAATAAGGCGCTGCGGACCGCAGCGCCTTATTTATTAATGTTTTATATTTGTTTGTATTCGTTTTCTTTTATTCGTATTATTTATCTTTCACTGCTTTCTCTTTGACCGGCTTTTCCTTCATCGCCTTTCCGGTATCCGGCTCCTGTTTCTGTGTTACTTCCCGGAAATTATCCACCAGCTTTTCCAGTAAAAGCTTCTTCACGTACACATCGTATCCCAGCGTAAAAATAAAGGAAAATAACTGTAAAATCTCCTGATCCTCTTCCGGCACGTCGGTAAAGGTCTTTTTCGACATCGCAAACTTTTCAATAATATCTTTCTTAAGACCTGCAATCTGCTCCTCTTCCATGCCGAACACCTCTTCGTAGATACTGGAAAGGTTCGGCTCACTGGTCTTCTGGAAGTAACGTTCTGCAAGAGGATTTAACAGAGTCTGGATATCATTGATCGAAAGCATTCCCTTACAGTAATAAATGAAAATCAGCATCAGGATATGCTCTTTACTGTACTTCTTCTTGACCGGCGGCGGCAGAAGATCGTTCTTTGCATAGTTGTTAATCATGGTCTTCGTCAGAATCTTGTCTTCGTCCGGCTTACGCGTTGTCGGCTTCAGCTTACGATCCATAAAGGTCGTCACCTGATCCATATATAAATCAATATTGGGAATATCTTCAAGTTTAATGCTCTCGATTCTCCCGATGCTTTCTAATATGCTGTTTAATAAATCGTCCTTATCGATTGTCATGGTATCTGCTTCCTTCCAAATACTTACCTTCCAAAAACAAATGCCTCCTTCGGAGTCGCTTGTTTTTCTCTGCTCTGCTTTATGCTCTCATGCTCGTGCTTCGCACTCCCTGTCTGTCTTCGACAGACGCATGTTCGCTAATGGGTGCTGAAAAACAAATGCCTCCTTCGGAGTCGCTTGTTTTTCTCTGCACCCATTATATAGTATTTGAAACTACATGGCAAGTCTTCATTTACCACAATATATTTTGATTTTTCAGTGGACTTTAAAACTTTAGTATGTTAAAATATTACTGTGTAAATATCACTATGCAAAATACATTCATGTTTATATTATGGAGGTATCTCATGAATAAGAAAATACAAACGGAAGCAGTAGACCATTTATTTGAAGCCATTCTGTCCCTTGAGAACAAGGAAGAGTGCTACGGCTTTTTCGAGGATCTCTGCACGGTTAATGAACTGCTCTCTCTCTCCCAGCGTTACGAGGTGGCATCCATGTTAAAGGATCACAAGACCTACCTTGAGATTGCGGAGAAAACCGGAGCATCCACCGCTACGATCAGCCGGGTCAACCGTTCCTTAAACTACGGAAACGATGGATATGAACTCGTATTTTCCAGAATCCATCATAACTGATTGACGATTTATAACAAATGGGTAAGCCCTGTGGCTTACCCATTTATTTCGATTAACGTCATCGGATCAATATATTCTTCATTCTGCATGATTTCATAGCCAAGCTTCGTATTATCCTCTCCTACCGTAAACAGGATATATCCCTTGCCCAGTGTCTCGCCGGTCTTTACAAGCGGTGTCCCGTTATTCCGGTAAATGGACTGATAGCCGTTTCCATGGTCAATCACGATCTTGTTTCCATATTGCTCATCGGCATCAATGCTGAGTACCACTCCCGTACCGGTCGATACAATATTTACCCCATCCGCAGCTGTAAATTCCAACATGGGATGCTCTTCAGAATCTGTGGCTTCTTCCATCGTGGCTGTCCCACTTAACGGAAAGCCCTTCGGCATTGCATTTTCACTTTCTTCCTGCGAAATCGCATCTTCCGTTGCCATCTTCTTGCTGACGGTTTCACTTAAGACCGTAATCTTACTGTTCAGGGTGGCATTCTCTACCGTAAGGGATTCGTTCTCATCTGTGAGCGTATTAATCTGGCCGATCTGACTGATCATTTCCTGATGCATATTCTGAAGTGTGATCGAATCATAGATTAACCGGCATACCACCAGTACAATCACTAAAAACAACACAATACCTGCCAGTTCAATTGTCGTTGAGCCAATATGATGCTGACGGATCACTCCGTCCTCTTTCTCCGTCACCAACAGAAGGAAGAATTTACTCTTGTGTCTCTTTCTTTCCCTCACAGGCTCCGTTTCCGCTTTGGTTTCCTTTTCCGTTTTCTCCGGTTCCTGTGTACCGGTATCCGGATTCCCGGATTGCTTTACATCCTCTGAGTTCTTTACTTCTTCTGCCTTTTCTGTTTTCTCGGCAGCTTTCTGTTCTGATTGATCTGCGGCAGTAATTTCGGTCTTTACTTCGGAAGTTTCTTTCACTTCTTCAGTCTGCGCTGTCACCTGCCCGTTTTCGGTCTTTTCGACCTTCGTTTCCTCGACTTTGGATTGTTTCATTTTCATACACCTCCGGTCAATTAGGGACATTCTAACACAATTTTCCAAATCACACAACTATTACGTTATGTTCACTCGTATCCCGATGAACCATTTTGTCAAAGAAATTCCTTTACATTTAGGGTTTCCTGTGCTATTCTGAACTTGTTACAGATTACTGTAGCGGCACTATATATTTTTAATTTTCTTGGAGGTATCTACAATGAACAAAGGTACAGTTAAGTGGTTTAACAACCAAAAAGGTTACGGATTCATCTCTGATGAGGCAGGCAATGACGTTTTCGTACATTACTCAGGATTAAACATGGAAGGCTTCAAGTCTCTTGAAGAAGGAGCTGCTGTAGAATTCGACGTAGTAAATGGCGAAAAAGGACCTCAGGCTGTAAACGTAACAAAGTTATAATTCCTGTGAATCATAACGCTTTATTTAATTCAGTAACACGATGTGCCTGTTCTTAAATATAACTATTTAGAATTTGCTATTGTTTTAAGGAATTAAAGAAAACCCCATCCCAACCGATGGGGTTTTTCGTTGCCTTGCAGTCGATACATCCTATTGCTTTTAAATTTTAAGGAGAGTATTTTTATGAAACGAGAATCTTTTAAATCCCGGCTTGGCTTCTTACTTGTCAGTGCCGGATGTGCAATCGGTATCGGTAATGTCTGGCGTTTTCCCTTTGTTGCCGGTCAGAACGGCGGTGGCCTTTTCGTCCTTTTATATCTGGTGTTTCTGGTAATTACGGGACTTCCCGTCCTCACGATGGAGCTGGCTGTCGGGCGTGCCAGCCGTAAGAGCGCCGTCCTCGGATATAAGGCACTCGAAAAGCCCGGAAGCAAGTGGCATATTCATGGATGGTTTGCCATGCTTGGCTGCTACCTGCTGATGATGTACTACACCACGGTCTCCGGATGGATGGTTTCCTATTGTGCGAAGTTTGCAACCGGAAGCTTCGTCTCCGGAATGACCACCGAGGATACCGGTGCGATGTTTAATAATCTGCTTGCCGATCCGATTGGGATGGGGCTTTGGATGGCCCTTACCGTTATTGCCGGCTTCCTGATCTGCAGCCGTGGTCTTCAGAACGGTCTTGAAAAGATCAGTAAAATCATGATGGTTGCTTTACTCTTCCTGATCCTTTTACTTGCCGCACACAGCTTTACGCTTTCGGGTGCCAGAGAAGGCATTAGATTCTATCTGGTCCCAAGCCTCGATACTGTCCGCGATGTCGGCATCGGCAATGTAATTTCAGCTGCCATGAACCAGTCCTTCTTCACCCTAAGCCTCGGTGTTGCTGCAATGGAAATCTTTGGAAGCTATATGAGCAGGGAGCATACCCTTGCAGGAGAAGGCGTCAGGATCTGCGCGCTGGATACCTTTGTCGCAATTGCTTCCGGACTGATTATATTTCCTGCCTGCTTCAGCTATGGTGTCGAAGTCAATGCAGGTCCACAGTTAATTTTCATTACCCTTCCCAATGTTTTCGTTCATATGCAGGGCGGACGCATCTGGGGAACTCTTTTCTTCCTGTTTATGACCTTTGCAAGCTTCTCTACGGTCATAGCAGTATTTGAAAACATCATGTCCTTCTGCATGGATATGTTTGGTATCAGCCGTAAAAAGGCCGCGCTCATCAACTGTATCGTCATTCTGGTTGCAAGCCTGCCCTGTGTTCTCGGTTATAATATATGGAGTAATCTTCATCTGATTGGCGGACGTGATGTATTGGACAGTGAAGATTTTCTGGTAAGCAATCTCCTGCTTCCCTTAGGATCCCTCATTTATTTACTGTTCTGCGTAACGAAATGGGGATGGGGCTTTGACCACTATCTGGAAGAAGCCAATACCGGAAAGGGGCTGAAGCTTGGTCGTTTCTTAAAGCCTTACTTCCAGTTCATTCTTCCTGTTTTAATTCTGATCATCCTGATTCAGGGACTTTTATAGATAAGAACTGTCAATAGAAAACCTTTCAAACCAAAAACCTGCCGGAAAGATCAGCCGGCAGGTTTTTGATTTTCTCTCATTTACAGTCCTCGATCACTTTTTCAAAGCTCATCGTTCCGCCAAATAAATCCAGCGCACTTCCGATCGTAACGTCCACCTTTCCCCGGCCAAGCTTCTTTAATAATTGAAGATCCTCATAGGTATGTACTCCACCGGCATAGGTTACCGGGATATCACAGTATTTCCCAAGCATCGAAGCAACCTCCTCTTCAATGCCATTCGCTTTTCCCTCCACATCCACGGCATGAACCAGCAATTCATCACAATGGGAGGAAAGCTCTGCAATAGTTTGTTCGTTCAACACCACATCCGTATATTTCTGCCAGCGGTCGGTCACAATATAATAACTGCCATCCCTTTTGCGGCAGCTCAGATCAAGAACCAGATGCTTTTTCGAAACCGCCTGCTCCATTTTCCTTAACCGCTCATAATGAAGCACGCCATCCTTAAATACATAAGACGTCACAATAACATGGCTGGCACCCGCTTCCAGATACTCTCCTGCATTTTCCGGAGTAATTCCGCCTCCGATCTGCAGACCTCCGGGATATGTCTTAAGAGCCTCCATAGCCTGGTGCTTTGTCTGTTCATAAAATTCAGAGGAAACAGGATTTAATAAAATAATATGCCCGCCAACCAGCTTTTTACTCTGGTATAATCCGGCAAAATAGGCCGCCGTCTGCTGTGCCACAAAATTTTCTGTAGCACGATTTCCGGTATCCATAAGGCTTCCGCCAACGATCTGCTTTACTTTTCCATTATGAATATCAATACATGGTCTGAATTTCATGGTAGGATCCTTTCTTTCTCCCGCATAACTTTCACATCCCGGGATATACTAACTGCGTAAACTGTACAAACACAGTTTGAAAATATAAGGAGGACATTATGAAGACATCAAAAAAATGGCTTGTACTCACTCTTGCCTTTACCATGCTTTGTCTGCTTACTGCATGTGGAAATGACAACAAAGCAAATGGTAACGTAAATGGTGCCACTGCCGGTACGAATAACACCGGTAATAACAAGGAACAGAATGGCACGACAGATACAGACAGCACTCCAACCAATAGTCCAACAGGCGCAGGCACAAACAACACCACAGACAATGACAATTCTCTGATGGATGGTGCCGGAGACCTGGTGGATGACACCGGCAACGCGGTAGGTGATGCCATTGATGACATAGGCAATACCGTAGGTGACGTGATCGACGATGCCGGAAATGCGGTAGGTGGTGCGGTAGACAATATCACAGATGGCGTTTCTGACATCACAGGTGACATTGTCGGCAATGGAGATGGAACCGGCACCAATACGGCTACAGGCACCGGAAAGGGTCCTGCAACAGGTGCAGCCGGTAACACAACCGGTAATGCCGGAAGATAATGCATGCTTATTTTCCAGAAAATCAATGCCGGAAAGGGCATCGCGAACAGGCGATGCCCTTTTAGTTATCTCTATTTTTCTATATTGGCCTTTTTACTTTTCTACAATAATACCATCCCGGTAAGCCTGTAACAAAAGCTCGAGCTGCTTGATCTGATCCTTTAACTCGCGTCCGATGTCGGTATCGGATACCCTGATACGGACCGGAGCCACCTCAATCACCGTAGAATCGGAGAAAATATCGGATTCATGTAACACCGCTGCTTCCATGGATTCAAATGGTTCATGTGCAACCAGACGCATACCGTGCGAGTTGGCAACCAGCGTATAACCTGCAATTCCGGTCTTGCTCTGATAAGCCTTGGAAAAGCCGCCATCGATAATCAACAGCTTACCATCACATTTGATCGGAGACTCCCCCTTCTTTAATTCTACTGGAACATGCCCGTTAACAATATGGGACTTCCTGGTGTCCAGTTCAAATTCATCCAGGATTTTATTTAAAATATCCTCATGGTCAAGCAAAGAATAATAGGCATTCTTGGTTTCCTTATGGGTTTCCTTATCCTCAATAAAGTAACGCTCAAAGGTCGTCATCTTATCTTTACCGAAAACAGGAGAATTCGGTCCCGCCCAGATATACCAGATGTAATCCTGTGCCTTGCGCATCTCTGCAGGATCATTCTTCGCATAGTAGCCTTTCCGGGCATAATTATCGAGAATATCATATAACTGCTTTCCCTGATAATCCTTTCCATCCACATCCACACTTAAGAAATTCCCCTCGCCATCCATCGGCATACAGCCATGGTATAGCAGATTGGAATTGTATACCTTATAAAGACCACCGTTGGAATACAGGAAGCGTACATGCTTCTGGAGCTTTTCACATTTGAGGAAGGCCTGACGGATCCGTTCCATCACCTGCTCCTCATCCGGAGTAAGTGCATAGGGATTCTTGGGATCAATGGTCGGAAAATCGGTATCGTTCATCGGATATTCCTTACCATATGCCATAACCGTCTTCTTCTCATAATCGATTTTATCGAGCAGCAGCCGGTCATCCATCAGGAATTCCGGATGCTTCATAATGACCTGTCCCTCCAGCTTGAACTGCATAATGGCAATTGCCTTATGAATCTTCATATCAAGGCTTAAGTCCTTGGTATTATAATCGGTATTATATTTAATGGAAAAGGTATCGCAGTTGGTATTCGAATAGGTATCAAGTGCAAAGGTTGCAAGCGGAATCAGATTAATTCCGTAACCGTCCTCCAGCGTATCCAGACTTCCGTAACGGGCTGCAATGCGGATTACCGTCGCAATACATGCAAGCTGTCCGCAGGCGGCTCCCATCCACAGAATATCATGGTTTCCCCACTGGATATCCACTGAATGATAATTTATCAGAGTATCCAGAATAATATGGGGACCCGGTCCACGGTCAAAGATATCACCGACAATATGTAGATGGTCAATCACCAGTCGCTGGATCAGATTACTCAGTGCAATGATAAAATCCTGCGCTCTGCCGATCCGGATAATGGTATGGATAATTTCGTTGTAGTAGCCTTCCTTGTCCGAAATATCTGCTTTTTCGGTAATCAGCTCTTCGATAATATAAGCGAAATCCTTCGGGAGTGCCTTCCGTACCTTAGAACGGGTATACTTCGATGCAACCTTCTTTGTAATCTGTACCAGACGGTGCAACGTGATCTTATACCAGTCCTCAAGGTTATCCTCTTCACTGATTACAATATCCAGCTTTTCTACCGGATAATAAATCAGCGTTGCCAGTGACTTCTTATCCTTGTTGCTAAGTGCATTCTCGAATACCTCATCAATGGTACGGCGGACTGCACCGGAACCATTCTTTAATACATGGGCGAACTGCTCATATTCTCCATGAATATCCGTCAGAAAATGCTCCGTTCCTTTCGGCAGATTAAGAATCGCCTGAAGATTAATAATCTCTGTGGAAGCCGCTGCAATATTGGGATACTGCCGCGCCAGACTCTTCAGATATTTCAGTTCCATGCTCTCCTGCTGGCTCATATTTTCCTTACCCTCTCCCTCTCACATTTGTAAAATCAGTGTAACCGTTCGGTTCAACACTTTTATTATGCCTCGTCAATAACCTGGCTCATCTGGTAGTGTCCGGGGCCTTTACCCTTCAGGAATTTTGCTGCCTGAATGGCTCCTTTCCCGAATACGGCCTTGGAATACGCGGTATGGGAAAATGTAATGACTTCATCCGTACCCGCAAAAATAACATCGTGGTCACCGACAATTGTACCGCCACGAACCGAGGAAATTCCAATTTCCTTCTTCGGGCGCTGCTGCCTGCGGGTACTTCTGTCAAACACATATTCATATAGATTATCTAATTCTTCATTAATGGAATCAGCAAGTGCAAGGGCTGTGCCGCTCGGTGCATCCAGCTTTAGGTTATGATGCTTTTCAACAATCTCAATATCGAATCCGGCCGGTGCTAAAATTCCCGTTGCTTCCTTCAGAAGCTTAAGCAGCATATTGATTCCGAGAGACATATTTGCAGAACGTAAGATCGCTACCTTTTTAGAGGCCTCTCTCACATAATTAAGCTCTTCTTCAGAAAGTCCTGTTGTACATACCACACAGGGAATCTGTCTCTCCACACAATATTCCATCAGTCCTTTAATCGCCGCCGGATTACAGAAATCAATAATAACATCTGCCTGGACATCACAATCACTGATATGCTTATATACCGGGAACGGATTTCTGCCCTGGTCGTAGACATCGACACCTGCAACAAGCTTTACTTCCTCATCCTGTGCAATCAATCCTGCAATCATCTGTCCCATTTTACCATTGCATCCATGCATGATTACTCTTGTCATCGCACTGTTCCTCCTGTTCGTTTATATCATTTCCAGTAACTGTTCATAACCCCATTCGCAAAACCGTTGCTAACGCAACGTAGTTTACCTCATGTGGTTACTTCACCATATAAATCATGTCAAATGTCCATATAAATGCAAGCATTCTGTGTCCATATTGCCATAATTTGCATGGCTCTGAATAGTTACAGGATTCCGTATTTCTTCATTTCTGCTTCGAGCTTCTTTGCATTCTCGGGTTCCATTTCGGTTAAAGGAGCCTTCGGAACTCCAACCTGCTTACCCTGTAAATTAAGAGCCATCTTGACCGGGATCGGATTTACTTCACAGAATAATGCCTTGCAGAGAGGAATCGCACGTAACTGCTCTGCACAGCTTCCCTTTACATCTCCGTCAAAGAATTTCTGGCAGATCTCATGGGTCTGTCTGGGTGCCACGTTGGATAAAACAGATATCACACCGATTCCGCCTAAGGAAAGAATCGGCACGATCTGATCGTCATTACCGGAGTACAAATCGACCTTGCCATCTGCTAAGGACATGAGCTTTGCAATCTGTGAAATATCTCCACTGGCTTCCTTGATTCCTACGATATTCTCGACCTCTGTACACAGCCTGACTGCGGTTTCCGGCTGAATGTTGCATCCGGTACGGCTCGGTACATTGTAAAGAATACAGGGAACTTTAATCGAATCTGCAATTGCCTTAAAATGCTGGAATAAACCAAACTGGGTTGCCTTGTTATAATAAGGGGTAACCAAAAGAACACCGTCTACTCCGTATTTCTCTGCTTCGGCAGAAAGATAGATCGCCGTTTCCGTGCAGTTAGAACCGGTTCCTGCAACAACAGGAATTCTGCCTGCCACCTTCTCTACACAGTACTTAATCACCTCAAGGTGTTCCTCATGTGTTAAGGTTGAAGATTCTCCCGTGGTTCCGCAGACCACAATTGCGTCGGTTCCACCGGCAATCTGATCCTCAATTAATTCTCCAAACTTCTCAAAATTTACGGTTTTGTCCTCATGGAACGGTGTAACGATTGCAACGGCTGCTCCTTTAAAAATTGCCATAATAAATCCTCCTTATTTTTTCAAAAAAAAATCAGTACACTTCTGCGCACCGATTTATTAAATGACTTCTCAAGTATGAATCGGATAGCGCCCCATCAAATAACTGATGACAGTCACACAGCTCTTAACTGTATGCCCAAGAGCCTCTCTGCAGTATGAAAAAACTCTTTCGGCGTTCCTCCCTTTCATTTTCCTTCACTTGCGACTGCCACATCCAAAAAATTACTCATAATTCACGCAACCTCTACCTCATCTATTAAGTTACAAAAATATCATAGCACCACGGCGATTTCCTGTCAACACTACCAGCGTTTAAACTTATGTGTCTCAATTCTGGATACATCATCAGCCAGCATGCACACCTCATCATTCATGGTAATACCGGTCAGAATAATCCGGGTATCCTCCATTTTCTGGGAAAGAATTTCCTCCAGATCTCCTACGGTGATGATCCGGTTATCAATCAGTCCCAATACTTCATCGAGAATCAACAGATCACACTCTCCTGTGGAGAGTACCTTTTTGGCATAATTTAATCCATTCTTGATATTCAGGATCTCCTCATGCTTCTTATCCTCCGGAAGTTCTTCAAAGTTCACGTCCGACTTTTCAAACCGGAAAATCTTGATTTCCGGCTCCAGACGGTGAATAAATTCGGTGTCCTTAAGTCCCTTACCCTTAAGGAACTGGATAATCACCACGCTTCCACCTGCAGCGGCGGTAAGAACC
>FR902931.1:22666-25590 GCA_000438155.1 Firmicutes bacterium CAG:95
TAAGAACCGCCTCACCAAGCGCTGCCGGAGACTTTCCATGTCCATCTCCACTATAGATACAAATTGCTCCCTGTTTCATTCTCCACCTCATATATGATCGTTACTATTCAGAACCGCATTCGTCGTCCATATTGTCATAATTTTCATAGCTCTGAATAGTTGCAAATTAGTTGTTCCTGTTAAATCCGGCACGCTTACGAAGGGTCGGATCCAGAATCTTCTTACGGATACGCAGGGACACCGGAGTGATCTCCAGAAGCTCGTCCGTATCAATAAATTCCAGTGCCTGCTCAAGGCTCAGTACCTTAGGCGGTGTAAGCCGCAGTGCTTCATCGGAACCTGATGCACGGGTATTGGTAAGCTGCTTCTTCTTGCAGACATTGATTTCCACATCCTCCGGCTTGCCGTTCTGTCCGATAATCATACCGGCATATACCTTTTCACCGGCACCAATAAACAGTGTTCCACGTTCCTGTGCATTGTATAAGCCGTAGGTAATGGATTCTCCGGATTCAAATGCTATGAGAGAGCCCTGCTTACGATACTGGATATCTCCCTTATACGGTGCATATTCATCAAAAATCGTATTAATGATACCATTTCCTTTGGTATCGGTCATAAATTCGCCACGATATCCGATCAGTCCTCGTGCCGGAATGGAGAACTCCAGTCTCGTATAGCCTCCGGTAATCGGGGTCATGTTCTGCAGCTCACCTTTCCGCTGTCCAAGCTTTTCAATAACCGTTCCGGTAAATTCATCCGGCACATCAATATAGGCAATTTCCATAGGCTCTGTCTTACGTCCCTTGGAATCCTCATGGTACAGCACCTCTGCCTTACTTACCGCAAATTCATAACCTTCACGACGCATATTCTCAATTAATACGGACAGATGAAGTTCTCCGCGCCCGGATACCTTGAAGCATTCGGTGGACTCGGTTTCCTCTACACGAAGGGAAACATCTGTATTTAATTCCTTAAACAGACGGTCTCTTAAATGTCTGGAAGTAACAAACTTTCCTTCCTGTCCGGCAAGCGGAGAATCATTTACCATGAACTGCATGGCAATGGTCGGCTCTGAAATCTTCTGGAACGGGATTGCCTGCGGGTTATCGGGAGAACAGATCGTATCCCCGATATGGATATCTGCAATACCGGATACTGCTACGATCGCACCGATGGTCGCTTCCTTCACATTGACCTTGCGTAAGCCATCGTACTCATAAAGAGCACTGACCTTCACCTTCTGCATCTTCTCCGGGTCATTGGCATTCACAATGACAGCCTCCTGGTTGATCTTAATGACACCATTATCCACCTTGCCGACACCGATTCTGCCTACATATTCATTATAGTCAATGGTACTGATTAATACCTGTGTTCCTGCCTCCGGATCTCCTTCAGGTGCGGGAATGTAATTTAAGATTGCCTCAAATAACGGCATCATATTGGGCTCGATATGCTCCGGGTCAAGTCCGGAAACACCGCTCTTTGCAGAAGCAAAAATAAATGGACAGTCAAGCTGCTCATCAGTCGCATCCAGATCCATAAACAGCTCTAACACTTCATCCACAACCTCATTGCATCTTGCCTCCGGACGGTCAATCTTATTCACACATACAATAACGGGAAGCTTTAATGCCAGTGCCTTTTTCAGAACGAACTTGGTCTGCGGCATAACGCCTTCAAAAGCATCTACCACGAGGATGGCACCGTTTACCATCTTTAAGACACGCTCTACTTCTCCACCGAAATCGGCATGTCCCGGGGTATCAATAATATTAATCTTTGTGTTCTTATAGGTAACAGCAGTGTTCTTGGAAAGGATCGTAATACCACGTTCACGTTCGATATCATTCGAATCCATGACACGTTCTGCGATCTCCTGGTTTTCACGGAACACACCACTTTGCTTTAATAATTCATCTACTAATGTTGTTTTACCATGGTCAACATGGGCAATAATTGCGATATTACGGACATCTTCTCTCTTCTGCTTCATAACCTGTATCCTTTCATCTAAAGCCATTTCGTAACAGCTTCATTACACCTTTTCCTTCTTAAACCGTAACAGTATATCACTATATATCGGTGATTGCAAGCGTATTATCGTGTACTTGTCGAATTCTGCGGTGCTTCAACGTTCTAAACGGGAAAAGTATGCATAAAATTTTATTGCATGTAGGAAAAAGCAAAATGAAGAGACAAATGGAGGTAACAAAACATGACAGACAAAGTAATTGAGAACAATCAGGTAATCATTATGGGGGAAATCATCAGTGATTTTCAGTTCAGCCACGAGATATTCGGGGAAGGCTTTTATATGGTAGATGTAAATGTGCCGCGCCTTAGTGATTCCTGCGATGTGATTCCTTTAATGGTTTCAGAAAGACTGATTGATGTAAATGAAGATTATCGTGGACAGGGAATCATGGTTCAGGGTCAGTTCCGCTCCTATAACCGGCACGAAAATGTATCCGGGCAGGGACTGATGATGCGCAAGAATAAACTTGTTCTGTCCGTATTTGCCAGGGAACTGGAATTCGTGGATGAAATGCCGGAAAGCTCGAAAACCAACCAGATTTATTTAGACGGCTATATCTGCAAGGAACCGATTTACCGTAAAACACCTTTGGGCCGTGAGATTGCAGACCTTCTCCTTGCTGTGAACCGTCCTTATGGAAAAAGTGACTATATCCCCTGCATCTGCTGGGGAAGAAATGCACGCTTTGCCAATACCTTCAAGGTTGGCACCCGATGCGAATTATGGGGCCGGATCCAGAGTCGTGAATATATGAAAAAAATCTCGGAAGAGGAATCCGAAAAGCGCATTGCCTATGAGGTTTCCGTAAGCAAGCTCGAACTGATGGAGGATTCCTCAATATCATAAATGGAACTGTTCAGCGGCCGGTCCTTGGGGAAAT
>FR902932.1:0-31083 GCA_000438155.1 Firmicutes bacterium CAG:95
TAGTGCAGCAGGTGTATGTAGAACACTTAGAGAATGCGAGCCAAAGACTTATAGAAATTTTTATCAACACCTGAATACGACAAAATATACCGCTTTCCCTGTGTATAATGTTCTTTACGATGTCATAGCTTTATGTATCCAGCGTGACATTGCTTAAATAGAAGGGGTGAACGGACATGAAAAGACAACCGGATATGGATAAAGAATCCTTCGCAAGTATTTTGCCGGATTACGGGAAGAGAAAATTAATGACCTATGCTGATTCGATTCGGGAACTGGCTTTAAATCTGGAAGACAATGGGAATGAGGAACCAGGCGATAAAGAGTGCAGGGAAGCAGTAGACAGAAGAGCGATTCTCTGGCAGAAGAAGCTTTCGGAGAATAAAAGCCTGATGGTGGATCAGCTTCGGGAAATGTCCAAGATTATGATGGAGCTTGCCAAAGAGAACCGGAGATGTGTTCCCATGAGCAGCAGAAGATTCAAACAGATCGCCCATGCCTTTAAAGAAATGGAGCTTCAGCTGAAAAGTCTGTATCTGATTGAAAATGAAAACGGCCGTACCGAAATATCGGTAACACTGAAAGGCAAAGGCAAAAATCCGCTTTCCTCGGATGAGGTTGGAGATCTGCTGTCAGTGCTGCTTGGGACACACTTAAGCAGCAGACAGGATAATAAGTTCTTTTTGTCGGAGGGATTTGAAACCCTGTATTATGTGGAAGAGTCCAGGTTTCATACCCTGACGGGAGTAGCAAAGGCTGTGAAGGAAACGGAACAGATTTCCGGAGATAATTACAGCTTTTTTGAAATGGAAACGGGAAATCTCACGGCAGTATTGTCGGACGGAATGGGCTCCGGGGATAAGGCCTGTGCCGACAGCACAATGGTGGTAGAGCTGGTGCAGCGCTTTTTAGAGGCGGGCTTTCAGATGGAAATGGCAATCCAGATGATTAACAGTATCCTGCTTTCCGGTGGGGAGCAGAGCAATATGTCAACGCTTGATGTGTGCAGTCTCGATCTGTATAGCGGGGAATGTCATTTTATAAAGGTGGGAAGCTCCAGCTCCTATATTAAAAGGCAGCATCTGGTGGACCGGATCTCCTCCGGGAATCTGCCACTTGGTATTTTCCAGAAGCCGGATGTGGAAAGTATCGGACGCACCCTGATGGATGGGGACTATATTATTATGATTTCGGATGGTATACTTGATGCGCTGTCACAGGGAATCGGAGAAGATATGCTGTCGGAATTTATAGGAAGCCTTACGGTGGAAAATCCCGGAGAAATGGCGAATACTATTTTGCGATACTGCATTCAGCAGTCCAGAGGGCATATCCGGGATGATATGACGGTTATGGTGATCGGTATCTGGGAACGGAATGTGGAGGACCGGGCATCGTGACCGAACCAGACAAAGGGCTTTCCATTTCCAGTAAAATACATTATATTTAATGTATGGTTGAAGAAGTTTTGCAGTACATGACACAATATCATATGGTGGAACCGGGAGATGTAGTGATTACAGGTGTTTCAGGGGGCGCGGATTCGGTCTGCCTCCTTCTTGTGTTACAAAAGCTGGCTGCAGAGCTTTCTATATCGATAGAAGCAGTCCATATTAATCATGGCATCCGCACAGAAGCTGCCGGGGATGCGGAATTTGTCCGGAGGCTGTGTGAAGACCGGGGGATTCCTTTTCATCTGGTCTGTGCAGATGTGGAGACACAGGCAAAGCAGGAAAAGATGTCTACGGAAGAGATGGGACGAAAGATCCGGTATGAGGCCTTCCGGCAGATTCTGGGTGAGCGTAAGGGCAGGATTGCGGTAGCGCATAACAGCAATGACCGTGCAGAAACGATGCTGTTTCATCTGTTCCGGGGAACTGGACTTGCGGGAGCGTGCGGTATCCGTCCGGTACAGGGTGAAATCATCCGTCCCCTGCTTTTTCTTGAGAGGAAGGAAATCGAACAGTGGTTACAGGAACAGGGGATTTCTTTCTGTACGGATGCAACGAATCTGGGGGATGACTATACCCGGAACCGGATTCGGCATCACATTCTGTCTTATGCAGAGGAGGAAATTGTGCACGGAGCCACGGCCAATATGAATCGTGCGGCAAAGCAGCTGCAGGAGGCCGATGAGTATGTGATGAGACAGACGCTGGCGGCTGTGAAGAGGTGCTGCATCCTTACGGAGCATCCCAAAGCTGCTTCGGTGAAGCTTTCCCTGTTACAAAAGGAAGATCCGTTTATCCAAAAGCGGCTGTTGTTTTATACGGTGTGTGAAATTGCCGGCCGGAAAAAGGATATTACGGAAGCGCATATCCAGAGCATATATAAGCTTTTACAGGGAACGGGCAGTAAAGAATGTATGCTTCCCTATCAGGTTCATGTCTATAAACAGTATGAATGGGTAAAAATAGAAAAGAGTGAAGCAGAGAGAGGAATTTCACAGGCAAAATATATGGAATTACCGGAGCTGCCGGTTGATATTCCCTCTGTTGTGGATGTTCCTGGACTTGGAAGAGTGGAATTCCGGACATTTCCCTGTGAAAAATCTCAAATTATTCCTCAAAAAACATATACGAAATGGTTTGATTATGATAAAATAACAAGGATTATGTGCCTCAGACCGAGACAGGCTGGGGATTATTTAACGGTGAATCAGCAGATGGGACGAAAATCCCTGCAGGACTACTTTGTAGATCAGAAAATCCCGAAAGAAAACAGAAATTCCCTGTATGTTCTTGCCATGGATCACCATGTAGTTTGGGTTCCGGGACTGCGGATCAGCGAGTATTTTAAGATAACGGAACAGACAGAGCATGTTTTACAGGTGAAGGTTCTGTCAAAGGAGTTAGATAAATAGAATAATAAATGGCAGCACCATTAGAGAAAGGGGTCATAAATATGGCTGAAAGAGTTAGAGTACTTTTATCAGAGGAAGAGGTAGATGCAAAAATCAAAGCGATCGGGGAACAGATCAGTAGGGATTATGCCGGTAAGAGTGTTCATCTGGTATGCGTCTTAAAGGGTGGAAGCTTTTTTATGTGTGAGCTTGCCAAAAGAATTACGGTACCGGTATCTTTGGACTTTATGTCGGTTTCCAGTTACGGAAGTGAAACGAAATCAAGCGGTGTCGTACGGATTGTGAAGGATCTTGATGAACCATTGAAGGGAAAGGATGTCATTGTTATTGAGGATATCGTGGATTCCGGACGTACCTTAAGCTATCTGCTCGAAATGCTAAGGGACAGAGGACCTGCAAGTCTTCGTCTTTGTACCCTGTTAGACAAGCCGGAGCGAAGAGTGACTGATGTACATGTGGATTATACCGGATTCCAGATTCCCGATGAGTTTGTTGTAGGCTATGGTCTTGACTACGATCAGAGATACCGTAACCTGCCTTACATCGGAGTTGTGGAGTTCGATTAATTTATATAAAGTAATTTCTGAAAGGAAAATAACGTGAAAAGAAGTAGAGGATTAAGTGTATATTTTGTTGTGATGCTGGTTTTACTGGCACTGCTGGTTGTTCCAAGCTTTATGGACAATAACCGGATCGAATATACAAGAGGCGAATTAATGAATGATCTGGAGGCTGGCCGGGTAGTCAGCGCAGATATTACGCCGAGCCGGCAGACACCTACCGGTGAGGTAACGGTTACATTGGAGAGTGGTCTGGAAAAGACCTTATATGTTACGGATGTCAGTGAAATCGAACAGTTCCTGATTTCCTTTAACATAGATCCCAATGTGGAAAAGGTACAGGAGGAAAACTGGTTTCTGACAAGTATTCTTCCGATGCTGGTGTCAGTTGTTGTACTGATTGTGTTCTTTACCATGATGAACGGGCAGAACGGCGGAAGTAATGCCAAGATGATGAATTTTGGAAAGAGCCGTGCGAAGCTTTCTGTGGGCGACGGAACCATAACGCTTAAGGATGTTGCCGGTCTTCAGGAAGAAAAGGAAGAGCTGGAAGAAATCGTGGAATTCCTGAAGGATCCTGCCAAGTTTACCAAGGTTGGAGCAAGAATCCCGAAAGGCGTTCTTTTAGAGGGTGCTCCCGGTACCGGTAAGACACTGCTTGCAAAAGCGATTGCAGGAGAAGCGGGTGTACCGTTCTTTAGTATTTCCGGTTCGGATTTCGTGGAAATGTTCGTAGGTGTAGGTGCTTCCCGTGTGAGGGATCTGTTTGAAGAAGCCAAGCATCATGCACCCTGTATTGTATTTATTGATGAAATTGATGCGGTTGCCAGAAGACGTGGTACCGGAATGGGCGGCGGACACGATGAAAGAGAGCAGACATTGAACCAGCTCCTCGTGGAAATGGATGGATTTGGTGTTAATGAAGGAATTATTGTGCTTGCAGCAACAAACCGGGTAGATATTCTGGATCCGGCCATTCTTCGTCCGGGACGTTTTGACCGTAAGATTACCGTGAACCGTCCGGATGTGGCAGGAAGGGAAGAAATTCTCCGTGTGCATGCCAAGAACAAGCCGCTTGCAGAGGATGTGGATTTAAAGAAGGTCGCACAGACAACTGCCGGATTTACCGGTGCAGACCTGGAAAATCTTCTGAATGAGGCATCCATTGTTGCAGCAAAGGAAAACCGCACCTATATCATTCAGAAGGATATTGAGAAGGCCTTTATTAAGGTTGGGCTTGGCGTAGAGAAGAAGAGCCGTGTGATTTCGGATAAGGAAAAGAGAATCACGGCATTCCATGAAGCAGGTCATGCGATCCTGTTCCATGTGCTTCCGGATGTGGATCCGGTTCATATGATTTCCATTATCCCGACGGGACTTGGGGCAGCCGGCTATACGATGCCACTCCCGGAAAAGGATGAAATGTTCTTAACTAAGAGCCATATGCTGCAGGATATTATGGTTTCCTTAGGCGGAAGAATTGCAGAAGAAATTGTGTTCAATGATATTACAACCGGTGCCTCCAATGATATCCAGAAGGCAACCAAGACAGCCAGAAATATGGTAACCCGTTACGGTATGTCCGAAAAGCTTGGTGTGATTAATTATGAAAATGATGAAGATGAGGTCTTTATCGGCAGGGATCTTGCACATGCCAAGAGCCACAGTGAACTGATTTCCGGAAAGATTGATACCGAAGTCAAGGATATTGTGGATGACTGCTACCGCAAGGCAAAGGAAATCATCTTAGAGCACATGGATGTGTTAAACAGGTGTGCCGAGCTTCTTCTTGTAAAGGAAAAGATCGGAAGAGAAGAATTCGAAGCGTTGTTTGACAGTAGAGAAATTTGTAAACAGGATAATCATGTGATGGAAAACTGAATTTGCAGTTGAACTGTTACAGAATATAAACTGCCATAACAACAGAGGTACGGTAGAAAACCATCTCTGTTATGGCAGTTATTTTATGCCTTTTGTCCGGTGGTAGATCTCAGGATCAGTGACGGCTCAATAACAATATGTTCGATCTGCTGACGGGAGTTGGATTTTGAAGCATTAATCTGATGCTGTATAATACGTATACAGTTTTCGGCCAGTGCCTTAGCATCCTGTGAAACTGTGGAAAACGGGAGATAGGATTCCCTGGAAACAGGTGCGTTATCAAAACCGATAATTTCATATTCGTCAGGGATGCTTTTGCCATGTTTTAATAATATGTTGATAAAGATGCTGGCATAAGTATCCGAAGACCAAAAGATTCCTTTTTTTTGCCCTTTATAGTCTTTTTCTATATTGTCATAGATTGTTTCTATTTTCTGGTATAATTTATCATAAGAATGAGGAAAGTCTTCCTGATATATTTTATAATTGGAATGATGGGATTCACATAAATCGATAAAGCCACGAATACGCTGATAACCAGGTGCCATTTCATGATCTTTCGTATTTACGTGAATCAGGACATCGCAGTTGTCTCTGATAAATTGTTCTGCAGCTAACCTTCCTCCGTAGAAGTTATCGGTATTAACGCTGCTGATATATTGGTCTTCACGTTCAATGGAAACGACAGGAATTCCGATTTCCTTTAGTTCCTCAGAAGGGAGATTGTGGCTTAATTCTATTAATCCTTCAATTTTATAAGATAATAATTCACGGATATATTTTCTTTCCTTATCTGGATCTTCTTTTCCAAGAAAAATAATAAACTTATATCCATATGTGGTATAGGTGTCAATCAGGTGTTGAACAATGCTGCTGTAAAACTGATGCTCAAAATGAGGAATAATGATACCGATAAATTCTGATTTACCGTTTGCCAGAATTCTGGCCACCTTATTATTTTTATAATTTAGTGCTTCCAGGGCATCTGAAATAATCTTTCGGTTTTGCAGGGTGACGCTTTCCGGATTATTGAAATAACGTGAAATGGTTGTTTTTGAAAAATGTGTGTAGGCTGCAATATCGTCAAAAGTGACTTTGGATCCCATAAGTACCTGCCTTTCTTCTGTATCTACACTATGGATAATATCATACTGCTTACTGAAAACCAATTACTTATTTCATAATAAGTAAATTGTTATATCTTATTTTACCACTCATTCTTAAAATGTAAAGTGCAAAATAACCGGTTACTTTAAAAATATAAATAAAATATATTCAAAATATACAAATATAGAACGACAATATTGTATAAAATGTAAAATTTGCAAAAGCATATTTACATATTTCTGTTGATGATGTATTATCTAGTCAAGAAAAGAAAGTAACCGGTTACCTAAAAACAACTATGAGTAAATGCCATGATAAATGGAAGAAAGGGAAATTATGAGAAAGAGACTACTGAAATTAACTTCAATGGTATTAGCTGGAACCATGCTGGTCAGCATGGCAACAGGATGTGGTTCGTCCAACACAACAACAGAAACAGCAGCGACTACAGAAACGACTGATGAGGTGACCGCTTCCTCTACAGAAGAAACATCAACAGATGGAGAAGCACCAGTTTATGGGGACAATCTGGTATGGGATGGTAATGTACCTGTAAATAATGGAGAGGATGTTTCTCTTTTGGTTTATGCACCCAGTGGAACAATTGGTGATTACTATGTTGAGTGGGCAAATAACTATATGCAGTTACGACCTAATGTAAAGATTGATATACAGCTTCAGACAGAAGATGTTGCCCAAAAAGTTATTCTGGAAACCCAGAATGGGACAGCACCGGATATGTTCTCAACACATAATGGCTGGAATACTGCAATTGTTAATACTTGTGGTATGCCGTGGACACAGGACAGGTTTAACATAGATGGACTATTAAAAGATTATGTTGGACTGGAGCAGTTTAAGTATAACGACAATATTTATTATATTCCTTATGGCATTATGACAAGTGGTATCTTTTATGACAAGGATCAGTGGGCAGAAGCAGGTCTGACAGAAGAAGATATTCCTAAAACGTGGGATCAGTTGATTGCAGTAGCCCAGAAGCTTACAAAAGTAGATGATAATGGAAAGATGACAGTGGCAGGTTTCGGTTTTAATGGAAATATATCTTTCCTGCTGGAAACCTTAAACTATGAAAAAGGACTTCCGATGTTCGACAAAGAAGGAACTCCCATCATCGATGATCCGATTGTTGCTGAGAATATTCAGTTTATTCAAAAGCTGTATGATGAATACAAAGTAAACGACAGAAATTTTGATACGGCTGCCAATACATTTGCAACCGGCGAGTCAGCCATGATTTACAACTGGGGATGGTTAACTTACTCACTCAAATCTACTGCCCCGGATAAGAACATTGGATATTTCCAGACACCTTCCTTTGTTGAAGGAGAGGTTTGCCCTGCATATGGCCGTAACGGAGGGGACTCTTCTCTGGCTGTTAGTGCTACTTTGAAGGATGAGGCAAAGATTGAGGCGGCATTTGATTTCCTGACATATTTACTGGCAAATGATGATGCGGTATATGAATTTGATGAACTGTTAAGTATGTATCCACGTAAGATTTCGTTAAGAGAAAATCAGGAAAAAATTGATGGAAATGTTGTATTCAAAGAATTAAAGAATTATGTGGATCGTACGGTCTGGCCAGGTCCTGTACCCGGATCTTATGCTGATAACAATTATATTACCGATGTTGTGGATCCGATTTTTAAGGAGAATGCAGATATTGCATCGACTTTGACATCAGCACAGAAAGTGTGCTCAGATGCACTGGCAGAAGAAGGCAATTGGTTCTTCTCAGAGAGAGATTATCAATATGCAAGTGAATTTATCAAATAGCTAAGTTGTGAGAATAACAGAAATTATGGGAGAAAAACATATGATTAGCAGACAACGAAAAAAAAGTATACGAAGTGGTCAGAAGATGATGGTTTATATTGTTGCGACGGCACTTATATTATTTTATGGCATATTTGTATTCTTCCCGATGATTTATGCCTTGGTAGGAAGCTTCTTTAACTGGAATATTGCCAGGGGCACATTCACATTTAATGGGCTTGACAACTATATTAGTATTTTCAGTGCACCAAAATTCAGGGCAGGAATTATTAATTCTGTTATTTTTTCGGTGATTGCAACCATCCTCAGGTGTTTCCTGGGGATGGTCATAGCAGTCATGATTTATTTTTCTTCCCAAAAGCTGAAGGAATTTTACAGGACGGCTTTTTTTCTTCCTATTGTAATTTCAATGGTTGCAGCTTCTTATGTATGGAAATGGTTTTTTGATGCCCAAAATGGTATCTTCAACTGGCTGTTAAGCGTGATAGGTGTCAGTGGCCCTAACTGGTTGAATGATAGCAGCTTTGCTCTGCCGGCCATTATTATAATGACCGTCTGGAAGGACGTTGGATTTGCTGTTGTTTTATACCTTGCAGGAATTTCTCAGGTTTCTCCGGCTATTTATGAGGCTGCCAAGGTAGATGGAGCAACGAAACCTCAGATCTTTCGGCATATTATGCTTCCTTTGCTGGGGGCAGTTACCACATTTTTACTAATTACTTCCATTATTGGTTATATCCAGTCGTTTGATCAGTTTTTTGTCATGACAGAAGGCGGACCTGGAACATCAAGTTATGTAATGGGGCTTTATCTGTACGAGACAGCATTTAAGAGCTATGACTTTGGTAAAGCATCTGCAGTTTCATTTGTAATGTTTTTTGTTATTTTGATTTTGACACTGCTTAATTCAAAAAAGAAGAATGCATAGGGGGTCGGTGTTATGAGCAAAGCAAAGATATTTAATTTTCTGGTAAATGCGTTTTTAATGATTATGGCTCTGTCCATGATACTGGTATTTGTTGTTTTAATTATCGGCTCATTTAAACCTAATTCGGATTTGCTGAAAATCCCGGATGGATTTTTGAATCTAGACTTTACGTTAGATAACTATAAGGCGGTTTTTTCAAAACTGGATTTCCTCAGAGTTACCTTTAATTCTATGTTTCTCGCAGTTATAAGGGTGGTTGTTGTGCTATACACAAGCGCAATAGCTGCATATGTACTGGAAAAAATGGAGTTTAAAGGGAAACATCTTTTGTTTGCTGCGATTTTAAGTACCATGATGATTCCGTGGACGGTAACCCTTGTTCCCAAGTATCAGCTGATGTCATGGTTTAAATGGCTGAACAGTTATAATGCATTGATTATTCCGTTTTTATTTGATACGTTTGGTATTTTTATGTTAAAACAGTTCCTAAATGGAATACCGGATTATTTTGTTGAAGCAGGGAGAATTGACGGAGCTTCTGAATTTTATATATTTCATAGATTGGTATTACCCCAGATGAAGGGGGGATTGGCTTCTCTGGGTATTTTGAAAGCATTGGATTGCTGGAATGACTTTATGTGGCCATATCTGGTGTTAAACAGACCGGAAAAATTTACACTGCCTATTGCTTTGAAGTCTTTGTCTAACAGTTATTGGAATGATTTTTCATGGATGCTTACAGGAATTACAATTTCGATGATTCCAGTGGTAATTTTATATCTGTTCTTTAAGGATAAATTAATTGAAGGAATGGCTTTTGCAGGCACAGCAAACTAAATTTAAGATTCAGAGGTGAAATATGAAATTAACATACCAGGATTTATTAGAAAAAATGACAAATATGGAAATGCTTGCCATTCCTCCTGAAAAAGGAGAGATGGGAGGAAATTTCTCAAGCTATGACCGGAATTCATCCTATGATCCTTCAACAGATACTTACAGCCAATGGGGAGCAAACAGAGATTGTGATGGGTATATTCGTATGGAAAAGGATCGTCTTGTGGCATTTGAAATGGAAGGTCCCGGGGTGATCTGGCGGATCTGGAGTGCAAATCCACAGGAGGGGCACATCAGAATCTATACAGAGAATGAGCAAAAAGAGAAAATGGATATGCCATTTCGAAAACTGTTTGAGAGATATGCCTATGATGAAAGCAGAGTGGAGTGGCCAGCTAATTTTCCCGAATTGATGCCGATCTTATCAAGGGGTAGAAACCGGTTTATTCCAATTCCTTTTAATCATTACTGTAAAGTTACTTTGGATCCTGGATGGGGTGAATTTTATCACATCACTTATACTAAATTTCCATCATGTGTGGAGCTTCCTGAATACTCGTTGGATATGGAAATTGAAGTCCAAACAGCGCTTGCTGTACTGGATCGAAAGTTTTATTTAAGAGGTAAGGAAGCGTATGAAGCAAATCAGCTTGAAAATACTTTGGTTGAAAATCTGACGTTGAACTGCGAGGCTGGAGAACAAAAGATTCTTTATCAGTCAGATAAGCCTTTGGCAATTAGTGGAATCTGGCTTCTTGCAGACGAAAAGCAATGTGCCTGGGAAGATCTGGAGAAGCTTCGAATGGAGATATACTGGGATGGTGAAAAGGAAAAGAGTGTGTCGTGCAGTTTGGCCTCCTTTTTTGGAGTTATAAAGGAATCCTGTGAATACCGTTCCTGGCCAGTTTCCAAGACTGAAAGAGAATGTGCAGCGTTTTGGTATATGCCATGTAAATCAGTTATTATTAAAATTATAAATAATCATAATATAAAGCTCAGATTGGATTTTAGAATCCGTTATGCAGATATATCCATGGATGAGGCAGAACAGCTTATGAGGTTTCATGCAAAAGAGCATGGAACAGAATTCGCTTATCTTGAAAAGGAACGTTTTGAAAAATCAGGTGACAGATGGCCGGATTGGCCGGTTTTATTATGCAAAGGGAGGGGCCGTTTTTGCGGTATGCATCTTGTGGTGGATAATCATTTTGTAAAACCTGAAAATGAAGCAGAAGAATGGTGGTATGGCATTGCGGATAACAAAACCATTGATTGGTGGTGGGGGGAAGGTGACGAAAAATTTTTTGTTGATGGTGAAAAATTTCCTTCTTCTTTTGGAACCGGAAGTGAAGATTATATAGGATATGCCTGGGCGGCTGAACCTCCACATGTATATTTTGATAGTGCATATGCTGTGCAGAATGCAGTCCCACTGGATGGAAACGGAAACACTTCTCTGTTACGTTTTCATATATGCGATGCAATTCCTTTTCAAAATCAGTTTGAAGGTTTTCTGGAAAAATACAATGATAACGGATGGTCAGTGAATGCAACATGTGAATATACAGTTACGCCTTTTTGGTACGTTTTACATGATGGAAATCAGGTAGATCCATATCAATAATCGGAGGAATATGATGAGTCAGTTGTTAGAAAAAGCAAGAGAATTTGAACAGAAAGAAATAAATAAAATCAACATGGAGGAACGTCCGGTTTTTCATTTTTCCAATCCGGTCGGCTGGATGAATGACCCGAATGGATTTTCGGATTATCATAAGGAACATCATTTATTCTTTCAGTACTATCCATATGAAACCTGTTGGAATTCTATGCACTGGGGACATGCAAAGAGTAAAGATTTTATTAAGTGGGAATATTTACCTGCGGCGCTTGCTCCGGATCAGGAATACGACAGCTATGGTGTATTTTCCGGAAGTGCAATAGAAGATAAAGGAAAGCAGGTATTGGTATATACCGGAGTGAATGAAGTCTTGAAGGATGGGAAAGCATATGCCCGTCAGAATCAATGTGTAGCAATAGGTGATGGTATCAATTATCAAAAAATTTCTTGTAATCCTGTAGTACGTTCTGATATGTTACCGGAAGGAAGCAGCAGGGAAGATTTCCGTGATCCCAAGATATGGAAAGAAGAAGATAAATACTATATGGTGGTTGGCAGCAGGGGAAGTGACGGAAGCGGGCAGGTCGCATTGTTCTCAGCAGATCGGCTTGATTCGTGGAAATTTGTCGGAATTATAGACAAAAGTGCAAATGAATTGGGAAAAATGTGGGAATGTCCGGATTTTTATCATTTGGAAGAGAAATATGTATTAATGGTTTCGCCACAGGAAATGGAAGCGAAGGAACGGGAATTTCATAGTGGAAACAATTCTGTGTTTCTGATTGGAACCTATTGCAAATGTAATTATAAATTTAACCGTGAAAAAATACAAAATGTAGATTACGGATTAGATTTTTATGCTCCCCAGACGATGCAGACAGAGGATGGAAGAAGAATATTAATTGGCTGGATGCAATCATGGGATAATCCGATATATCAGGACATCCATGCCTGGTCTGGTATGATGACAATACCGCGTGAACTCACGATAAAGGAAGGGCATGTCTGCCAGTGGCCGGTAAGGGAATTGGAAAAATACCGGACAGGTAAAGTATCATATGAGAGTGTTGTGGTTGGAAAGGAATTAAGTCTGGCTGATATTGAAGGAAGAAGTATTGATATGGAAATTCAGCTGACAGGAGATACATATCAAAAATACAGAATGAAACTGGCAGCAGGTGACAGCCGGTATTCTGAAATTATCTATAATAGAAAAGAAAAAGTACTTACATTCGACCGTACATATTCCGGATTGAAAAGGGATGCTACCAGTATGCGTAGTATGTATGTAGAAGAAGAGAATGGAATGTTAAGTCTCAGGGTATTAGTGGACAGGTATTCTGTGGAAATCTTTGTAAATAACGGAGAGCAGGTGATGACCTCGCTGATCTATACACCCTTAAGTGAAAATTCCATATCTTTTTCCTGTGAGGGTGAGGCTTGTATGAATATTACCAAGTATAATATTGAGGTATGATTATGAAGAAGTATGATGTTGTTGCGCTTGGTGAATTGTTGATAGATTTTACACAAAACGGATATAGCGAGCAGGGCAACCCGATTTTTGAGGCAAATCCAGGAGGAGCTCCCTGCAATGTTCTTGCCATGCTGCAGAAGCTTGGGCGTAAAACAGCGTTTATCGGTAAGGTTGGACGAGATGGCTTTGGATTCCAACTTGAAAAGGCATTGAAGGAAGTTTCCATTGCAACGGACAATTTATGCTTTGATGATGTGCGTACAACATTAGCTGTGGTGCAAAAGAAATCAGATGGAGACAGAGATTTTTTCTTTTACAGGAATCCGGGGGCAGATATTATGCTCAGACCGGAAGAGATACGGGAGAATCTGATTAAAATGACGAAGATCTTTCATTATGGTTCCCTGTCCCTTACAAACGAACCGGTCAGAACAGCGACACGGAAAGCAGTTGGTATTGCTGAAGAAGCAGGAGTTATTATTTCGTTTGATCCAAATTTAAGAAAACCACTGTGGAAAACGGAAGCTCTTGCCAGAGAACAGATAGAATACGGAGTACGGCATTGCCAGGTGTTAAAAATATCAGATGATGAGCTGGTCTGGTTTACCGGAAAAGAAGATTTTGATCAGGCGGCAGAGTATATGCAAACCCAATATCATATTCCCCTTCTTTTGATATCAATGGGAAAACAGGGAAGCCGTGCTTATTGTGGTGAACAGCGGGCAGAAATTCCGGCATTTTTAAATCCCCATACTATTGAAACCACAGGTGCCGGAGATACTTTTATGGGATGTATGCTGCATCAGATTCTGGACAGAGGGTTTCGGAATTTAACAAAAACAGATATGGAAGAAATGTTACAGTTTGCAAATGCGGCAGCTTCGCTTATTACAACCAAAAGAGGTGCACTCAGGGTGATGCCTGCAAAGCAGGAAATTAAGGATTATCTTTCTGCCTTCTGTTAATAAGGTTTTGTTATTTAATATATATCTTTCGATTTGGTGAAAATGCACAAAAAGTAATAACGATTTTTGTAATATTTGTGAATCGTGAGTATTTACGCAAAAATAGGCATATGCTATTATACTACTTGTAACCCCCCCAATACATTATATAGTTTTTGCTATACCCCATAAGAAAGAAATACCTTCTCTAAAAAGGACAGTAAATGTTTACTGTCTTTTTTACTATGCTGAGACTTTAATGCGGTAAAGTTGTAAAGAAAAAGATGGCGCATACTGTTCTTGATTCTGGGACATGGTTGGTATAAAATAAATCTGATTATGATTTTTCCGATCGGGTTATACTCATTCTTGTGTAACGAATCAGAATAGTTACCATTCTATAAAAAACAGATGGAGCATATTGTATATGGATATCAATCGTATTATGAAAACCGAGCAAAACATGATATATATATCAGAAATGAGGCCGGTTTTTAACCGTGCGGCATTATTCAGTGACACAACAGAGAATTATATCAGTCCTGCAGAACCCAATCCGTATTCTGAAGTACAGGTACGATTCCGTACCAAGGCGAAGAATATCGACCGGGTTTTTCTGGTACACGATAATGAGAGAATTCTGATGACCGTTACAGAAGGGGACGATGAGTTTGATTATTTTACCTGTTCCATCGAGGTAGAGCAGGAACAGTACAGCTATTATTTTGAGGTGCAGGTCGGAAGGATTAATTGTGTCTATGATACGCGCGGAGTTTCCAAGTACCCTGAGGAAACGTTCTTTTTCCGGATTATTCCGGGCTTTAAGACGCCGAAATGGGCTAAGGGAGCGGTGATGTACCAGATCTACGTGGATCGCTTCTATAATGGCGATCCGACGAATGATGTCCTGACAAATGAATATCAGTATATCGGGGACAAATCCGTCCGCGTAGAGGACTGGAACAAGCATCCGGCCAGCATGGGGGTCCGTGAATTTTATGGAGGTGATCTGCAGGGTGTACTTGATAAGATGGATTATCTGCAGGATCTTGGCATTGATGTTATTTATTTTAATCCCCTGTTTGTTTCTCCGTCCAATCACAAATATGATATTCAGGATTATGACTACATTGATCCGCATATTGGAAAAATTGTCCATGACGAGGGAGAGCTTTTGCGTCCTGATCAGAAGGAGAATCGTGAAGCAACCAGATATATTGACCGCGTGACCAATAAGGAAAATCTCGAAGCCAGCAATGAGCTTTTTGCACAGGTGGTGGCGGAGGCTCATAAGCGTGGCATGAAGGTCATTCTGGATGGTGTGTTTAATCATTGCGGATCCTTTAATAAATGGATGGACAGAGAGCGTATTTATGAGAATGCGCCCGGATATGAAAAGGGCGCCTATATCAGTAAGGATAGTCCGTATCACAATTATTTTCAGTTTTTTAATGATCATGCGTGGCCTTATAACAGTGCATATGATGGCTGGTGGGGACATGATACCCTGCCGAAGCTTAACTATGAACAGTCAAAGGAGCTGTTTAACTATGTGATGCATATTGCAGCTAAATGGGCTTCTTTTCCCTATAACATTGATGGCTGGCGTCTGGATGTGGCTGCAGACCTTGGACACAGTCCGGAGTATAATCATTATTTCTGGCAGCAGTTCCGTAAGGCAGTCCGGGATGTGAATCCGGAAGCAATTGTACTTGCGGAGCATTACGGAAGTCCGAGAGACTGGCTGAACGGCAAGGAATGGGATACGGTGATGAACTATGATGCATTCATGGAGCCGGTAACATGGTTTCTGACCGGTATGCAGAAGCACAGTGATGATTTCCGTGGAAATATGCTCGGCAATGCAGACAGCTTCTTACAGGCAATGCGTTATCATATGGCAAGCTTTACGACACCGTCCTTACAGATCGCCATGAATGAGTTATCGAATCATGATCACTCCCGGTTTCTGACAAGAACCAATCATATGGTGGGAAGAACGAATACCTTAGGACCGGAGGCAGCAGAAGCGGGCGTAAATAAGGCAGTGCTGCGCGAAGCAGTTGTCATTCAGATGACCTGGCCCGGTGCACCAACGATTTATTATGGCGATGAAGCCGGAGTATGCGGCTTTACGGATCCGGATAACCGGAGAACCTATCCATGGGGGAAGGAGGATAAGGAGCTTATCCGTTTCCACAAGGAAATGATCCGTATCCATAAAGAGAATAAGGAACTGTTAACCGGATCCCTGAAATTTCTGGATGGGGATTATAATATTCTGGCTTACGGACGTTTTAACCGTCATGCATGCACAGCGGTTTTCCTTAACAATAACGACCACGAAATTACCAGAGAGATAGACGTGTGGTATATTGGTGCTCCCAAGGAAGGTGTTATGCAATGTGTGATGCTGACCACTGCAGATGGATTTGATGTAGAAGTGCATGAGTATCCCATTGTTTCCGGTAAGGTGATGGTGACACTTCCCGGAACGTCTGCAATTGTGTTGAGGTATGAGAAAGCGTAATGAGTAACAGCAGATGGATGAGGTATGAGATGAAATTCCTGAAGAATCTCTATTTGCAATGTATTGAAAGAAAGCTGTCAAATAAAATCACATTTGTAATCGGAGTTATTTTCGTTATACAGGTCGTGATGGTTTTTGTGATGTATTCTTATTCTTATCATATCCGTCGTGAAGAAATTGTTGAAAATAATATACAGATACTGCATCAGGTAAATACAAATTATTTTGCCGGGATTATTGAAGAAATTGATACTGCTTCCATGGAAATCTTCTATGATAAAGTATTTTGGGAGAGAAATGAAGGAACTTCGGTAAATGAGGATAGTCAGATTTATAACATACTGGCAAATCAGTATCATTCCAATAATGATTTGAACAGTATTTACCTGTATTCCAGTGCATCAAATAAATTCTATATTATGGATGAGGCTTCCTTTAACCAGATTCCGGTGAAATCTTCGGCCAGTACACTGTATATATTTAATGGTGACGATTTGCAGAAAATGCCCTGGTATGAGGCGGCACAGGAAAATAATGGTCTGGCAGTATCACTGGCAACAGAGATCCGGCATAACAATCAGGATATTATCTGTTTTTCACGGTATATGCAGTATCCGTTGAAAAATAATGATTATTATTTTGTGATTTCTTTAAACCTGGGTAAAAGGAAATTTGACACGCTTTGCCGTCAGCTGAATAATGAAAATGAAGAACTGATGATTTTCGATCAGGAAAAGCTTATTTATGACAGCAGTAACCAGTCGGATGAAGTGATAAATGATTTGGCACAGACGATTCAAAAGCAGGAAGCGGCAAATTACTGGTTCACAGCAAAAATCAATTCAAGAAAATATGTGGTTATTGGTGACAGATCTGAAGACAATGGTTGGACCATGTTAAAACTGGTGCCGCAGAATGAGATGATCAGAGATGTTAGGCTACAGTTCCTGACGAACTGTTTTATTGTCTTTCTTATCTTTTCAGCAGGCATTTTCTGTCTGTCCTATATTATTAACCGAACCATGAAACCAATTGAAAATCTGGCAGAAATCATGAGGCATTACCGGCAGGGAAAGCGCTATGAGGAACCCGAACTGAGTGGAAGGCTTGATGAGGTAGGTACACTGTATTCCAGCTTTGAAAAAATGAATGAGAGAATTAATACACTGATTGAATCGGAATATCAGAGTCAGATCCAGGAGAAGCAGGCCCGGCTGGAAGCATTACAGGCGCAGCTGGATCCACATTTTCTTTATAATACGTTGCAGACGATCAGTGGAATTGCCATAGAAAATAATGTATTAGAAATTGAAGAAATTAATAATTCACTCAGTGAGATTTTACGATACAGCTTAAACAACAGTAAACAGCTGGTAAAGATTGACGAAGAAGTAAAAATTGTACAGGATTATATGAATATACAAAAACACCGGTTTGGTGACAGGGTAAATCTGGAGATTGATTTGTCCAAAGAGGCTCTTGAACTTCGGGTTCCGGTATTCTTTTTACAGCTTCCGGTAGAAAATGCGATCAAGCATGGTATGGAAAAGTCGGTTCATACTGTAAATATCCATGTTTATGATACGCGGATCAGGCATATTTTTTATATCCATGTGGAAGATGATGGACATGGAGTTACCGATGAACGTCTGGAAGAGATCCGAACGATGCTTCGGGGAGAAAGCAGGACGGAATCTAATGAATATAAACCAAAAGGCCTGGTTAATCTAAATGAGAGAATCAGGCAGCAGTTTGGTTCAGATTATGGTGTATGGATTGATCATATGGCAGAGGGCGGTACACAGGTCGTGCTTACAGTACCAGAAGGAGGACAGGATGCTGAAAGTACTCATAGCGGATGATGAGAGAATTGTGCGTAAAACACTCCGGCTCATTGGTAATTGGGATGAGTATGAAATGGAGATTGTCGGGGAAGCACAGAATGGGATGGAAGCCCTTGAAATGATCGATCAGCTTAAACCGGATATCCTGTTACTGGACATGAAGATGCCCGGGCTTTCCGGAAATCAGATATTGGAGCAGCTGACAGGGGATAGAAAGCGGATACATGTTATTGTGATCAGTGGCTATGATGATTTTGAATATGCCAGGATGGCTTTAAAATATGGTGCAATTGATTACCTGTTAAAGCCTATTAACAGGAATGAATTTAATCAGGCACTGCACAGGATTTATGAGAATGAGCAAAAAATGCAGATCCAGGGTGTAGAACGTAAAAAGGATGCTTTGGAACAGATTAAAGATAAAATTGATACTTATTACATGGAGGATATTTCTCTTACAAATCTGGCAGAAGCATATTTTATGAACAGCGATGTTTTATCCAGATTATTTAAGAAAAAATATGGTGTCAATATTACGAGTTATATTAATGATGTCCGGCTGACGCAGGCGAAAATTTATCTGACGGCAGGATATAACAGTGCACAGGTATCGGAAATGGTAGGCTATCATGACAGCAATTATTTCAGCCGTGTATTTAAAAAGTATTATGGGATATCTCCGACACAGTTTGTAGATGAAATGAATCATAGTTGAAGGAAAGGGTCATTTGAAAAAATGATCCTTTTGTCGATTTTGTCCTAAAAACAGTCGAAAATGTCTATGTCATGATGCATAATTAACAGATATGATATAACCATGAAAGGCAATTTCAAATGTAAAGAGGAGGGTTACAAATGAAAAGTAAAAAATTAATATCACTTGGTATCATGGCAGCAATGCTTACAGGAATGGTATTGACAGGCTGTGGACAGAGCCAGCAGGCAGGGGAAACAACGCAGGGTTCATCGGAAGCGACAGAAACAACAGAATCAACATCAGCAGAAAGTACAGCAGCATCCGGTGAAACGGTAGAATTGGAATTCCTGTTTGGAGATCCGAACAGAACGGAGATTTTCAGCAGAATTGTGGATGATTTTAATAACAGCCAAAGTGCTGTTCATGTGACATTTAATGCGACAGGAACCAATCATCTGGAAGAATTAATGACAAGACTTGCAGCAAATGATGCGCCGGATATGACCAGCCAGTTACAGGGGTATGAACTGGCAAGCTATGTGGAAGCAGGATATATCAAAGACATTAAAGATGAGCCATTTATGAAATATATCCGTGATACAGAGCTTGATACGGTTACCATAGACGGTGGGGTATATGGTATTCCGATGGACACACAGGCATGGGGTGTATTCTATAATAAAGAGTTATTTGATAAGGCAGGTATTTCAGAAGTTCCGACTACGGTAACAGAATTAAAGGACTGTGTAGATAAGCTCAAGGCAGCAGGAATTACACCATTTGCAGCAGGGTATGCCACGGAATGGACAATTGGCCAGTTCCTTGGTTATGGGGCATCTTCAATCCTGACTCCTGCAGCAGTAGAACTGGGAGATAATTATAAGAAAGGAAACTGGACCTTTGACCAGCCGGGAATTGATCAGGCGTTTGACGTATTGGATCTGGTTGGTGATAATACCCAGGACCGGCCTTTTGATACCGATGTGTCCGGACAGTATGCAACCTTTGCAAAGGGAGATGCAGCCATGATGCTGCAGGGTAACTGGTCCATCTTACAGATCAGGGAATTAAATCCGGATATTAAGATGGGAATGTTCCCACTGCCGATTTCAGATAATGCAGATGATCTATTGTTCCCTAAGCAGTATGGATTTGTAATTAATGTTTTAAAAGCATCGGATGAAGATCCGAATAAGGCAGCAGCAATCAACCAGTTTATGGAATATTTCTTAAATCCTGAAAACGGAGGCGGATATTATTACGATGAAATTGGTGTACCTACAGCAAATGCATTGGCTGAGCCTAAATTAGATGAGGCATCTGAAATTCTGCAGCAGTATTTGGAAAATGAGAAAACCGTGTTTACTTATTATGCATATGAACCTGCGGGATTTGATGCAGAATCCTGGAAAGTAACGGTAGAGTACCTGAATTCCGGTAATAAGGATCACAAGAAGCTGATTCAGAATTTTAATGACGCATTTGATAAATATGCAGATGCATTAGAATAAGTTTTATGAATAGACTGCAAAATTAAAGTTCATATTATTTGATTTTGCAGTCTTTTTCAATAGGAGACGGACATGAAGAGTAAGAAAAAAAGAGTAAGAGAAATCACAGATTATATTAAATTTGTATTTCCTATGTTGATTTTATATATTTTATTTTTTATCCTTCCACTGTTTCAGACAATCGGTTACTCTTTTACAGATTACAATGGAATAAATCCCAAAAAAGAATTTACGGGTCTGACTAATTATTTCGATGTATTTCAGGATAAATGGTTTTATAATTCAATGGCATTTACCGGAAAGTCCGTATTATTAATGATTTTGCTGGCCAATGTATTGGGCTTTCTTTTAGCACTGGCTTTGAATACAAAAATAAGAAGCAGAAATATATTGCGTGCAATTGTATTTTGTCCATTTGTTTTCAATAATGTAACAGTTGGATTTATCTGGCAGTTTTTACTGGGAAGATTCATGACAGATCTGTATCCGCTGACCGGTTGGAAGGTATTTAACATTGGATGGCTGTCCGATAACAGTCTGGTCTTATACTCAGTGGTTTTTGTTAAGCTATGGCAGAGCATAGGCTATTTTATGGTTATTTATCTGGCAGGATTACAGCTGCTTCCGCAGGATCCGCTGGAAGCAGCGTTGATTGATGGCTGTACAGGTATTAAGATGATTCGTTATATTACAATACCGTTAATGAAGCCAACAGCATTTGTATGTATCTTTCTGGCAATTACAGAGAGTCTTAATATGTTTCCGTTAATTATGAGTTTGACTAATGGTGGACCGGGTCATGCCTCAGAAAATATATCTTTGTATATTTATAACGAAGCTTTTAAGAGCCACAGGATGGGATACGCTTCGGCTCTGGCCGTTATACTTACCATTATTATGACCATAATTGCCGGTCTGCAGATGAAACTGACAAGGGAGGATGCAGGATGAAAAAAGAAAGAAAAGTCAATATGATTCTTGCCATCGTGCTTTGGTTAATATGTATTGCCATGTTCCTTCCGATGGTATTTGTAATTATTAATTCCTTTAAGACCTTTGGACAGGTAGTCATGGAACCACTGGCATTGCCGGAAGAGTGGAATCTTGATAATTTTAAGGAGGTTATGAAAACCGGAAATTATCTTAAGGTTTTTGGAAATACGATCTACTTTGCAGTGGTAAGTGGAGTTATCGTGATTGCACTGGGGGCCATGGCAGGATATAAGCTGGACAGAATGAATAATCGTATCGGGGAAATCACATCAATTGTATTTATGATTGCAATGATGCTTCCGTTTCCGGTTATTATGATACCGTTGGCAGTCGTTGCATCAGAGCTTCATATTTCCAACAATCTGACGTTGGTGTCGGTATTGAATGCAGGATTTTCATGTTCACTGGCGGTGATTATGTATAAACAGGCGGTAAGTTCCATTCCGAAAGAACTGGATGAGTGTGCCTATATGGATGGTGCAAGCGGATATCGTTTCTTTTTCAGGATTATTTTTCCGTTATTAAAACCGATTACAGGAACAGTCGCTGTATTATATTTCATCCGGTACTGGAATGATTTGATGCTTCCTATGATCCTTATTTCCAAAAAGGAGTTATACACTATTCCGTTGTCACAATTATCTTTTTATAACCAGTTTACGCAAAACAGATGGAATCTGCTGCTGGCCTCCGGCCTTATGGCGATTATACCTGTTGTGATCATTTATTTATTTGCACAGAAAACCATTATCAGTGGTGTTGCAGCCGGTGCAGTGAAAGGATAGAGAAATGTATAAAGAGACCAGAATGTCAGAAGTAAAAATAACAGATGGATTAATACATAAAAAGCGTAATATAGTTGAAGAGAAAACAATTCCCTATATCCGAAAGGCGTTAAACAACGAGCTTTACGGTGTTGAACCGAGCGGGGCATTTGAAAACTTCCGGATCGCAGCCGGGGAATCAGACCGCAATTTCTATGGTCTGGTGTCACAGGACAGTGATGTGTTTAAGTGGATGGAAGCCGCTTCTTTGAGTTTACAATATGAAAATGAGGAAATGCAGACTTATTTAGAAGAAGCAATTGATTTATTGGACCGGGCACAGCAGAAAAATGGATATCTGAATACTTATTATATCATTCATGGACTGCAGGACCGCTGGCACTATCTTAAGGAATCCTGTCAGTTATATTGTGCAGGACATCTGATTGAAGCAGCGGTATCTGCCTACCAGACAATTCAGAATACGAAGCTGCTTGAAATAGCAAGGGCCTATGCAGATTATATTGACTATAGCTTCGGAATAGAAGAAGGCAAGATTCACGGATATGACGGGCATGCGGAAATCGAGCTTGCACTTTACCGGTTATATGAGGAAACAAATGTAGAAAGATACAAATTATTAGCAGACTATTTTGTCGAGGAACGTGGGAAAAAACCATATTTCTTTTCAAAAGAGAATAGAAATCAGAATGTACGGAATAATCTGGTTTATGAACTGGAGGAAAGTAATTATCAGCATTCGCAGTCTCATCTGCCGATTCGGGAACAGACAGAGCCGGTAGGGCATGCCGTAAAGGCAATGTATTATTATACTGCAGCCGTTGACAAAGCGAGACTGAATGAGGATAAGGAGCTGTTTGCACATATGTGTAAGCTGTGGCAAAGCGTCGTATCACAGAAAATGTATCTGACAGGTGCGATTGGAGCATGTGCTTATGGAGAGAGCTTTTCTTATCCGTATGATCTTCCGACCGATCTGATGTATGGAGAAACCTGCGCCGCAATTGGCCTTTTCCTTTTATCCTATCATATGCTTCTGGTAGAAACAGACAGCAGATACAGTGATATCATGGAGAGAACCTTATACAATGCGATTCTGGTTGGAATGTCGGAGAGCGGAACAGAGTTCTTTTATACGAATGCACTGGAGATTGATCCACGGAAATGTGAAAAGAGACAGGATTATTCCCATCTGAAGGCAGAACGTCAGACATGGTTTGACTGTCCGTGCTGTCCGCCTAATATTGCAAGGCTGCTTATGGGAATGAATAAATACATCTATACCGGGGACAGAAATGAACTGAATGTTCATTTATTTATTGGAAGCAGCATTCAGAAAGCCGGCTGGAGTGTGCGTCAGGAGACCGTGTATCCGGATAATGGGAATGTGAAATTCTATGTGAAAAAAGATAATTCCGAAAAAGGTACTTTCAGAGTGAGAATCCCGGAATGGTGCAGTCATTACGGGGTAACTCTGGACGGAGAGAAGCTTAAAGGAATAATCCGGAAGGGCTATCTGGAAATTACGAAAGAAGACTGGAGCAAAGAGAGTGTACTGGAAATCTGCTTTGATATGCTGCCTCAAAAGGTTTACGGAAGTCTGAAAGTAAGCTCCCTCACAGGAAAGACAGCTGTTACGTGTGGTCCCCTTGTATATTGTGCAGAAGAAGCAGATAATCAGGAGCTCCATACTCTTTACATAAAAAGAGAAGGACAGGTCTGTCACGCAGACGGAAGGTTAATTGTTGATGGTTATCGTGCAATAGAACGGAATACGGGGCTGTATGGAGAGCAGTCACCGGATTATGAAGAAATTAAAATCTGTCTGGTGCCGTATTATTCGTGGGGGAACAGAGGTAAAGGAGCCATGACTGTATTTTTGAAGGAGAGGTGATTGTAGAATGAAGCATTCACAAATGCAGATTGAGGACTGCTTTTGGAGTCCGGTTATATCCAAAATGTGTAATGAAATTATACCTTATCAATATGAGGTATTAAATGATGAAATAGAAGGGATTCCGAGCAGCCATGCAATTGAAAACTTTCGCATTGCATCCGGACAGAAAAATGGTAAATATGTGGGTATGCTCTTTCAGGATAGTGATGTGGCAAAATGGATTGAGGCAGCAGCTTATTCCTTAAAAGTGAATGATGATCCTGAAATCCGGAAGAAAATCGAAGATGTGATTGATCTCATAGAGCAGACGCAGCAGGAAGATGGATATCTGGATACATACTATATCTGTGAAAAACCGGATCAGAGGCTTAAGAATATTGCACATGGACATGAAATGTACTGTGCGGGACATTTACTGGAAGCAGCGGTCGGATATGCGGAGGTTACCGGGGAAGAACGGTTTCTGCATATCATGGAACGATATATAAAATGGTTTATGGACCGGATTGGCCCGGATGAAAATCAATTGCATATTTATCCTGGACACCCGGAGCTGGAGCTTGCTTTGTATAAGCTGTATCAATATACCGGAAACGATCAGTATCTGGAATTTATGAAATATATTCTGATGGAGAGAGGAAAGCAGCCTTCTTTTCTATTGGAAGACTCCGGCTATGGAGAGCAGTATCATGATAAATGGTTTGCATTGGAATATCATCAGGCACACAAGCCGGTTCTTGAGCAGACAGAAGCCGTCGGGCATGCAGTCCGGGCAATGTATCTGTATTCCGGCATGGCAGATCTGGCAAAAGCATCCGGGGATGAGGCACTTTTTAATGCGTTAAAGGTGCTCTGGACAGATGTAACTACTAAGAAAATGTACATTACAGGGGCGATTGGTTCTGATGAGCATGGCGAAGGGTTTTCGATTGCGTATGATCTGCCAAATGACCGTGCCTATGCAGAAACCTGTGCTTCCATCGGATTGTTTATGTGGGCACGCAGAATGCTTAAACTGGAATGGAACAGCAATTATGCGGATGTGATGGAGGTAGCACTTTATAATGGAATATCAAGTGGCATGTCCGAAGATGGAAAACAATATTTTTATGTAAATCCTCTTGAAGTAAATCCGGCTAAGGTTCACCAAAGATATGATATGAGATATGTCCGGTCAAGCAGAGTGACCTGGTTCGGGTGTGCATGCTGTCCTCCGAATGTGGCGCGTATTCTGACTTCATTGGAGAGATATAATTATGATATAGCGGATGATTCCTGCAGTATGGCAATCCATTTGTATCTATGCGGACGGATCATCATGCCGGATGATAGTGTATGGAATATCACGGGATCATATCTCACAGATGGAAAAATAGAAGTTTCCTATACCGGTGAAGAGAAGGACTTTACGTTAAAATTAAGAAATCCCGGTTGGAGTACAGGGACAGAAATCAGAATGAATGGTCAGCCGGTTGAAGCAGAACAGGAACAGGGATATTTTTCTGTTTCCAGAAAGTGGGAAAATGGAGATAAGCTTCAGTTAAAGTTTGGAATTACAGCACAATTGGTATATGCCAATACCTGTGTGGAAGACGATGCAGGTAAGGTAGCTGTTATGAGAGGACCGGTTGTATTCTGCCTGGAAGAAGCGGATAATGGTAAGCATTTATCAGAATTAATGATTGAATCAATCGACAGTCAGTGCGAGGACAGTGTGATCTTAAAGGGATACCGTGAGCATACGGAAGATCATAAGGCACTATATTCCACAATACCGCCCCGGATAGAAGAAACATCAATAAAGGCCATCCCCTATTCCCACTGGGGAAATGCAGGGGAAGGAGAGATGAGAGTCTGGGTAAGAAAGGTTTCGACTTTTTAAAATTATGATCTTGCGTTTTAACAGATGATATGGTATATTCTATTATTGTCAGGACTTCGTGAGCAATATGCTCACGAGACTGTATGGATGGATTCCCGAGTGGCCAAAGGGGACAGACTGTAAATCTGCTGCAAATTGCTTCGGTGGTTCGAATCCACCTCCATCCATTTGAAGTCTGCGTTGCGGATTTCAACCTATGCATCAATGAGGTTAATGGAACAGCACTTGTGCGTATGTCCATGATCTAAACCGAGATGCATATTGTGGCGTCTGCAGGTGTGGCGGAATAGGCAGACGCAAGGGACTTAAAATCCCTCGGTGGCAACACCGTGCCGGTTCAAGTCCGGCCACCTGCATGATGGAAACAGGAAACATTGAGTGAATCAGTGTTTCCTGTTTTTGTAATAGGAATTATACAATTTTCGTAAGATATGATAGAATATAAGTAACTATCCGAAGCAATGCAGAATTGTGTTGACAGGATGGTTATTTTGGGCTTGGGATTATGATAAAAGGAGTTAAGATATGGACAAGATTAAGAAGAATTTTGGTTTTGGCTGCATGAGACTGCCGATGATTGGTGAGGATGTAGATATTGAACAGACCAGACAAATGGTAGATTTATTTTTAAAGGAAGGTTTTAACTATTTTGATACAGCGCATGGGTATATTCAGGGAAAAAGTGAGCTTGCGGTCAGGGAATGTCTGACCAGTCGTTATCCGCGGGAACAGTATATTCTCACCGATAAGCTTACGGGTAATTATTTTAAGAAGGAAGAGGATATCCGGCCCTTTTTTGAGAGTCAGCTGGAGGCCTGTGGCGTAGACTATTTTGATTTTTATCTGATGCATTCGCAGGGTTCCGGAAACTTCCCCCATTTTAAATCCTGCAGGGCATATGAAACTGCCTTTGAGCTTAAAAAGGAAGGGAAAATACGCCATGTGGGTATGTCCTTTCATGATACGGCAGAGGTGCTGGATCAGATCCTGACGGAATATCCGCAGATTGAGGTGGTTCAGATACAGTTTAATTATCTGGATTATGAGGATCCCAAGATTCAGAGCCGCTTGTGCTATGAGGTATGCAGAAAGCATAACAAGCCGATCATTATTATGGAACCGGTTAAGGGTGGAAGTCTCGTAAACCTTCCTAAAATAGCCGGTGATGTATTAGACGAGCTGCAGGGAGGAAGTCCTGCAAGCTATGCAATCCGTTATGCGGCCGGATTTCCCGGGGTAATGATGGTTCTCTCCGGAATGAGTAATATGGAACAGATGCAGGATAACTTAAGCTATATGAAGAATTTTAAACCGTTAAATGAAAAGGAGCTGAAAGCTGTATACGAGGTACAGAACATTTTTAATCATATGGATCTGATACGTTGTACGGGCTGTCGTTATTGTGTGGAGGGATGTCCAAAGCAGATTGCAATTCCTGATATTTTCACAGTAATGAATGCCAGACAGATTCATCAGGACAGAAATGCAGAACGGGAATACAGGGATGTTCATACCTCGTTGGGACATCGTGCATCCGATTGTATTAAGTGTGGTAAATGCGAAGCAATCTGTCCCCAGCACCTTCCGATTCGTGAGCTTTTAGAGGATATAGCAAGAGAATTTGAGAAACAGGAATGAAAAAACTGTGGAAATACATAGAAATATTATCGGTTTTCAACAGTGCTTACAGAGAAAACGGAGAATGCCAGGCTTCAGGCATTCTCCGTTTCTTTCATTTCTTTTAAGCGTTCTTTTACATATTCGCGGATAAAGAAGTCGTCTGTAGGCATCTGACAGCCTACAATATATACTCCGTCATCATTCGAGCATCGAATGACATGTCCTTCCAGATGATTATGCTTTGGAAGAGCAAAATCATTTATTTCTACAGATACAGTAACTCCTTTATGATCTGTAAAATACTCACTACTCGTCAGAAAAGCAAATCCGTTGGCACTGAGATTTTCCAGGTTACCGTGAATTACGAGATTATCATTGGGAACGGTGATGGTACAACTGTTAGATACATCTACACGAGGGTATTTTCTACGGTTTACGATCTTAGGTCTAGATTCAACCAATACTGTAAATTTATTTTTGGTATCAGAAGGATCAAGCTTTGTGTGTTCCCAGGAATAAATGACATTTCCTACGGTTACATTTAATTTACAATCAGTTGTTTTGGTAAGAGCAGGTGGCTCAGGAAGAGTAATATGCAATAAATTATCATCGCGTGAGAGAATCTCGCCATCATAATAGTGTTCGTTCAGATTGATGGAAAGCTTCATACCGGGTTGGACATCTTCGGTACCCATAAAACCGCCAATTCCAAGTTCACACATGAGCGCTTCAATCACATTCTCGATATCATTAATGTTATTGGCAGATTCATCATATTTACTGAGCATACGGTTATTGATTTCATTGGAATCGGTGATGCTTCCCGTCATATCATCCACGATGTGGGATACTTCTTCCAGATTTTCAACGAGATGAACATTCGAGGATTCCACTTCCTTCATAGCGGTATCAATTACCTGAATATGGTCACCAAGCTGAGTCGTATCACTTGCAATCTGTGTAATATTACTTCCGGCAGCTGTTACCTTTTCAAGTGTCAGATGGATCAGTTCCAGAGTTTCTTCAATCGCAGAAGTCATCTTATCGGAGGTCTCTTCCAGATGCTGAAGAGCCTGCCAGATCTGTCCGGAAGAGGATTTTGTTTCTGTACTTAAGGAACGGATCTGGTCGGCAACGACGGCAAAGCCTTTACCGGCTTCTCCGGCTCTTGCTGCTTCAATGGAAGCATTTAAAGCAAGGAGATTAGTCTGATTGGTAATCTGTTCAATCGTTCCGGTTTCTTTCTTTACCATTGCAAAATTATTCTTGAAATCCTGCAGGGTCTTTTCAATATCCCCGGAAAGATCTGCCATGGTATTAGTTGTTGTAATCAGGCTGTCCAGGTCTGTGGAACTGATTCTGGCATGATCTTCGCAGGTTGCGGTAAGAGCTACCATCTGCTTAATCAGTTCGGCCACCTGATTGACCTGGGAGTGAATATCAGAGGTCATTTCGTTTGAAGAGGTTGTAGTATTCTGGAGATTATGATTATTGTCCTGCAGCTTGTGGAGACTCCGGACAACAATGCTGGCACCGTGGGTATTCTCGGAGGCCAGTTCCTGCACAACGGTAACACCATCCATGATGGAATTGCAGGCTTCCTTTACCTTTTCAACGGTAGTAACTACACGGTGAAGATCGGCACGGATGCTGTCGGTCATTGCACCGTCAGATTCATTCAGATGTTTAATGGACATAACATAGCAGATATAGCAGAGGATAATACAGGAAAGCTCTAACTGATAATCCTTCATATTCGTTGCAGAATTAAAGCCGAGGGAAATCCGGTAAGCAGCAGTTCCGATAATAATGAGTGAATTAACAATTCCACAGGTGACCATGAACTTCCTGTTCTTATAAAGAACCAGAAGACTTGTCACAGGAAGAATATAGGTAAAGGCAATCGGAGAACTTGTAGTACAGATGACATAGGTATAAAAAATACCATATCCGATGGCTAAAATATACCGGTAGAGCTCTGTGGCATATCCCTTCACCCGAAGTGTGATTTCACCAATGAGAATCGGGAACCAGCAAAGAACCAGAAAGGTAAGGTAGTAAGGAACAGCATGGATTCCGTTGGCAACATCACTGCCGTAATTGGCAGATAGCAGAATGGCAAAGATAAGCCAGATTTTTCTGGCCCGCCGGTTGGCTTTTTCTTTGAAAACAGATTCGTCGTAATTCATAAGTACCTCCGTAAATTAAAATCCAGTATCATTGGAACTGTTGAAAATATCCGGACATGTCTTCAAGCAGTTCAATGCTTTCCTTGCGGAAAGGATTAATTACACTGAAGGCGTGGGGGAGATCTTTTCTTTCGGAAAAGTCCAAAAGATGATGGGAAACCTGATATCTGGAAAGTGCTTTTTCAAAATCAAGGGTATAGCTGCGCAGATAATCTCCTGCACTGGTTGTCAGAAAGCAGGGAGGAAGAGCGGGTACTATCCCCGGATGCTCCGGGTTCACATAGGAAGAAAAAGCGCTTTTCTTGTAATGATTTCCATATAAATAAGAAGGAAGAAATAATCCAATCTTATCAAAACGGGTGGTATAGTACATTCCACTGATGAGTCCGAGCGCCTTTAAGCGCAGGGAAGCAGGACTGACACCGGCAGTTCCCGCAATCTTCGGAGAGTTCTGCATGGCAGCGCAATAGGTCAGAAGCATCGCACCACCGCTGTCTCCAACGGCATAAACCCGATCCTTCAGTCCCTGGTATTCCGGAAGCTTACGCTTGATGCATCGCATGGCGGTGAATACATCTTCACACTGGTCAAAGAACAGGCAATCCGGTACGAGGCGGTATTCAATACTGAATACGAGATACCCCAGCTTACTCAGCTGAGCACAGAAATACCGGTTGTATTCCTTGCACCCGAGAATCAATCCTCCCCCGTGAATGTTCAGAATCACAGGAAGCTCCTTGCCGGCAAAAGCATCAGCACGGTAGATATCCATGCGGTGTGCAGGATCAGAATCTTCAGCATAGGGGACATTACGGATTTCTGTAACGTCTGCCGGAAATGTAAATTCAGTATCACGGGCAGGAATCGCATCCTGAAACTCCTGCCGCTGTTTATAAAACATATTTTTAATAAAGGAATTCATAATAACCTCAACGTAAGTAGTAAGTGAAAACCTACTTGCCATTATTTTAAAATATTTGGTGACAGGAATCAATATAAAATAGTACATATTTCCTATTCTGAAACAATAAATTATTCGGAAAGATGATGTTCACGCATGTATTCTCCGATTTTTTGATCACAGGCAAGAATATGGTTGGTAAGCCAGTCCAGCAGG
>FR902932.1:31134-54699 GCA_000438155.1 Firmicutes bacterium CAG:95
AGATATTCCTGCTGATGATCATCCATTTCATCAAGATCATTGAGGTCGATCTCTACAAGCCGCTCAATGAATGCAGAATGTGCTCGCTTCTGGGCATCCAGACCGGGATACTGAATACGGGTCATCAGGGCTTCCTCATCCGAAAAATGGAATTCGGTATAATCTCTTAATTTCGTAATCAGTCTTACAATTTCATCATATTTATCATGGAGGAATTCCTCGTGAATCAGATCATTGGTTTCCTTAATAATTTCAAATAAACAACGATGTTCATCATCAATGAGTGTAATGCCAGTCATGTATTTGGATGTGAAGGCAAAAGGATCGCTCTCTGAACTCGAAAGGGATTTCCCAATCATCATATCGCTGCATAAAATGTGCCGGTACAGCCAGCGGACTAAATAAGTCAACAGGTCGTTCAGGGATTTTCTGGCAGCTTCCGGAGAAGAAGTATCCGGAACGAAAGAATTTACCTTCTGGGTAAACATGGCATGCTGAGTTTTCTGCAGGGAAAGCTCCGGATCATGGATGCTTTCCATATAAGCTTCTTCATGGGCAAAATGAGTCATTGCATAATTCTTTAAATTGGAAAGAAGACTTATGGTAATGGCAGAAGCATCTTCCGTTTCCTGAACCATGGTAAAGGCTTCGTTAAGCATCTGAAATAACTTACGATGCTCATTGTCTATCTGTTCAATATGGATCATGCAATCTTCTGTAAATTCATACATGGTATATTACCTCCTTTGTTCCTGCGACAAATTATAGCATTATAAATAAGAAGAAACAAGATGTTGACGAATTGTATTTTCGATATACAATGATAAGGGTAGGATTTTATTTTAAAAAATTAATTCCGGAAGAAACAGAAGGGAAATTTCAGCATGAAAATCGCAGTAATCTCGGACATACACAGTAATATTGTTGCTTTTCGCGCCTGCGTGGACTATCTGGAAGAAGAAGGCTGTGATGAATATTTCCTTTTGGGAGATTATGTTTCGGATACGCCATACACCAGGGAAACGCTGGATTTTCTTTATGAGTTTATCCAGAGCCATGTGTGTTATTTATTGCGTGGCAACCGGGAAGAGTATATGCTGGTACAGAGGGAGGACCGGCTGGCAGGAAGGGAAGAGAAGAAGTGGATTTATAATTCTGCAAGTGGCAATCTTCTTTATACTTATGAGCAGTTGACGGAACAGGACTTTGCATTCTTTGAAAGGCTTCCGATCAGCTTTGTATATGAGAAAGAAGGGTATCCTTCGATCACCTGTGCACATGGCTCACCGGAGAGTACAAGAGAACTGCTGCAGTTTGATGGAGAAAGGGTTGCAAAGTGGCTTCAGAAAATTCCGACGGATTATCTGATCTGTGCACATACGCACCGGAAAGGAATGAAAACGGTTGGGAAAAAGCAGTATTACAATCCGGGATGTGTGGGCATTGCCATGGAGGATAAGAGGGTTGCACAATGTATAATTTTGCATGGAAAGGAATGTGGCGCAGGAAATTTGTGGGAGCCGGAGTTTGTGAAGGTTCCGTATGATATGCCGAGGGTGGTAAGAGATATCAGAAAACGGGGACTCTTAGAAGCAGGTGGATGGTTTGTTAACAGCAGTATCCTGAATCTGCTGACTGGAGTTAACCGGTCAGCACCACTTGTTGACCTGGCTGGTCGATTATCAGCAGAAGCAGGAGAAACAGGTGTCTGGCCACACATTAGGGAAATCTATTTTGCGATGGCAGCAAAAGAATTACAGATACCGGATTACCGGTCGGAGTTTGCGGGTATGGACCAGACAGAACCATATGATCAAAGAGGCTTTGCGTTAGAAAGAGGGAAAGAATGTTAAATCAGTTTTCAAGAACACAGTTATTAATCGGAGAGGAAGCAATTCAGAAGTTGGCAAAATCGAGAGTTGCCGTATTCGGAATCGGAGGTGTCGGGGGCTATGTGTGCGAAGCCCTGATCCGGAGCGGTGTCGGTGCCTTTGATCTGGTGGATGATGATAAGGTATGTTTAACCAACCTGAACCGTCAGATTATTGCCACGCGTAAGACCGTTGGAAAGTACAAGGTAGAGGTGATGAAGGAGAGGATGCTGGAAATCAATCCTGATGTGGATGTGAGAACCTATCAGTGTTTTTTTCTGCCGGAAAATGCAGATGACTTTCCGTTTGAAGAATATGACTATATTGTAGATGCCGTGGATACAGTGACAGCAAAGCTTGAAATTATTATGCGGGCAAAGGAAAAGAATGTTCCGGTCATCAGTGCCATGGGAGCCGGAAACAAGCTGGATCCCGGAAGATTCCGGATTGCGGATATTTATGACACGAGAGTCTGTCCATTGGCCCGTGTTATGCGAAGGGAATTAAAGAAGCGTAATGTGAAGAGCCTTAAGGTGGTGTATTCGGATGAGCAGCCGATCCGCCCGGTCGAGGATATGTCCATCAGCTGCAGGACGAACTGTATCTGTCCTCCGGGAGCTGCCCATAAATGTACAGAGCGACGGAACATTCCCGGAAGTACGGCATTTGTTCCTGCCGTGGCAGGTCTGATGATCGCGGGTGAAATTGTAAAGGATTTGTCGAAGTAAGCTTATTTTTCAAATATGCCGGCCGGGCAGGCATTTTCCTTACTGTAGAAGGAGAAGGTGCCGGTGTTAATTAAAGTGCCTTTGTCATCACAGCAGGAGAATTGAACGACGGTAATGGTGCGTCCGCGTTTGATGACACTTGCGTCATAAGTGATGTATTCGGTGTCTCTGCCCGCCCGGAGGTACTGCATATTGGCATCAATCGTAGTGACATAACTGCCATAAGTGATGGCTGCCAGTCCACAGAAGGTGTCGGCGGCAGCATAGAGTGCGCCACCGTGATAATCGCCATACATATTCTGAAAGCGGGAGTCGAACGGGATACGCCCCTGCACATGCCCTTCGGAAACGGAGGTGACCTCAAGTCCCAGTAATTTGCAAAAAGGATTGCGTTCCAGAATTTTCTGATACTCTGCAATTTCGATCTGTTCCATAATAAATCTCCATATAGTTACGATGTTTGGTGCTAAAACTGCTTCCATAGAAAAGGAGTGGCAGATCTGCCACTCCTTCATTGTAGCTATAATATGCCGAAAAATCAATTCCCAAGCAGTTTTTTCGCTTTCCAGCGGGAAAAATTAAAGCTCCGGATGGAAAGGTCTGAGGTACAATCGGAGAGATAATCCACATACTCCTGACGCAGATTGGAAAGGTAGTAATCATCCGGATCATCGCTTTCCTCCGGGAATTCCTCAAGAATCACCGGGGCTGCATCGGCAGACAGCTGGCAGAGATAGGTAAGGGCGTAATCATCCTTTGCGGCATGGGAAATATTGTAACGTGCAATCCGGTAATCCGGCCGGGAGAAGCTGTATAAAAGGAACAGCACTGTTACGACAATAATGCCATACCTTACAAAGGGAAAGTCCGGTTTATAAATCAGAATCAGAGTTCCGACCATTAAGAAGCTGATAACCAGGAGGCTCCATAATACGAAAACACGCAGTACTGTCAGATGATATACACTGATATAAAGCAGCATCCGGTAGGCACTCGATGCAATCATGACAAAGGTACACAGTGATACCACTGAAAGCAGGAGCTGCAGAATGCGGTGCGGACGGAACAGGCGGATGCACAGCAATACCGAAACGAGATTAATCAGGCATACAAATACCAGCTGGAAGAAGCCCGCTCTTGCATAGGAAGCATAGGTATAGTTTTCAGGAAGTGTGCCTAGTCCTGCAAAAAGGTACACAATCTGAATCACACAGAACAGAACGTAAATTACCGAGAAGATGGATGTAAATGTTATGGCAATCACGGGATCTTCTTTTTGACAGGAAGGAGCTTCCTTCAGATTGGGTGTCTGCAGTCGGCAAAGGAGGCAGTAGCTGAGGAAAAAGCCAAAAAGAAACATGACCAGTATGGTCAAAATATCTCCATGGATCATAATTCCTTCAAAGACGTTCCACGCATCCTGAAAGAGATTGGCAAAAACGGCATCGGCGCTTCCTAAAAGTAACAGGATGACAGGAAGGGCAAGCAGCGCAACCGTCAATCCGATCACAATAGAAAGAACACGTCTGTTGTCTGTATGGGATGTCTGGATATTCCGACGGCTTTTCACATAGGCAGTAAGATCCGTAAATGGACGGGCAAGGAAGGCAAGGCTTGAAAATACGGTTTTGATCATTGCCCATACGTAAGTAAAGATATCCCAGTGCCGGTCCTCATAAAAGCTGCACAGAAATAAATGCAGAAGGAGAAAAAAGATCAGGGTTTTCCCAAGCAGGATCAGATAGGAGGAATCCGTGAAGCAGACAGAGAGTGCAAGTAACATCAGGCTGCTGAGATCGAAGATCGTCATGGGGGTTAAGATACGATTGTAATTTCCTTTACAGGAAATTGACTGCATTGCAACATTGCCCGCACATGAAGAATCTGCAAGTGAACTCTTCATTCGAAAGAAGCAGAAAAACAGGCAGGTTCCACCGATGTAAAAAGGGTAGCTGATTCCGGATGGATTATGGTACAGGCAGATCGTATAAAGCAGGGCATACAGAAGACTGCCGATTCCCATAACCGGAAACAGGGGATTTACAGGTGTTGTAGTTTCATTTGTTTTAACAGGTTCCATGGTAGTTCCTCCTTGGAAATTGATTCGTAATTATTCAGTACCTTCACAGTTACATTTCGTGTTGGTTATCCGGGGGAAGTGCAGGAAGCGTCTTCCTCAGGATCGTCAACATATTCTAAGATATCGCCAGGCTGGCAGTTTAATGCCTTGCAGATGGCATTTAAGGTGGAAAGGCGGACGGCCCTGGCTTTGTTGTTTTTCAGGATGGAAAGGTTGGCAAGGGTGATGTCCACCTCATTTGCCAGTTCAGTTAAGCCAATCTTATTTTTAGCCATCACCACGTCAAGATTAATGATAATTGCCATTGTTTACCTCCGTTCATTGATAGGGAAAAGTGTACCCGGTGCTTTTATATGGTCAGGTCGTTTTCGAGCTTGTAGGTGACTGCCCGGTCGAAGACCTGAGAGAGCACTTTGCTGAACAGTCCTGCAATCACGAAGGTCAGAATAATGACCAGCACAGCCGGAGTCAGGTAAAGAAACAGGCGGCAGCAGGTAATCAGGGCGATGAAAAAGCTGTAGGTTCCCATGCGGTTAAGACTCCGGACATTTTCATGGATGAAGCAGTTGTCGTTTAATACACTCAGGAACAGCCTTCGCAGCTCACGGATGATCAGGACGGCGAGAATTCCGGACAACATGAAAATAACACTGAGGGATAAAATATGTATGCTGAAATATGGGTTGTACTTTCCGTAAAAATAAATAATGACAGGAACAAGTACAGTCGTGAGGATTCCGGCGTAATACATGAAATCCAGCAGCCATTTGGTAAAAAGAGTAAGTTTGTTTTTCATAAAGAAGATTCCTTTCTGGTGTTTGTATGGATTTTTTGATGTTTCAGGCTTCTGGTTTTCATCTGCCTGCAACAATTCAGCTTATCTTCAGCTTTATTTAATCTCATTTAATCACTTAATCTGTAAGTAATCTGGTAGTAATCTGCACAATCACTGCACAATCACTTTATCATAGATATAACATAGATATAACACCGAAAAACATGAATGTCAATAATTATTTATCGAGAAACAATAAAAGAATCTCGAGACACGATAAATTGAAACAGATAAGGACGTAAAAAGGACAGGACATGGTTTATTCAGCTCATGGTTCATTCACCCATGATTCATTCATGATTCACCAGAACATAATTCAGGGCTGATTCGGGAGTGAACAGTAACCGGGACAGAGATACGGGGATATTCCGGTTGCATTCTTCTACTGAAAACGCTAAGATAATGTTAGTATAAATTTTCAGCTGGCGTGTGCTGTCTGATGATAATGAAGGAGCATGGCTGAAAGGTTCGTATAAGAGGTAGAAAGTATAGAGAGAACAGAAGGAGCGAAACAGCAGATGAGAAAGAAAATAGAAGTTACAGTCAAAAAGCCGCAGTTTTCTGTGACAACGGATGTGTCATTTGCACAGGTGGATGCCTGGTACGGACATACCCGTATGGATTTGAAGATGGATATTATTTATCCGGAGGATGATACCCGGTTATACCCTTGTGTGGTATGGGTCTGCGGTGGTGCATGGATGAAGATGGACAAATCCGCACATCTGGCTTATCTTTCCAGGCTGGCACGTAAGGGCTTTGTTGTAGCGAGCGTACAGTACCGTACAAGCAATGAAGAACCGTTCCCGGCAGCTCTTGAAGATGTGAAGGCGGGAATCCGTTACCTGCGTGCTTATGCAGACCGTTACCATATTGATAAGAAGCATATCGGTATTTCAGGAGAGTCTGCCGGCGGTCATCTGGCAAGCCTTGCAGCACTTGCAACGGATAAGAAGTTTGATGTGGGAGCCTATCTGGAGGAATCCAGTGCACTTCAGGCAGCCTGCCCGTGGTATCCGGTAGTGGATCTTACCACCATGCCGGGCATGGACAATGAGGCAGAGGCTGCGCTTACCTGGGAGACGATGTTCTTAGGAAAGAATGTTTATAATTTCAAGAAGGATGCCATGAAGCTTTCCCCGTTACATTATGTAACAAAGGCAGCACCTCCGTTCCTGATTATTCATGGAAATGATGATAAGTGTGTTCCGTTTGAGCAGGGAGTGCGTCTGCATGATGCCCTGGAGGAAGCAGGCTGTGATGTTACGTTACTTGAAGTAGACGGCGCAGACCATGCCGATTTACGATTCTTCCAGAAGGAAATCTGGGATAATATGATTGCATTTTTTAAGGAGAAGCTGAGCAATGATTAAACCACAGGGAAGGCAGCGTATTTCCAAAGAAGATATGTATTTAAACAGTGCAGAAAACTTTGCATATCGCAGCACCTGTCTGAAAAGAAAGTATGGCGCTGTGATTGTAAAGGATGATGCTGTGATTTCCACAGGCTATAACGGTTCACCAAGGGGCTTTGAAAACTGCTGCGATATTGGGGTATGTCCCCGGATGCAGCGGAACATGCACCAGGGAGAGGGTTATGGAATGTGCCGTGCCATTCATGCAGAGGCCAATGCGCTGCTGAACTGCTCAAGAGAGCAGACACTGGGAGCAGACCTGTATCTTACCAGTATCAACCCGGAGGATAATTCCATTCATCCGGCCAGACCCTGTCCGTTATGTGCCCGCCAGATCATACAGGCAGGCATTCGTAACGTGTACCTGCGCAAGGGCGAGGGACCGGATCAGTATGAGGTCATTCCTGCCAGAAACCTGCAGTGGTATCTTCCGGAGTAACTGTTCTTACGCAGCCTGACAGCAAGTGTCTGGCTGCGTAAGAACATTAATTAAAATTCAATTGACACTGCTATATGGCAGGTGATAGAATCATTCACAGTGAACAAAAGTGGAGGGAAAACAATGCCAAAAAGAACAGATATTCATAAGGTACTTATTATTGGATCCGGTCCGATTATCATCGGGCAGGCATGCGAATTTGATTATTCCGGCACACAGGCGTGTAAGGCGTTACGGAAGCTGGGGTATGAAATTGTTTTAGTGAATTCCAATCCGGCAACCATTATGACGGATCCGGAAACCGCAGACGTGACATATATCGAACCGTTGAATGTAGATCGTCTGGAACAGATTATTGCAAAGGAACGGCCTGATGCATTACTTCCTAATTTAGGTGGTCAGTCAGGATTGAATCTCTGTTCCGAGTTGAACAAGGCAGGAATCCTTGAAAAATACAACGTGAAGGTAATTGGCGTTCAGGTAGATGCGATTGAACGTGGTGAAGACAGAATTGAATTTAAGAAGACAATGAACAAACTGGGGATCGAGATGGCTCGCAGTGAAGTTGCTTATTCCGTTGAAGAAGCACTTGCTATTGCTGAAAAGCTTGGTTACCCAGTTGTTTTACGTCCGGCGTATACCATGGGCGGCGCCGGTGGCGGACTCGTTTATAATAAAGAGGAATTAAAGACCGTCTGTGCAAGAGGTCTTCAGGCCAGTCTTGTCGGACAGGTCCTTGTAGAGGAATCCATTTTAGGATGGGAAGAGTTGGAGCTGGAAGTAGTAAGAGATGCAGAGGGCAACATCATTACCGTCTGCTTCATTGAAAATATCGATCCACTCGGGGTGCACACCGGTGACTCCTTCTGTGCAGCACCGATGCTGACTATTTCCGAGGAATGTCAGAAGAGATTGCAGGAGCAGGCTTATAAGATTGTAGAATCCGTACAGGTGATTGGTGGAACGAACGTACAGTTCGCACATGATCCGGTTACCGACCGAATCATCGTTATCGAGATCAATCCACGTACTTCCCGGTCTTCTGCACTTGCCTCCAAGGCAACCGGATTCCCGATTGCACTGGTTTCTGCCATGCTGGCATGCGGACTTACCTTAAAGGACATCCCCTGTGGTAAGTATGGTACGCTGGATAAGTATGTACCGGACGGAGATTATGTTGTAATTAAGTTTGCACGCTGGGCTTTTGAAAAGTTCAAGGGCGTCGAGGATAAGCTGGGTACCCAGATGAGAGCCGTTGGTGAGGTCATGAGTATCGGTAAGAATTATAAGGAGGCATTCCAGAAAGCAATCCGTTCCCTGGAAACCGGACGCTATGGTCTGGGGCATGTAAAGAACTTTGACCGGTTATCGAAAGAGGAGTTATTAAAGAGACTGGCAACTTCGTCAAGTGAACGTCATTTTCTGATGTATGAAGCACTTCGTAAAGGTGCTACTGTAGAGGAAATCTTCGAGCTGACGAAGGTAAAGGCATACTTTATCGAACAGATGAAGGAGCTTGTAGAAGAAGAGGAAGAGATCTTAAAGCATAAGGGTGAAATGATCAGTGATGAACAACTGACTGCTGCAAAGAAGGATGGCTTCTCTGATAAATATTTAAGCCAGTTATTGGAGATCCCGGAAGAAGATATCCGCAACCATCGTATTGCAATCGGTGTAGAAGAAGCATGGGAAGGCGTTCATGTAAGCGGAACGAAAGACAGCGCTTATTATTATTCCACCTATAATGCAACGGACAAGGATCCGGTATCCGACAAGCAGAAGATCATGATTTTAGGTGGCGGCCCGAACCGTATCGGACAGGGGATTGAATTTGACTACTGCTGCGTACATGCGGCTATGGCTCTTAAGAAGCTTGGCTTTGAAACGATCATTGTGAACTGTAATCCGGAGACGGTTTCGACCGACTATGATACTTCCGATAAGCTCTATTTTGAGCCGTTAACACTGGAAGATGTATTGAGCATTTATAAGAAAGAAAAGCCACTTGGCGTCATTGCTCAGTTTGGCGGACAGACCCCGCTTAATCTGGCAGCAGAACTGGAAAAGAACGGCGTCCGTATTTTAGGAACCGCACCTGCAGTCATTGATCTTGCAGAAGACCGTGATCTGTTCCGTGCGATGATGGAGAAGCTGGAGATTCCGATGCCGGAATCCGGAATGGCCGTTACGGTAGATGATGCCATCAGGATTGCTAACAACATCGGATATCCGGTTATGGTACGTCCTTCTTATGTCCTTGGCGGACGTGGTATGGAGGTCGTTTATGATGATGAGAGCATGGCAGAATATATGAAGGCTGCGGTGGGTGTAACACCGGACCGTCCGATTCTGATTGACCGTTTCTTAAATCATGCGTTAGAATGTGAAGCCGATGCGATCAGTGATGGAACGCACGCCTTTGTTCCGGCAGTAATGGAGCATATTGAGCTTGCCGGTGTTCATTCCGGTGACTCTGCATGTATCATTCCTTCTGTACACATCAGCGAAGAGAATGTAAAGACGATTAAAGAATATACCCGTAAGATTGCAGAAGAAATGCATGTCAAGGGACTTATGAATATGCAGTATGCGATTGAAAAAGGCAAGGTATTCGTACTGGAGGCAAACCCGAGAGCATCCCGTACCGTGCCTCTTGTTTCCAAGGTATGTAACATCCGCATGGTACCGCTTGCAACCGATATTATTACCTCTGAAATTACAGGCCGTCCTTCACCGGTGCCGGCATTAAAGGAGCAGAACATTCCTTATCATGGAGTAAAGGAAGCTGTATTCCCGTTCAATATGTTCCAGGAGGTTGATCCGGTACTTGGACCGGAAATGCGTTCTACCGGAGAGGTTCTTGGCTTATCCGTATCCTGTGGAGAGGCCTTCTTTAAGGCACAGGAAGCCGTACAGTCCAAGCTCCCGTTAGAAGGCACCGTTCTGATTTCCGTGAATAATAAGGATAAGGACGAAGTGGTTGAAGTGGCAAAGAGCCTTGTCGGAGATGGATTTAAGATCGTTGCAACAAGCGGAACCTTTGCTTATCTGACTGCGGCAGGTGTGCCTGCGGTTAAGGCAAACAAGCTTTACGAAGGACGCCCGGATATTTCCGATATGATTGCAAACGGAGAAATCCATCTCATCGTAAATTCTCCGATCGGCAAGAGTGGAGTACAGGACGACAGCTATCTGCGTAAAGCAGCAATTAAGGCGAAGGTGCCTTATATTACAACCGTTGCAGCTGCAAAGGCAACGGCAGAAGGAATCCATTATGTGAAGACTCATAAAATGGAGGAACTGAAATCCTTACAGGAGCTTCACAGTGAGATTACCGATCTGTAAGAGATAAAACAGGAAACAGAAATGCAACTGAGGGTAGGATGGATGCATCTTACCCTCTTTTCTGACCTCTTGATGCAAGGATATTTACATTTCTTTCGAAATAGAATATAAATGTAGAAGTAAGAAAAACACATGTGTAGAAGGAAATGGAACATGGTATGAAGGTACAGATTGAATGTGACAGCGGGGCTGAAGAACTTCAGGTACTGATCCGATGCAGGGAACTGGACGATCAGGTAAAAGAAATACAGCAGGCACTTTCCACCATAGGAAAATGCAGGCAGCAGTTCGTTTTTTACAAGGAAGATACGGAATTTTATATGCCATTAAATGAGGTACTTTTTATGGAGACTGATGGAAATGCAATACAGGTACATACCAGGGATGATATTTATCAGACCAGATATAAATTGTATGAGCTGGAAGAATTGCTGCCGGGACAGTTTATGAGAGTATCGAAATCCGCAATTCTGAATACCAGTCATGTGTATTCCATCACAAAAAACCTGTCATCATCGAGTGTTGTACAGTTCCGGGATACGCATAAGCAGGTATATGTATCAAGAATGTATTATAAGCCACTGAAATGTAAATTAGAAGAAAAGAGGATAAAGGAATGAAAAAAGGAAAAGTGATCTGGGCATTATTGTTTATTGGAATTGCAGTTCTCATATTGGCAGGTGGATTGGGAGTGATACCTGAAGTATCAGGAAAGCTGATTGCTGCGGTTTTACTGGGAGCTGTGGCAATCGGAAGCTTATGGGAGCTGTCGTTCTGGGGACTGTTCTTCTCACTGGCAATCATCGGAATTCTGTATGCGCCACAGCTTCATATTGAATCCATTACGCCGGTTCCGGTATTAGGAGCAGCAGCGTTACTGTCAATCGGGTTCTCCATGCTGTTTGGAAAGCAGGCTTCACAAAGAAGAACGGAACGTGCGAGGAAGCGTCACAGCAATTTTGCCGATCAACATTTTAAATCGGATCATTATCAGAATGGACAGGGACAGCAGGTCTATGATACGGCCTTCGGAGAAACCACGGATCAGGTAAATGGTGAGATGCTTATTTTTAAGAACAGTTTTGGTGCAACCAGTAAATATGTGAATACCGATAATTTCAGATCGGCCGTATTGCAGAATTCCTTTGGAGAGATGAAGGTTTATTTTGATCATGCCCTGATGCAGCAGGAAACAGCAACGATTGATGTGAGCAACAGCTTTGGGGAAACACAGATTTTTCTTCCTAAGGAATGGAAAGTGGAAAATCAGATCAGCTCCATGCTGGGAAATGTTTCAGAGCAAAATATGCATCAGCCCTCCGGAGGACATACGGTAATTCTGACAGGAAGCGTAAGCATGGGGGAAGTACAGATCATTTATATATAAATGGCAAATAGCCGGAAAGGAAATGAAAAATGGAACAGACAGTCAGTATATCGAACGAAGTCAGCAGGGAAAAAGGAATCCCCGGAAGTACACTTAAAATTATTGCGATTATTACCATGTTTATTGATCATATCGGGGCGGTCGTACTGGAGGGAAAGTTATCAGACCTTGGAATGGCACAGGCCATGCAGACCCAGGAAGGACTGCAGGAATTCATGGCGCAATATGGAGTGCTTTATCTCATGGACATGATCATGCGGTTAATTGGAAGAATGGGATTTCCAATTTTCTGCTTTCTGCTGATTGAAGGATTTATTCATACCAGAAGCCGCCTGAAATATGGGAGAAATCTGTTGCTCTTTGCACTGATTTCGGAGGTCCCGTTTGATCTGGCGATTACAAGAGGCATGGGAGATGTGCCAAAGATCGGCGGCGTGCTTTATCCTTATTATCAGAACGTATTCTTTACATTATTTATCGGACTGCTGTGCATGTGCGGCTATGAATTTGTAAGCCGGCATGCAGAAGAATTCGGAAAAAATATCGGAACGAAGGTTTTAGCCTGGGTGGTCCGTATTACGGGTATTGTACTTCCGGCAGTTGTCATCCGGGCAATGATCCTGAACTATATCGGTGAACTTCCTGACAGGATCTGCTGGAGTGTCGGAATTCTTGTGCCAGTCCTGCTTTATGCAGCGGTTTTTATCAGCAAAAACAGTGTGGCTTCCTATCAGGTGCTTTGCACCGATGTGACGATTCTGGCGCTGGGAATGCTTGTGGCAGATCTTTTACATACCGATTATTCAGCCCTCGGGATTCTGACGATTACATTCATGTATGCATTTCGTAAGAATCATGTGAAGAGCGTTCTTGCCGGATGTATTGCGCTAACGGTATTCAATTCTATTGAAATTACAAGCTTCTTTACACTGATTCCGGTAAAGAAGTATAACGGAGAACGTGGACTTTCGATGAAGTATTTCTTCTATGCGTTTTATCCGGTGCATTTGTTTTTGCTGTATCTCATTTCGAGGTATCTTGTTTAATATGATTCGCAGCCACAGAGGATTGCTTTTTGCATCGTAACTGTGAAGGTACTGAACAGCTACCGATATTATTTAAGAAGAAAGAATAACTTCCGGACTCTCCGCACATCCTAATTCCAAGATGAAAAAGGGAATGGATGCGAAGCAAAAAGCAAAGACGGAAACAATTCCATATAGTATTTCAGCCTATGCGGTGATGCTCACGTTGGTATCGTTTCTGGGATTTCTGATCGAGAACACCTGGATCGTTCTGACCGAAGGGTTTGTGGATAACCGGAATATGAATGCACCGTTTCTGATCGGATATGGTGTGATAGTGCTGTTGATTTACCGGTTTATGGGAACCCCGGAGCAGCTTACGGGGATACTGCAGTTTGCAAGGGGCTGGACCAGGCACGGGAGGATCAGTCTGTATTTTCTGACCTCCTTTTTTGTAGTGTGTTCGGTTGAAATTCTGACCGGATATGTGGTGGAAAAGGTATGCAGTCTTTATTATTGGAGCTATGAGGCACTGCCTCTGCATATCACGAGATATACCTCCCTTCCAACGAGTGTTTCCTTTGCATTTCTGATTGTATTTTTCATGGGAATTGTATATACCCCTGCCATGAAATGGATTACGAGAGTGGATAACAGAGTGCTCCGGGTGGTGAGTCTTTTGCTGGTATTATTACTTGTTCTGGATTGTGGAAGCTGTTTTCTTTATATGAGGAATCACCGGAACTTTTACTATCGATGGAAAATACAGCTTGTGGAAATGAAACAGAGTTTTTTGTGGGAAGATGGAGTCCGATAAGGTCTCATCTGCAGGCTGGAATGGTGAAAGGTGATTGACGAAAGGCGAAGTAAGTAGTATAGTGTTCCTGAAAAGTACTACTATAGGAGGAAAACAATGGCAATTCGAATTGGTATATTAGGATATGGCAACCTCGGAAGAGGTGTCGAGTGTGCAATCAGGCACAATGATGATTTAGAGCTGAAGGCTGTTTTTACAAGGCGTGCACCGGCAACTGTAGGAATTCTGACAGACGGTGCAGAGGTTCATTCAGTAAATGATCTTCTGGCTTATAAGGATGAAATTGATGTGTTAATCATCTGTGGTGGAAGTGCAACAGATCTTCCGGTACAGACACCGGAGTATGTGAAGTATTTCAACGTTATTGACAGCTTTGACACCCATGCAAAGATTCCGGAGCATTTTGAGAATGTAAACCGTGCAGCGATGGAATCCGGCAAGGTCGGTATTATTTCCGTAGGCTGGGATCCGGGTATGTTCTCTCTGAACCGTGTTTATGCAAATGCCATTTTAACCAATGGTAAGGACTATACCTTCTGGGGCAAGGGCGTAAGCCAGGGACACTCCGATGCAATCCGCCGGATCGAAGGCGTTGCAGATGCAAGACAGTATACCATTCCGGTTCCGGAAGCACTTGAGAAGGTCCGTAACGGAGAGACACCGGAGCTTACCACCCGTGAGAAGCATACCAGAGAGTGCTTCGTGGTAGCGAAGGAGGGAGCAGATCTTTCCGGAATCGAGAAGGAAATCAAGGAAATGCCGAACTACTTTGCAGACTATGATACCACTGTACATTTTATTTCCCAGGAAGAGCTGGATCGTGACCACAAGGGAATTCCCCATGGCGGTTTCGTGATTCGAAGTGGATCTACCGGATGGAATGATGAGAACAAGCATATTATTGAATATAGCTTAAAGCTGGATTCCAATCCGGAATTTACAGCCAGTGTACTTACTGCTTATGCAAGAGCTGCTTACCGCATGAATAAGGAAGGCCAAAAGGGCTGCAAGACCGTATTCGATGTAGCACCGGCTTATCTGTGCAGACAGAGCGGAGCAGAATTACGGGCGCATATGCTGTAACAGTTCAGCCATGCAGAAATGATTGTACAAGATGACCGTGGGAGCTTGCTCACTAAGGGCAGCTTATATAATCATTTCTATAGGGCGGACGCCCGACATGAAATAAGTTGCCGGATAGCAGGTATCTTTGCAGCCAATTGGTACAATCCGGCAGCTTATCAATGGGCATGGCTGAACTGTTATTATGTGCTATAAGGAAGAGAGAGCCCTCTTTAAAAGATCATACAGAATATGATAAGTTTCTTCTGCCTGTGAAATGTAGGTTTCTTTATGAATATCATAATGATGTCCGAATTCTTTATCATAAAAGATTTTTCCATTCAAATAAAACGGATTTTTGTAGCGGGGACGTACATGTAGGTGTAAGTGAGGGCAAGGACTGTTGCTTTTATATGCATCATTTAACAGACAATTCCAGTTGCACATCTCCGCATCCAGAGTTTCCTTAAAGCAATGTTCAAGACGGTCAATTAATGGCTTCAGATCGGTCCATTCGGCAGTGGTCAGATCTGACAGACAACTGCAATGTCTCTTTAAGATCAGAATACATCTACCGGGATAATCCTGTCTATCCGCCAGATAAACTGTCCAGCTTGCATTTTCAATCAGTAACCATTTCCTGTCTTTTTCTGATAGATTACACCAATCACAATTTTGCATAATATACCTCACAAGCTTTTAAAGTTTTCGGGATTGCTAAGCAACTATATTTTAACATATAAGAATTCTATATAGTAGTACCTATAATATGGTTTGTATCAGCGGTTTGTATCAGAGGCAAAGTATTGTGTAGTTCAGACATAATTCTATTATAAAACTTTGTCTTCGGAATTTTAATGTTTGACATACAACATTCCGTATGTTATATTCATTGCAAAGCATATATTTCAACAATCCAATCTAAGTCATCGGTATCTTATGCCGATGAAATTCTGGGATTTTATAAATATAAGCAATAAGACAAAATGGTTTAACATTTTGGAAGTTGTTTTATATTTATTCTGATTATGAATGAAGTAAACTTGTATGAACATCAGTCTACTTACAATCTGAATATGCCCTTACGGGATTTATTTTATGTGGCAGAACTGCTGCAAGTTTATGTGAAAGATCAATCGTTGTATAGTTCCAAATTAATTAAGTTACCAACGCCACATTTTGTGGTATTCTATAATGGAATAGAGGATAAGCCAGAGAAAAGAATTCTCAGATTGTCGGAGGCATTTGAAGTACCAACGGATGATCCGGAATTGGAATTAAAGGTAACGATACTGAACATTAATCCTAAGATGAACGAAGAATTGAAGGAAAAATGTCCAGTATTAAAGCAATATACCCAGTATGTAGAGCAGGTCCGATATAATAGTGCAGGTATGCCATTGGAACAGGCCGTGGAAACGGCAATCGAATACTGTATCCGGCATGATATATTGAAGGATTTTTTGTTAAAGCAAAGAGCAGAGGTAGTCAAGATGAGTATTTTTGAATATGACGAGGAACGTGAAATTGAGCTGATCCGAAGGGATGAACGTGAAATTGGAGAGCAGATCGGAAAAGCGATTGGACAAAAGATTGGGGAAGAAATTGGGGCAAAGAAAGAACGCCAAAAAGCAGAGCAGGAATTGAAGAGGGTGAGGGAAAATCTTGATAAAAGTCAGGAGAATGCCATCCAATCAATGATTTCTCTTTGCCAGAGATTGGGAGGAACCAAAGAACAGGCAATAGAAGAACTACAGGAAAACTATGGACTGACCAAAGAACAGGCAAAAGAGAAGATAAAGACTTATTGGAAGGAATAAGTAAACTCACATACTATGTTAGAGCCCACTTGAAATGTGTCATTTATGAAAAAGCGAGTCGTTATCTGACCGTTCCGCCGGAATGTCTTTCTTATAATGGAAAAGATCAATACAACAGTCCTGCGACAAGAGCAGCACCGACAACCCAGATCAGGGAAAGGATGATACGATTCCTTCATACCAGTTCATTACCAGAAGGAACAGGAGTGCATGTAAATAAGTATTTGTAGGTACCTCCGTTGTTTTGCAAGTTAGTTTGCACTAATCTTGACATGGTACGGAAAAAAGTTCAAGTGTCTTATTGAGAAAATTGTGCTATACTGGAACTACTATGGAAAAGAGAATCAAAGCATACCTTTTATTAACTGAAGAATGGCTGCAGGGAAAAGATAAGTTAAGTGAGCAGGAGAGGGAAAAATTCCGGCAGGAATATCTCGTGCATCTTTCCTTTTATCAGCATGAACGACTGGTGCATCTTCTGGTAACCATTTTGTTTGCGATCCTCACCTTTTTGTCGATTGGAATTGCAATTGTGGGGGAATATCCTGCCATGTATCTGGTTACGGCAGCACTGTTTGGTCTGCTGATTCCTTACATCCGGCATTATTATTTCCTGGAAAATTCCGTTCAGAAAATGTATGACCTGTATGAGAAACTATAACGATTCGGAGTCAGCATTTATATGGCGAAGGTGGTTCTGGATCGTTACATTATTAGAAAACGGAGAAATATAAATGAGAGAAATCAATGGGAAAACTTATATTGAAGAGGCACCGCATGATATGCAGGAGCTGCTGGAAATCATTGAAGTGCTGCGCAGTCCGGATGGATGTTCCTGGGATAGGGAACAGACGCATGAGTCTTTGAAGAAGTGTTTCATGGACGAAACGGAGGAAGTAATACAGGCGATTGATCATCAGGATGACGAGAATCTCTGTGAAGAACTGGGAGATGTTCTGCTACAGGTACTTTTGCATGCAGAGATTGCCAAGGAGAGGGGAGCCTTTACTTTTGAGGATGTGGTACAGGGACTTTCTGAAAAGTTGATCCGTCGTCATCCACATGTATTCGGGAATGTGAAACGTCCGGAGACGCCGGAGGAGAGTCTGGCACTCTGGAAGGAAGTCAAGAAGAAAGAAAAAGAAAAGAAGCAGCAGAAAATAGAAGCTGCCAGGTAATGCGAGAGGTTTGAAGAAAATGATTAAGAATATTGTGTTTGATATGGATGGCGTGCTCATCGATACTGAGGCGTTGTTTATGAGATGCTGGAAGAAGCTTGCAGAGAAGCTGGAGCTTCCCAATGTGGAAGAGGTTGCAAGGCAGTGTATCGGAATTACAGTGACGCAGACTGAGGCGCTGTTCCAGAAGGCTTATGGAAAGGAGCATCCCTGCGAGAGTTATGTGCAGGCGGCCAATGATATTTTTTATAAGTATGAGGCGGATCAGGGAATCCCGGAGAAGCCCGGTGTGCATGAGTTATTTGCTTATCTGAAAAAGGAGAATTACCGGATCGGACTTGCCTCTTCGACAAAAGAGGAAGCGGTACGCCGTCAGATGAAGACAGTTGGTATTCTGGATGACTTTGATGCCATTGTCTGCGGAGATATGGTGACGAAAAGCAAACCGGATCCGGATATTTATCTGAAAGCCTGTGAGCTTTTAAAGGTGGATCCAAAGGAATGCTATGCCGTGGAAGATTCTTACAATGGAATCCGTTCTGCCCATGCGGCAGGAATGAAAGCGATTATGATTCCGGATCTGTTACAGCCAACCCCGGAAATTCTGGAATTGACGGAACAGAAGCTGGATTCTTTGCTTGCTCTGAAGGATTTTCTGGAAAGTCAGAAAGAAAAATAAGTGGATATCGTAAAGATGGTATAGTTAAATGGTGAGCATAGTTAAATGGATCACGCCCACTGTTTACATTTGGGAAAAATCGTGGTATGATAAGCCATATTGCAGATGTAGTTCATCGGTAGAACATCAGCTTCCCAAGCTGAGGAGGCGGGTTCGATTCCCGTCATCTGCTCTTCCTTTTTAGATGCGGAAGCCTGTAAAATCAAGGCTTCCGCTATTTCTTTATAATTGGGAAATGGGGTACACTTGCGTACACCCTTTCATTTAAATGCGGAGGAATAGAAGAAATGAGACCACCTGAAATAGCAGATTCAACAGAAGCAGAAAGAAGAAAGTATATCAGCATATCTTATATAAATTTATTGCATAGAAATGAGACGAATGGTATTATTAATCGAGGGGATTTTTATTAAAATGTAAAAGGAGTGACAAACTATGAAAAAGAAAATTTTAGCATTGGTTCTTGCACTTACCATGTGCTTTGGTACAACTATAACTGCAAATGCAGCGATGAACATCAGTAACGAAATGGGAGCTTTGAATACCCACAATATACTGGATAAAAACTCGTCCAAAATACCAAAAGGGACATTGCAGTATATGGCTTCAAAATTCAAGATTGAGTATACGCAGGAGGATCTTAAGGCTTTAAAAAAGATCTTCGATGCAAATCTGTATGCGAAGGCTTACCCGGATGTCGCTGCGGCATATGGAAACGACAGGGAAGCTCTTTGGAATCACTATGTTACCCATGGCATAAATGAAGGAAGAACCCAGATCAATTCTGGATTTAATGTGTTTGCCTATATCTCTGCCTATCCGGATCTACGAAACGCATTTGGTGATGATCTGGTGGCATACTATGTTCATTATGCAAACAATGGTATCAATGAGAACAGGAAGCTTATAACGGTTGATGCTGCAACAAGGGCAGGCATCACTGTAACAGGTCTGCAGGGACAGGTGATTGCAAGACCTGCACCAATACAGGTTCCCGATCTTTCAGCCTATTCTGTTCCAGGTGGCGTTTTGGACACAGATCAGGTAAAAGAGACTCCAGAGGCTACTACGCAGCCGACAGAAACTCCAAAGCCGACAGAAGATCCATCCAGAAGTTGTGAGGTAGGTCATTATGTTTCTGTTGATGAGAGTTATCATAATGCGATTTGCAAAGACTGTGGTGGAGTTATTAATGCAGAGCCTCATCAGTACAAATATGAACCTGGTACCGGAGAAGCTGGAAAACCAATTCATAAGGGTAGATGCGCCACATGTCAAAATGAAATGGAAGAACCTTGTGTGTTTGATGAGGGTAGTAATGAGTGTACGGTGTGCCACAATCCGCACACAGAGCATCAATGGAATTCAGATAATGGACATTGTAGGTTCTGTGGAGTAACCTGTAGGCATGAATGGGCAAATGGTAAATGTAAAGTTTGTGAAAAAACTTGTGATCATATATGGAACGGGGGCGTATGTACTATTTGTAGTCAGGTATGCGACCATGCAAATTCTCTCATTGGAATTTGTCCAACATGTTCTTATAATGGTTGATCAAACAAAATAATTCTTCCATATGCCTTCCCCAGCCACTGCCTCCATATCCTCCGGCAGCGGAGCCATAAAATGCAGCTCTTCTCCGGTGATGGGATGACGGAAGGACAATTTCCAGGCATGGAGTGCCTGACGATTTATCAGTTCCATATCAGGATTATAAAGGTAATCTCCGATGAGGGGATAGCCCAGATATTTCATATGAATCCGTATTTGATGGGTGCGGCCGGTTTCCAGGATCAGGGAGACCAGGCTGTGCCCGTTCTTTTCATCCAGAACCCTGTAGTGGGTGATGGCATTTTCTCCCTTTTCAAAATCCACGCACCGCTCAATGATTGACCCCTCTTTTCGCGCAAGAGGTGCGGTAATGGTGCCTTCAGGCGGAGTGACAGAACCCTTTACGATGGCAAGATATTCCCTTGTGATGCCGGAAACAGTCTTGTTGGAAATCATTGTGGAGAGCATTCCACCGCTTACGGAGTGCTTGGCAATGAGCGTAAGTCCGGAGGTATCACGGTCCAGACGATTGATGCAGCGGAAGACGAACGGGCAATTCTGCCTCTTAAAATAGCAGGCAAGTCCGTTAGCAAGGGAGTTGTAGTAATTGTTCATGGAAGGATGGATTGGCATTCCGGCAGGCTTATTAATCACCATTAGATCCTCATCCTCATAAACAATATCCAAAGGCAGATCCACCGGAGGAATCTTTTCTGAGGAATGATCTTCCAGAATGTGAATCGTCAGTATCTCTCCCGGCTGCAGCACATGATTCATGAAACAGGGCATTCCGTCTGCCAATACGGCAGCAGGATCCTTTTTTAACTGCGTAAGGCTCTGCATGGAGAAGCCCTTCTGCCTCAAAAACTGACTGACCGGCAGGGGCGGTATGGAATTGTCGATTTTGTAGGTAAGTGTCCGTTCCATGAAGAACTCTCTTTCTAAGTATTCTATGTCCATATGGTCGTTTACCTGGCGCTCAGGCACTAACATCATATCACAATTCAGATGAAACCGTATATGCTCCGGAGCAAAATCGACGTAACAGGTTTTCGTCAGAGTAACGGTTGTACAAAGAAGCTACATGATTTATACTGGGGGCATAGCGTTTAAAAGTGGAAATGCAAAGAGAAAGGACGGACATACATTGAACAATCTTGTTTTGATCGGGATGCCCGGTGCGGGCAAAAGTACAGTAGGTGTTGTGATTGCCAAAAAGCTTGGCTATCACTTTATGGATAGTGACCTGGTGATTCAGGAAAGAACCGGGAAGATGCTTCACGAAATCATTGAGGAAAAGGGCACAGATGGATTCCTGCAGGTGGAAGGCGAGATCAATGCCTCCCTTTGCTGTGACAGGACCGTGATTGCGACAGGGGGAAGCGTGGTCTATAGTGCGAAAGCAATGGAGCATCTTAAGGAGATCGGCAGCGTGGTTTATCTTCAGCTTTCCTATGAGGCGGTGGCAGAGCGTCTCGGCGATCTGCAGGAGCGCGGGGTGGCATTGAAAGAGGGACAGACGCTACGGGATCTTTATGAGGAACGTACACCATTGTATGAGAAATATGCTGATATTACCCTGAATTGTGAAGGAAAGATGATCCGGGAGGTCGTTGCCGAGCTGGCAGAAAAATTTGTCTGATTGGCTTTTTGATACATTTGCGCGTTTTTTAGCGGTTGCAATTCAGATGGTATTTTGTTATCATCGTATGGATATTGTTATCTTGAGGAGAGAGAATAGGTATAAAAGCCATATTCATATTATAAGAAAGAATTGTGAGGAAATCTATGTCAGGAATCAGAATTGCTGCGTTGGGATTAGGCGCGGTTCTTATAGCAGAGGCGGTCTGCGGAATGCCGCTACAGGCAGCGGGAAAAGGAAGTGTGAAACAGACTCCGGTACCGACGGTAACAGTAAGTGAGGAGCCTTTGGCGACACCGGAGCCGGGAGAGCCTGGAAATCCGAGAAGCAGCTATAAGCTTGGAAGTGCAAGGAGCCTTGAGGGGAAGAATTTAATTTACAGTCTCTTTGTGGATACACCGGATGCAGAATGGACAGACTGGGATAAGAAGAAGGCATTAAAGAATCTTAAAATTGCAAAAGAATATATTGAAGCAGAAGCGAAGGGCTACCATAAGAAAGTCGATCTCGTGGTTGATTTTGAAGAAAACGAAGATCTGACAGGAAGTGCACGCATTCATTTTTCCCTGAAGGATGGGGAAGATTACGAAGAAGCACTGGATGAAGAAATTGCCGGATGGCTCGAAGATCAGATTGATTATGAGGCACTTACCAAAGAATATAAGGCAAAAGGAATTGCAACGATTGTTTTTGTCAATCATAAGGGAAGCACCTATGCAATCTGTTATGATGGTGTGGATAATCCGCAGGAAAGCCTTGTGATGTTTGCAGGGGAAGTTCCGGCAGTTTATGCACATGAAATTCTGCATCTTTTCGGGTCACATGACCTGTATGAGGATGCGGAGTATACCGAAGAGGTCTGTGAATACGTGAAAAAGGCCTATCCGGATGAGATTATGTACACGGTAAAGGATGAAAAGGGACGTCTGAACAACAGTGAGATTCAGAATGAGCTTTCACCGGTTACGGCATATCATCTGGGATGGATTAATTATATAGAAGAAATTGATGTATTCCCACAGTTAAAACGATAAAGATAAGCCGGTTTTACGAAGGGGATTGTGAATAGCGGCAATATGCGGAAGTAAAAAGGCAGTCCCGGGAGGGAAGAATGAAGAAACGAGCGTTGATTACAGGGGCATCCAGAGGAATCGGAGAGGCAGTGGCAAGGCGTCTTGCTTTTGAAGGCTATGATCTTTGTCTGGTGTGTAAAAATTCCATAGAAAAGCTCCGGCTTCTTGCCGGAGAACTGAAAGCAGAATCCGGTATTTCCTGTGAGACTTACGCCTGTGATATTTCGGATCCGCGGCAGGTAACCTCTATGTTGCAGCAGGCAGGGCAGATTGACGTGCTCATTCACAATGCCGGAATTTCCCATATCGGACTTTTGAGTGATATGACCCTGGAGGAGTGGTGGCGTGTGATTGATACGAACCTTAATTCCTGCTTTTATTTAAGCCATGAGCTGATCCCGCAGATGGTACACCGCAAGGAAGGAAAGCTTCTTTTTGTTTCTTCGGTGTGGGGAAATGTCGGTGCATCCATGGAGGTCGCATATAGTGCTTCCAAAGGTGGAATCAACAGTTTTACGAGAGCACTTGCCAAGGAGCTGGCACCGAGCAATATTCAGGTCAATGCAGTGGCGTTTGGTGTGATTGATACGCAGATGAACCAATGCTTTTCAGAAGAAG
>FR902932.1:54733-66171 GCA_000438155.1 Firmicutes bacterium CAG:95
GCGCATTGAAGGAAGAGATCCCGGCTGACCGGATGGGAACCTGTGCAGAAGCGGCAGAAATGATTTCACAGGTGCTTCATTCACCGGCTTATCTGACCGGTCAGGTGATCACGATGGATGGCGGCTGGATTTAGTTGCCATGCATATGAGAAAATGATCCAGTGGATCATTTTTGAGTAAGGAAGGGAAAAACATGTACGATGTAGTAATTATCGGAGCCGGTCCTGCGGGACTCTCCGCTTCGATTTATGCAAAAAGAGCGGGCCTTAGTGCTGTTACGGTAGAACAGAGCGCCATGAGCGGCGGACAGGTCTTAACAACCTATGAGGTGGATAATTATCCGGGTTTTCCGGGAATCAACGGATTTGATCTGGGAATGCGCTTCCGGGAGCATGCGGACGGGCTTTCCTGTGAATTTCAGGAGGCAGAGGTGCTCCGCGTGGAAGAGAATAGAGACGGATATCTTGTCACCACCTCCAAGGGCGAATTAAAAACGAAAACCATTGTGGCAGCAATGGGAGCAGAGCATGCGAAGCTGAATATTCCGGGAGAAGAAGAGCTTGCCGGAATGGGTGTATCCTATTGCGCAACCTGCGATGGCGCTTTTTTCAGAAACCGTACGGTGGCGGTTGTCGGCGGCGGTGATGTGGCAGTCGAGGATGCCATTTTTCTTGCAAGAAACTGTGCGAAGGTCTATCTTGTTCACAGAAGAGACCATCTTCGTGCTGCGAAGTCCTTACAGGAGGCATTACAGGCACTTCCCAATGTGGAAATCCTGTGGGATACGGTAGCAACGGAAATCAAAGGCGAAGATCAGGTGGAGGCGCTTGCGTTAAAAAATGTGAAAACGGAAGAAACACAGGAGCTTCCGGTGGACGGCGTATTTATTGCCGTAGGCATTGTGCCGGTAAGCCGGCTGCTTCTGGGAATGGATGTCTGCGATGAAAAGGGATATCTCATTGCAGGAGAAGACGGCATGACGAAGAAGCCGGGAATTTTTGCCGCAGGTGATATCCGGACGAAAAAGCTCCGCCAGATTGTGACAGCCGTTGCCGATGGAGCCAATGCCATTACCTCTGTAGAAGCTTTCCTCAATCATAAGTAATCATAAGTAAATACTGGAGTATTTTCCCGGCATAGTAAGTGCTGGAACATTTTTCCGGCATTTGACATGGAAGAGGAAAAGTGTTATATTTGTTAACGAACGTAATAATTTTGTAACAATTATAACCGGGTTTATGAAAATTTTGGAGGATATCATGCAACAGAGAAAGAGAAAAATGCCGGTACGCTTTATGGCATTTGGCTTTGCATCCATGCTTCTGTTAAACGGCATGACGATAGATACACAAGCGAAAGAATCTAAAGGTCTTCCTTCTGCCGGAGTGGATTTTTATCTGGCATCCGAAGGAACAAGCGTTAAGAACATACAGGATGAAAAGGACGATACCGTCAGCAATAACAGTGTTCCGAAAACTTCCCGGAAGGAAGTAAAGGAAACTGCTGAAGCAACCACAACAAAGACCGTTAACGAAAAGGAACGGGAAATTGCGAATAAGAAAGAAGAAGAAGGATTTAAGTCTCTTGTGATCGCACAGGTGAATGACTATGTGAATGTACGGAGCATTCCAAGCGAAGAAGGGGAGATCCTCGGTAAGCTTTATGATAAGTCCGTTGGAGAATTTATTGAAGAAGACAACGGCTGGTATAAGATCACATCCGGCTCGGTAACCGGTTATGTCAAGGCGGAATATTGTGTTACCGGTGATGATGCCGTTGCCCTTGCGAAGAAAGTAGGTAACCGGATTGCAACCGTTACGACTACTACCTTAAAGGTTCGTGAAGAGCCTTCGTTAGATGCAACCGTACTTGGTCTTGTTCCAATTCAGGATCAGCTCCTTGTTACAGAAGAATTAGACAACTGGGTTAAGGTTAATATCGAGGAAGGTGATGGCTATGTATCCCTCGACTATGTTACCTTGTCTACTGAATTTGTAAAAGCAGAATCCAAGGAAGAAGAGGAAGCCCGTCTTGCGAAGGAAGAAGCAGAACGTAAGGCAGCTTTAGAGGCTGCACGGAAAGCAGAGGAGAAGAACCGTAAGGCAGCAAAGAGTGAAAGCTCTGCTACTACCAGTGAAGCTCCGATTGTATATGCAACAGGTGAAAGCGCACTTGGACAGTCCGTTGCAAGCTATGCCTGCCAGTTTGTCGGTAATCCGTATGTATATGGTGGAACAAGCCTTACGAATGGTGCGGACTGCTCCGGATTTGTTATGAGTGTTTATGCGAACTTCGGTGTAAGCCTGCCGCATTCTTCATCCGGTGACCGAAGCGTGGGAACAGCGGTAGACGGACTTGCGAATGCACAGCCGGGTGACATCATCTGTTACTCCGGACATGTGGCAATCTACATTGGTAATGGACAGATTGTTCATGCATCCACTGCCAAGACCGGTATTAAGATTTCGGATGTGAATTATCGTACACCGCTTGGTGTCCGCCGGATTTTCTAATTTCGAATCGTTGTCCGGATTTTAAATAACAAGGTTAAGTACAGCCTGTCTGAGGGAAACTTCAGACGGGCTGTTTTTAACTTGCTTTTTTCACGCATTTCAATGAAAAAGTCTGAATTCTTTTTTTGCGTTTTTTGTCCATTGACAAATAGGAGCTTATACATGTTGACTAAAAGAAAATGCTATTGCTTTTGTGGAAAAATGTTTTTCCGTAGATGACAGAAAATTTTATCCACAGAAACAATCCTGTAAAACAGCCAAAAACTAATTTATACACGAAGTTATCCACAATATCCACAAGCAAAAAAACGTATGAAGACCTGAAAAATCAGTGAGAACAGAAACGGGTGTTTTGTGAAATACGACAAGAAGAAGCGAAAATCAGGCAAAAAGAATTCCTGTCTGGGAAAAAGAATTGTCCGAAAACTATTCAAATCCGAAAACAATAGAATTGAATTGTTGCAAAAATGAAAATAAGTGTGTTATAATGTTTATACAATAATCCTGTCGGACAGGTTATGAAAGGGTGATGAGTATGAAATTTATAATTATTGGCAAGAACATCGAGGTTACACCGGGGTTAAAGGCAGCGGTCGAGGATAAGATCGGCAAGCTCGAGAAGTATTTTAATCCGGATACAGAGGTTCACGTAACCCTGAGTGTTGAGAAGGACAGACAGAAGATAGAAGTTACCATACCGGTAAAGGGCAGTATCATCCGTTCGGAGCAGGTAAGCAACGATATGTATGTTTCCATCGATCTGGTAGAGGAAATCATTGAAAGACAGTTAAAGAAATATAAGAATAAATTAGCGGACCAGAAACAGGCGGCCAGTGTATTCAAGAAGGAATTCATTGAGAAGGAATTCGAGGATGAAGAAGAGATTAAGATCATCCGTTCCAAGAAGTTTGACATTAAGCCGATGTATCCGGAGGATGCCTGCATCCAGATGGAACTGTTAGGTCACAGCTTCTTTGTATTCTGTAATGCAGAAACGGATCAGGTGAACGTGGTTTACAAGAGAAAGGGCAATACGTACGGTCTGATTGAACCTGAACTGTAAAGAGTTAATTTTAAATGCATGATGTATCATAACTGTGAAGGCATTAAGCGGTTACGAATATAAAAGCAAAAAGATGTGTGGCACTCCACACATCTTTTTGTTATACTGGGACTATGTTTGTTATTCATATTATAATGTTGTTTATTTTCATATTGACGCTGGCCTGTGTATTCCACAAAAGCTTTGTGGAAATGCTGCCGGTAGGGATAAGCAGTCTGGTACTTTTATTGTACGTACTCAGTTTTGGCAGACACTTGGGCTGGATCGATGGAATTGCACCACTTTTACTTTGCGGAGTCGTTCTTTATTTCTTTACGAGAAAAGGAGAACAGCGGAAGGAGCTGTTAAGACAGTGTATCGAAATTCTGAAGGATCCATCGACTATAGCAGGGATTATTCTGCTGCTTCTGGTAGTGATCGGAGTATCCGGGAAGGTGGTAAGCTGGTGGGATGATTATAACTTCTGGGCAACGGATGTGAAGTCAATCTTTTACCGGAATGGATTTGCAGATAAGTATGCCAATGCAGCACCGGAGTTTGGAGATTATCCTCCGGGGACTCAGATGATGAAGTGGTGGTTCCTGCATTTCTCGCCGGGACAGTTCCGGGAGGGACTTTTATTTGCAGGATATTATGTGTTTAACCTGTCCTTCCTGCTTCCGTTGTTACACTACATCCGGAAGAAAACGCCGCTTAGCATGACGCTGGGAGCAATATTGCTTTGGATTTTCCCAACGATGACAGAGGTATTCTGGTGCGATGGAGGCTGTGCAGACTTTTCCATGGCGGTGGTGTACGGTGCATTTCTGGTGGCAGTCATCGACAGGAAAGATGTTTCACCGTGGCTTTATTACGGACGGCAGGCGTTGTATCTGATGGTACTTGTACTCTGCAAAAATACCGGCTTTGTCTGGTATGCATTTGCTGTGTTGTTTTCCATCGGGGTTCAGATTCTATACCGGAAAATGGGAGAAGGCCGTTGGCAGAAAAGAACTGCCATGCTGGGAACGATGACGGTGATCACTTTGCCTTTCTTAAGTGGCGGAGGCTGGTTTGTGTTCTGCTATCTGCACCGCCGGGTGGCAAAGCTTACCGGAGCAGCCGTGCAGATGGCAACCGGAGGCATGAATATTCCGGAGATCAGGGAACAGATGCTTCAGGCCTTTAGCGAAGCGTTCTTAAAATGGCCGCTGCACCGGAGCTCCACGTGGCTGTTTGATTTCAGTCCGCTTGTATTACTGTTATTTTTACTGGCGGTTTATATTCTGCTGATCGTGCGTAAGAAGCTGAACCGGGGAATGGGACGGTTTTTGCTGATTTATACGGTAATAACAGCGATGTTATTCTATACGCTGGTACTGATCAGCCACCTGACCGTTTTTGCGGTGGAAACGCAATATCTCGAGCCGTATGGCATGGTAAGCTCCATTTCACGGTATGGGGCACCGTTTACGATCGGGGGTCTGTATCTGCTTGCTTATTATGTTATGCAGAGCTTTCCGGATAACCGTGGCTTTTACCTGTGTACGTTGGTGGTGCTGTTGTCATCCGATTATGCAAGCGCCTACCGTGCGATCTGGGGATACCGGACGGGTGTACAGGAGGAGCTTACAAAGCGCGAAGAGATTCTGGACGATGCCGCATATGAATTCGCAGAAAAGGTCGGTGCAGGAACGGATTCAGAAATAACCCGGGTGTTGTATGTGCGTGACAGCTCCGATGTAAGCTGGGTGAGGAATACTTACCTGAACTTCGAGGCGGCACCGGTTTCTGTAATGTATGCGAATGTGGATCTTTCAGAGGTGAGCCGCAAAGAGCTTCTCCGGCTGATGGAGGAAGCCCATGCGACACATCTCTATATAGGAGGAATGCTTTATACGGCAGAAACACTTTATATGGAAGAAGCACTTCCTTAGTTTCCGTTGTTTAATACCGGAGCATCCGGATTTAGCTGCAGATAAGAAGATACCGAAGGATCCTTCATGTGAAAGGTACGGAACCATTCCCTGGTTTCTGCGTTCTTTTCCGTGAGGGATCTGTTTTTGTATAAAAACCGGGTGAGGTCATAGCAGTCAATCCAGATCTCGTTGTTGCCTTCTTTCTGCGATTCATCAAAAATGAGCTGCAGACCGAAATGCAGATGTACGGTTTCAATGTTATTCACATTTTCTTTGGCACTATAGCCGGTATGCCCCATGTAACCGATGACGTCCCCGGCGGTTACCACGCTTCCTTCCTTTAAATCCAGTGCATAAGGGAAATTCTGGCGAAGGTGTGCATAGTAGTAGTAACGCTTTTTATCAAAGCTGCGGATTCCGATGCGCCAGCCGCCGTACTGATTCCAGCCAAGGGCTTCCACGTAACCGGACTCCACGGCGATGATGGGTGTACCGATCTGGCCCATCATGTCGTGTCCCAAGTGGGGACGCTTATAGCCATAACTCCGGGAAGATCCAAAATCATCATAATCGCTGTAGTCAAAACCCCGTGCAATCGGGGAAAAGGCTTTGAGACCATAGCGTGTTTCAAAGCTGCGTGTGCCGTCTTCGGCTTCTGTCTCCATTTCGTATTCGCCGACCATGCCACCAAGCACGGCTTCATAAGCTTCTAAATAGTAATCATAATAGTCCATTTCACGGGTAAGCTCTTTAAGGGTCACGGAGCCATCGGATAATTCTTTTCCAAGCTTATTTAGAATGGAGAGACTTTTCTTGTCAAAGCGGCCGCCCGTCCTGGCAGCTGTATAGGCGAGCAGCTCAATCCAGTTTAAGGGATGAGCGCTTTCATGGCTTGCTACATCCAGTTCATATGCGGTGCAGAGTGCATCATAGCTTACTGTGAAATCCACCCATTTGATATAATTGCCATTAACTCCGGCAGCAACCTCGATGGCGGAATCACCGTTATAGGGATCTGCGGATGCGTCAGAGCGGGAAAGGATTTCGTGGACAGTTAAGATAACAGCAGTACTGCACAGGGTAAGAAATAATAATTTCCAATATAGGGAACAGGGTTTATGATACATAAGCAGAAGGTTTTCAGGTGGTGTTACAAAAGTATATGAAGCCGGCAGATAAAAAAGTACAGGAATGGAGGGGAACGGAAGGGTTGGATTTTTTTCTGTACGGGAGGCCGGATTTTATGATACACTGAGACTATTCAGAGTATACAAAGGAGATTATTTATGTTTGACAGAAAGACATATGAAAAGCGGATAGAATGGTATCAGCATGACCGTTTTGGCATGTTCATCCACTGGGGACTGTATGCCATTCCGGCAAGAGGTGAGTGGGTACGAAGTACTGAGGAAATGCCGGAAGATGATTACCTGCCGTTTTTTGAAGAATTTAACCCAATGGATTATGATCCGTCAAAATGGGCGAAAGCGGCGAAGGAAGCGGGAATGAAATATGCGGTGCTGACTGCGAAGCACCATGATGGCTTCTGCCTGTTTGACAGTAAGCTGACGGATTTTAAATCCACGAACACGAAAGCAGGACGGGATCTGGTACGGGAATATCTGGAAGCGTTCCGGGCAGAGGGTTTGAAGGTGGGGCTGTATTATTCCCTGCTTGACTGGCATCATCCGGATTATCCGCACTATGGAGACTGGCATCATCCGATGCGTAACTGTGAAGCGGAAACAAACGAAGGCAGGGATTTTGAGCGGTATCTTGCTTATCTGCATGGACAGGTGAAGGAGCTTTGTACGGAATATGGGAAGCTGGACGTGATGTGGTTTGACTTTTCCTATGGGGATATGACCGGGGAAAGGTGGCATGCGGAAGAGCTGGTGAAGATGATCCGGACGTATCAGCCGGATGTGATTATTGATAACCGTCTTGAAGTGAGCGGGGAAGGCTTTGGATCGCTGGCAACAGACCATCCAAGCGATTACAGTGGGGATTTCGTAAGTCCTGAGCAGATTATTCCGCCGAATGGATTAAGGGACGAACTGGGAAGACCACTGGTATGGGAATCCTGCATTACGATGAACGATCACTGGGGGTACTGCTCGAAGGATCAGAATTTCAAGCCTGCCGATATGCTGATCCGTAAGCTGGTGGAATGTGTCAGCAAGGGCGGTAATATGCTATTGAATGTAGGACCGGATGCGCGGGGAAATATTCCGGAGGAGTCCCTTCAGATTCTTGCAAAGATCGGGAAATGGATGAATAAAAATTCCGCTTCCATTTACGGCTGTGGGGAAAGCGGTCTTCCGAAGCCCGAAAACGGACGGATCACCGGAAAGGGGAACCGGTTTTATTATCATATTATGGAGAATGCCATCGGCAGCGTTCCGTTGTACGGAATTGAACCGGGGAAGGTTCAGGCAATCCGGCTGCTTTCTGATGGAAGTGAGCGGAAGCTGCAGGATAACTGGATGGTGAATAACTATCCGGATGTGGCATTTGTGGAGGTCAGTGATTCGCCATATCTTCCCGATGAAGTGGATACGGTGCTGGAAATTATCATGAAATAATGTAACTGCGTGCTGAACAGTTACGAAATAACAATAAAAAGGAGAACATCATGTTTGGCAAAAAACAACAACAGCCAGGTAATGGACCGGAGCGTTTCCGGGAAGAAAACATAGGAAAGAAGATAGCCGGGGGAATCAGTATTGCCGTGATCGTGATCTTCGCGCTGATTCTGTTAGGAGGCAGCTTTTATTCCCTCAAAGAGAATGAATATGCGGTGATTACCACCTTCGGAGTGCCCAAGGTAGTAGAGGAATCCGGTATTCATGTGAAGATTCCGGTGATACAGGAGCTGAGCCGCGTACCAAAGACCATCAATGGATTTACAATCGGTTATGATTCGAGCACCGGCGAATACATCGACCGGGAATCGTTCATGATTACCAGAGATTACAACTTTGTAAATGTGGACTTTTATGTGGAATACCGCGTGACCGATCCGACCAAATACCTGTATGCATCGGAGGCTCCGGTTTCCATTTTAAAAAACCTCACACAGAGCTATATCCGTGATACAATCGGACTTTATGATGTTGACAGTGTGATTACAACGGGAAAGAACGAGATCCAGGCATCCATCAAGCAGAAGATCATCAACCGTCTTGAAACCGAGGACATCGGCGTGCAGCTGGTAAACATCACGATTCAGGATGCCGAGCCGCCGACAACCGAGGTCATTGATGCGTTTAAAAATGTGGAGAATGCCAAGCAGGGCAAGGAAACCTCCATTAATAAAGCAAACCAGAAGCGGAACGAAGACATTCCGGCAGCCCGTGCGCAGGCTGACGAAACCGTAAAGACCGCCAACGCACAGGCAGAAGAGCGGGTGAACGAAGCCAAGGGCCAGGTTGCAAGACTCAATGAGCTTTATGCGGAGTATCAGAAATATCCGCTCATTACGAAACAGAGAATGTTCTATGAAACGATGGAAGAGATTCTTCCGGATATGAAGGTGATTATCGAGCGCAGTGACGGAAGCACACAGACGATGCTGCCGTTAGAATCCTTTGCGGATCTTAACAAAGCACAGGATAATCAATCAGGAAATTCTGCAGGAAGTGCAGAGGGAACGGAGGAATAAGCATGAAAAAGGGAAAATCAAAATGGATCATTCTGGCTGTGATTCTTGTGGGAATCTTTGTGGCAGCCAACTCATTTCTGGTAGTGACCTATCCAAATGAATATACTGTAATCAAGCAGTTTGGAAAGATTGTGGATATCCGTCAGACACCGGGCTTAAGCATGAAGATTCCGGTAGTCCAGACTGCGGAAAAGATTGAAAACGAAGTGCTGCTGTATGACCTTGCGGTCAGTGATGTCATGACAAAGGATAAGAAATCCATGATTGCGGACTGCTTTGTATTATGGAAGATCGATGATCCGTACAAGTATACGCAGACCTTAAGTGCACAGAAGAGCAACGCAGAATTCCGTATTGACACCATTGTTTACAACAGCCTGAAAAACGTAATCAGCAGCAAGAGCCAGGAGGAAGTGATCAGCGGCCGTGACGGAGAGCTGGCAGCAGCGATTGTTGCAAATATCGGTGACACTCTCGAGCAGTACGGCATCACCCTTCTTGCCGTGGAAACGAAGTCTCTGGATCTTCCGGATGAAAATAAGAATGCGGTTTATGAACGTATGATTTCCGAGCGGAATAACATTGCCGCAACCTATCAGGCAGAAGGTCAGGAGGAAGCCAAGCAGATTTCCAACAATACGACCGCGGAGATCATTGTCATGCAGTCCGAGGCAGATGCAAAGGCTGCCGAGATCATTGCAAAGGGAGAAGCAGAATACATGCGGATCTTAAGTGATGCCTACAACGATCCGGATAAGGCAGATTTCTATATCTTCCTGCGCTCCCTGGATGCAGCGAAGAAAACCATGACCGGTAACAACAAGACGCTGATCATTGATGAAACATCCCCGATTGCACAGATTTTCTACTAATTCATAAAATCAGGCAGGATAGGGAAAGAGATATCATATTTAAACAGGAGTCTGTAAAGTGAGGATCGTATGGAACGTATGATCCTCATTTTGATAATAAGATTTTAAATCCCCATGATATCTGGTAACGATTCGCTGAATACTTTTCATGCCATAGCCGTGCCGGGACTTATCCTGCTTTAAAGAAACCAGAATTCCGTCGGGAGTGTAGGGATTTTCCATACAGGAATTTACCATGGTTAAAATGACATATGGAGTATTGGGCTTCCGGTTCACTTTGAGTTCGATATAGGAGTTACTGCAATCAGCAGCAGCGCGCATGGCATTATCCAGTAAATTGCAGAACAGGGACGTGAGTTCACTTTGCAGGAGAAAGGATACGGTATGATCACGGATATCAAAGTGAAGTGAGATATTATGGCTGCTACATTCCTGACTATATCTGGAAAATATAATGTTAAGAAAATCGTTGTCACAAACGCGGATTGTCCTGTGAAGATCAAAGGAAGAGGTGATTTGTGAGATATATTGTGTGATTTGCGCAGAATTCCCCTGGTCATTTAATAATGCAATGGCTTGCAGGTGTTTTTTTATATCATGAATTAAAATATTCTGTTGTTCATTCTGCGTGAGTAACATCTGATAAAATTCTGTAGAGGCATTTTCTTTCTGCAAGGAAAGCTGCATTTCTGTGAAGTCTTTATTTTTACGTTGAATATAGTGGTAGATAATCCAGATCAGCATGTTTATCCATAGAATTAATAATGCACTGATAAGGATCATGTGATCGGTCAGTGGCGTAGCGGGAGTAGTGTGGCAGATCACTAACAGGGACATAATTAGTCCAAAAGAGGCAAATGGAACACATACAAGCCATACGGTTTCCTTACTGCTATAAAATTGTGATTCTTCAGAGCGTGATAAAAGGTGTAAAAGCAGATACATGAATGCGCCATAGATCGACTTGGTTAAAATGGCGTAAAGAAATAAAAAGGTCGTGTCGGAACGGGCAGTATAAAAGTGATTTAAAAAACCGGAAAACATACCGCCGGCAATCAGTTCTCCCAATCCCATCATAATGAGAGAAATTCCAGCATGAAAAGCACAGGATGGAATGTTTCTTTCAAAAAACAGGAATATGAAAATAAAGTTTATGGTAAAAAATGAGATTGCATTTAACCAGAAAAGATCCAGGGTAGAAAAGAAAAATAAAATGCCATATAAAATAATCAGGACAGAGCAGGTGATCCATTTCTTTGATTTTCGTTGAAAAAGATGACTGGCATACTGCCAGATAATAAAGGCTTCAATCAGATAAGAAAAAATGTAGCATAAAAAAGTTTTCATAATGGTAAAGGCTTCTTTCGTAATGGTATGGATCATTTATTGGATGCTTTCTAAATGAAAAGTCTAATCCCCCAGCTATGC
>FR902933.1:0-29481 GCA_000438155.1 Firmicutes bacterium CAG:95
TATTGTAGTAACAATCATCAGCATCATTGTCACCGTGATCAGTATCCTGCAGAACGAGACCAACAGGAATTCCAGACATCAAAAAAGCAACCGCCCTCACCAAAAGTAGGTTGCTTTTTTAATAACAACTTATAATTAGGCGAACCGTTGCTTTACGGTAGCACCTTTTACATTCATATCATAACATTTGATTGCAAAATCGTCAACTCTGATTTCCAAAGTTTTGACCATGATAAGGGTGAGCTGTTACCAGTTCCCCTAGCGAGCGGAAATCCGACGGTCCCGTTTCCAGTACAAACTTATGAAACCGGTAATCGCTATAATCTGTTCCCCACAGTTCCTCTGCCTTTTGTTTCAGGGAGAGAAATTCCAGATATCCGAGATAATACTTCAGATAATTGCAGGGTTCCTCTACGAGATATTCATAGATTGTCTCTACATTTGTATGTTGGCCAAGCCCCAGATTTTCAAGAAACCGTCCGATCTGTTCCGGGGTGGCTCCATCATAATGAATGGCAATATCCATGTAGGAATACAGGCACAGATGCAGGTTGCGGTTCGGCCGGCAGGCCTCAATGTAAGCCGCAGCTTCTTCATTCTTTGTCAACTGTGCGGCATAGCCATAGGATAAGTTTTCCACATAAACCGCCCAGCCTTCCACAAATCCGCCATAATGCAGCATGGAGCGGATACAGGAAGCGTTTTGCTGATTTAAGAAGCTCTGGCTGTAAACGGTCTGGTATAGATGGCCGGGATACCCTTCATGGGCGAGGGTGGTATACAGGGTGAGATCATCGGTAATGTTCGGCTCATTCAGATATATGGTGTTGCGCCACAGGTCATCGATGGGAGGAGTGAGGTAATACGCCGGACTGCTGTAGGCCTCCATGGATGAGGAGACCTTTTTTATCTGACAGGAGACAGAATTACTTTCGCCGTCATGTTCCTGTCCTGCTTTGGCTTCGGGTATACAGGTAAGCTTCGGGAAATCCGGTTTCATCTGTTTTTGAAGATCATCGAGAATTGCTTCTGACAGCCGGCATAAGATATCTGATGTTGCTGCAGGCTTTGTTGGGAGATCGGTATCCCCCGGTTCCTCCGGATGATCGGAGTAGCTGTTTTGCATATTCAGGCTTAAGGAAAAATCCTCCGGTGACAGCTTAAGCAGTCCGGGATGGTTCTTTATGAGATCGCGCAGTGCATGGAAGTTTTTCTGATAATCCTTTTCAAGGAGCCTTCGGATTTCCGGAATGCTCCGACTGCTCCCGGTTGTCTGGGCGAGCAGATACGTGTAGTATTCTTTTCCCTCCGGATAATAGCAAAGACCATAGGGGTTTGTTCCGGTTCCCTTTAAAACAAGAAAGGCATCGCCAACCCTTTCATAGGCAGGAGCCATTACCGTAGTAAGCAGCAGGTTGTTTTTGTCGATGTACTGCTGCTTTTCTTCTCCGGTGATGATTTCGTCCGATGCAAGACCGTCGAGGCGCTCGGTAAACGTCTGCTGCAGAAAATGGCTGCCATCTTTAAGAAGAACAGGATCCATAATGGAATCACACTGTTCGATGACATTGTCCGCAGAGGTGTCCGACATGAAGAGTCCGGCGGAGGATTTTTCCTGTTCATAACGGATGAGTGCATCAAAATAAGCTCCGGTCTGTTCGAGAATGCCAAGATAATCCTCTACATCCTTCTTAGTGCGGAAAGTATAGTCGGCGAGCAGCACCGGAAGTCCAGAAACCATGCCGGAGGAGGGAGACAGCGGATCGGTGTAATAAGTAAAGTCCGAGCCTTCTAAGGTAAGTGCAAGAAACCGGTCGAATAACAGATAGGCATACCGGTCCTGTGGGTCTAACTTTTGGGGATCGATACAGGAAAGACGGCGCTGCCACTCCGTGACCTGGGCTCTGGTATCAACATCCGTAAAGGAGGATGGCAGGATCGGATCAGCCGATAATCCATAGTTTTCCGGATAGGCGAGGGTGTAGTGCAGACTTATGGTGTTACCGCTCAATTCTGTATAGAGAAGATCCTGGGAAAGCTGCTCAAACTGCCTTGTATCCTTTGTTTCATACAGGTAAAGGCAGAAAATAGCGGCGAGGGTGGCAATCAGAGAAAAGGTAAGAATCCGTAACTTACGGGAGAACTTCAGCTTCATGCAAAATTTGCTCCAACAGATGCTCTTTACAGTATATGTGCGGGAAAAAAGAAAAAGTACCCGAAAAATTAGCAATATCTGAAAACTATTTAGCATCTTTGTTGTATAGACGCTATTTTTGATTTGTGATACGATGTAACTGTTCGGAATTATGTGGATGGGTATATCAGTTATTGAATCACTATACCATTTATACAGACTGGATTCCGGAGCAGTTACCAATAAAAGAAAATAGGAGAGGACAACATGAACAATTTAGAGCTTAAGAAAATTGCGAACAATGTGCGTAAAGGCATTGTAACGTCAGTACACAGCGCTAAGGCCGGTCATCCGGGCGGTTCTTTATCCGCGGCTGACATTTTTACTTATTTATATTTTGAAGAAATGAATATCGATCCGAAGAATCCTAAGATGGAAAACAGAGATCGTTTCGTTTTATCAAAAGGCCATACGGCGCCCGGTTTATACTCTGCACTTGCAAACAGAGGCTATTTCCCGGTAGAAGAACTGACAACTCTGCGTAAATTGGGCTCTCGGCTTCAGGGACATCCCTGCATGCAGGATACTCCCGGAGTGGATATGAGCAGCGGTTCCTTTGGACAGGGAATTTCTGCAGCAGCCGGTATGGCACTCTCTGCAAAATTAGATAACAGGGATTTCCGTGTATACACCCTGCTTGGCGATGGTGAGATCCAGGAAGGACAGGTCTGGGAAGCATCCATGTTTGCCGGCTTCCGCAAGCTTGACAATCTGGTTGTCATCGTAGATAACAACGGATTACAGATTGACGGTCCGGTCGATCAGGTATGCTCTCCTTACCCGATTGATAAGAAGTTTGAAGCCTTTAACTTCCATGTAATTAACATTGATGCACATGATTTCGACCAGATCCGTGCAGCCTTTAAGGAAGCAAGGGAAACCAAGGGCATGCCGACCGCAATTATCGCTCACAGCGTTAAGGGCAAGGGCGTTTCCTTTATGGAGAATAATGTAAGCTGGCATGGTACGGCACCGAATGATGAGCAGTATGCCGTAGCAATGGCAGATTTAGAGAAAATTGATGAAGAACTGGCAAAGGAGGAAGCATAAATGGCAGAGGTTAAGAAGATTGCAACCAGAGAAAGCTATGGTAATGCATTAGTAGAGCTCGGTGCAGAGAATCCCAATGTTGTAGTTTTAGATGCTGACCTTGCAGCAGCAACCAAGACAGGCATGTTTAAGAAAGCATACCCGGACAGACATATTGATTGTGGTATCGCAGAATGTAATATGATGGGAGTGGCAGCAGGACTTGCTACGACCGGTAAAATTCCTTTTGTCAGCAGCTTTGCAATGTTTGCAGCAGGAAGAGCCTTTGAGCAGGTTCGCAACTCCGTAGGTTACCCGCATCTGAATGTAAAGATCGGAGCAACCCACGCCGGTATTACCGTAGGCGAAGATGGAGCAACCCATCAGTGTAATGAAGATATTGCATTAATGAGAACGATCCCCGGTATGGTTGTTATGTGCCCTGCAGATGATGTGGAAGCAAAGGCAGCCGTTAAGGCAGCAGCAGAATACGAAGGTCCGGTATATCTTCGTTTCGGACGTGCAGCCTGCCCCGTAATCAATGACAGACCGGATTATAAATTCGAAATCGGCAAGGGCAATGTGGTACGTGAAGGCTCTGATGTTACAATCGTGGCAACCGGTATCTGTGTAGGCAATGCACTGGAAGCAGCAGAAATGCTTGCAGCAGATGGCATCAGCGCAGAGGTTATTAACATCTGTACCATTAAGCCGTTAGATGAAGAACTGATTGTGAAGTCTGCAAAGAAGACCGGCAAGGTGGTAACCGCAGAAGAGCATTCCGTGATTGGAGGACTTGGAAGTGCCGTTTGTGATGCACTCTGCAAATCCTATCCGGTTCCGGTTAAGAAGATCGGTATGCAGGATACCTTTGGCGAATCCGGTTCTGCAGCAGCCCTCGTAGAAAAGTATCAGTTAGATGGTAAGGGCATTTATGCACAGGTTAAAGAGTTTATGAAATAATTTCCGTTTGGAGGAAAGATATGTATATATTAGCGCCATCCTTACTGGCAGCAGATTTTACAAAACTGGGTGAACAGATTAAAGAAACAGAACGATGTGGAGCGCAATTTCTTCATATCGATGTCATGGACGGGATTTTTGTACCCAGTATCTCCTTCGGAATGCCGCTGATTGAATCCATCCGGCCGATAACGAAACAGTTTTTTGACGTACATCTGATGATTGTAGAGCCGGAGCGTTACATTCAGGAATTTGTGGATTGCGGAGCAGATGGGATTACCTTTCATCTCGAAGCCACGAAGAACCCGCAGAAGGTGATTGACCGGATCCATAACGCAGGAGCAAAAGCCGGAATCTCTATTAAACCGGGGACTGCGTTAGAAGAGGTTTATCCTTATCTGTCCCAGGCGGACATGGTTCTGATTATGAGTGTAGAGCCCGGATTTGGCGGACAGAGCTTCCTTCCGGAGGCTTGTGGACGGATCCGGAAAACACGGGAATATCTGGACAGACATCAGCTGGCAGCCCGGCTTGAAGTAGATGGCGGTATAGGCAAGAAGAATGTCCGTGAAGTAATGGCAGCCGGTGCCAATGTATTTGTTGCAGGCAGCGCGGTATTCCGTAAGCGAAGCATTGAAGAGAATATCCGCAGGTTCCACGATGCTTTTGCAGGAAAACCGGAAGAGGTGAACGATTAAATGATGAAGCAGTATCATTCTCTGGAGTGATGCTGCTTTATTGCGTACAATCCGGCAGCTTATGAATGGGCAGGGCGGAACTGTTACTGTAGCGTAGAGCACTTAGCGAAAAAAGGTTGTTTAAACATAAGCAGTCGTGCTATGATTACATTTAGGTTTTCGGGTACATCCGGCGTACTGCCAATGAAAAGTGAATAGATGAAAAGAAGGTAAGAAGATGGAAAAGATAGGAAGAAATGATCCCTGTTGGTGTGGCAGTGGCAAAAAGTATAAGACCTGTCATATGGCAATGGACGAAAAGATTCATCATTATGAGCTGATGGGACATATTGTTCCGACACATGATATGCTAAAGACTGCAGAGCAGATTGAAGGAATCCGCGAGAGCAGTAAGATCAATGTGGCTGTTCTGGACGCTGTGGGAGAAATGATCGGACCCGGCGTAACCACACAGGAAATAGATGATCTGGTACATTCCATGACAGTTCGTATGGGAGGTATTCCGGCACCTTTGAATTATGAGGGATTTCCGAAGAGTGTATGTACATCCATTAATGAAGTGGTCTGTCATGGAATCCCGACACCGGACCGCGTGCTACAGGAGGGCGATATTGTTAATGTTGATGTATCCACCATTTACCGGGGATATTTTTCTGACTCTTCCAGAATGTATTGTATCGGAGAAGTAAGTGAAGAAAAGAGAAAGCTTGTTCAGGTAACCAGAGAATGTGTCGATCTGGGACTTACGATGGTGAAGCCGTGGAATTTTCTGGGTGACATGGCACAGGTTATCAATGACCATGCCAGGGAAAACGGATACAGCATCGTGGTAGAAATCGGTGGACACGGAGTAGGACTGGAATTTCACGAGGAGCCGTTTGTCAGCTATGTAACGAAAGCAGGAACGGAAATGCTGATGGTTCCCGGAATGGTATTCACGATTGAACCGATGGTGAACGCAGGAACAAGCGAGATTTATATTGATGAAAAGGACGGCTGGACGGTTTATACACAGGATGGCAGGCCTTCCGCACAGTGGGAGGTTACCGTTGCAGTTACCAATGATGGTTATGAAGTCCTGACCTGGTAAACAATAGAAAGAAAATGGGAGAGAAGTCATGTATCAGTTAGCCATTTTTGATATGGATGGAACCATTCTGAATACGCTGGAGGATCTGAAAATCAGCATCAACCATGCTCTTATCGAAAACGGATTCCCGGAACGGACATTTGAGGAGGTCCGCCGGTTTGTAGGAAACGGGACACAGAAGCTGGTGGAGCGGAGTGTTCCGGAAGGCACAGGAAAAGAAAAGCAGCAGGAAGTACTCGCAAGCTTTGATGAGTACTACGCGGTACACTGTGCAGATTATACGAAGCCCTATCAGGGAATTGTTGAAGCCCTTCAGGAGCTGAAGAAAAGGAACATCAAGACAGCAGTTGTATCGAACAAACCGGATTATGGGGTACAGTCTTTGTGTGAGAAGTACTTTAAAGGATTATTTGACTTCCCGGTCGGAATGAAAGAGGGCATGCGTAAAAAGCCTGCTCCGGATGCTGTACTGCAGGTACTTCAGTATTTTGGGGCGGCCAGGGAGGATGCCGTCTTTATCGGGGATTCCGATGTGGACGTGCAGACCGCATTGAATGCGCATCTTACCTGCGTTGGTGTAACATGGGGCTTCCGCGACAGGGAGGTGTTGGAAAACGCCGGTGCAAAGATTATTGTGGATGACACGGAAGAGATGCTGAAGGAAATTTTGGCTGGATAATAGGAGACGGATTTCATGAAATGGTTAAAATTTAAAATAAAAACGATCACAGATGCAGAAGATATTATCATCAGTACCTTATATGATCTTGGTCTGGAAGGAGCACAGATTGAAGATAAGATTCCTTTAACTGCATGGAAAAAGGAGCAGATGTTTGTAGACATTCTGCCCGATGGTCCGGAGGATGACGGCGTGGCATATTTAAGCTTTTTCGTGGAAGAAAAGGACGAAAAAGCAGAGGAAAGCAAATATCCGGTCATTGTTCTGAACGAAGAGGAGACAACAGCAGAAGCTGTTCTTGCCATGGTTCAGCAGGAGCTGGATGAATTAAAGGAATTCAATCTGGATATCGGAGAAGGCACAGTCTCTATTGAAGAAACGGAGGATATCGACTGGATCAACAACTGGAAGCAGTATTTTCATCAGTTCACGATTGACGATGTACTGGTTATTCCTTCCTGGGAAGAGGTGCAGGCGCAGGATCAGGACAAGATGATTCTGCATATTGATCCCGGCACAGCGTTTGGAACCGGAATGCATGATACCACCCAGTTATGTATCCGTCAGTTAAAGAAGTATATTACACCGGAAACGGTATTGCTGGATGTAGGAACCGGAAGCGGAATTTTATCGATTCTGTCTTTGATGTTCGGTGCAAAGAAGGCAGTCGGTACGGATCTTGATCCGTGCGCGGTAGAGGCCGTGAAGGATAATATGGAAGCAAACCACATTGACCCATCGGATTTTACCATGATGATTGGAAATATTATTACGGAAAAGGAAGTGCAGGACAAGGTTGGCTATGAGTGCTATGACATTGTGGCTGCCAATATCCTGGCAGAAGTATTGCAGGCACTTACACCGGTGATCGTTTCGCAGTTAAAGCCGGGTGGAATTTATATCACATCCGGTATTATTGATGACAAAGAGCAGGTTGTGCGGGATGCGGTAAAAGCTGCAGGATTAAAGCTCCTTGAAGTGACTTATCAGGGAGAATGGGTGAGCGTTACGGCACAGAAGCCATTGCACTAAATAGCAATAGCATGCAGGGCTGGATTGGTACTGAAAATTATCGTAACGGAACAGTTATGTAACTTTGACGGATTGGGAAAGGATACAGAGAATGTATCAGTTTTTTGTAGAACCACAGCAGATTCATGTAGCTGACAAGAGTGTCACAATTACAGGAAACGATGTGAACCATATTAAAAATGTTCTCCGCATGAAAATCGGGGAAGAAATTGCCGTAAGCAATGGACAGGATGGAAAGGAATACCGATGTGGTATCCGGGAATATACAGAAGATGCAGTGCTGTGTGAGCTTCGCTTTATCAAGGAGGATGGCGTGGAACTGCCCTCCAGGATCTATCTGTTTCAGGGGCTCCCCAAAGCCGATAAGATGGAGCTGATTATCCAGAAAGCGGTGGAGCTTGGGGTGTATCAGGTGATTCCGGTTGCCATGAAGCGGTGTGTGGTGAAACTGGACGATAAGAAGGCGGCATCAAAGATCACACGCTGGCAGGGCATTGCAGAGGCGGCAGCCAAGCAGAGCAAACGGGGAATCATTCCGCAGATTACGAAGGTCATGACCTTTGCACAGGCGCTGGAATACAGCAGCACCGCACAGGTGCGTCTCGTGCCGTATGAGCTTGCGGAGGGAATGGACAGGACACGTGAGATCATAGAACAGATTCAGCCAGGACAGGATGTTGCCATCTTTATCGGACCGGAGGGCGGATTTGATGAAGATGAAATCGGTAAGGCAATCGAAGCCGGCATGCAGCCCATTACACTTGGAAAGAGGATTCTCCGTACAGAGACAGCAGGGATGACGGTGCTGTCGATCCTGATGTATCATTTGGAATGACAATTGGAATAATAACGAAGATTTCTGTATTTTCTCACCTTTTGAGGGGTTCTCTCATAAGATGTAACAGGGGGAGTAGAAAGCAGGCGGTTGCCCCAACAAACTATAGAACAAGGGAAGTGTTGGTATGGAAGTATATTTAGACAATTCTGCAACGACCCGGTGCTTTCCGGAAGCTGCAGAGCTTATGAAGCAGATTATGTGTGAGGATTACGGAAATCCTTCCAGTCTTCATAGAAAGGGAGTGCAGGCAGAAAACCATCTGCGTACAGCCAAAGAAACCATTGCAAAGATTTTAAAGGTGAATGAGAAGGAGCTTCTTTTCACCTCAGGAGGTACAGAGTCCGATAATCTTGCCCTGATTGGAGCAGCACATGCAAACTGCCGCAGGGGAAAGCATCTGATTACGACATCGATTGAACATCCGGCAATTCTGCAGACGATGAAATATCTGGAGGAGGAGGGTTACCGGGTAACCTATCTGCCGGTGGATGAGAAGGGCTGCATCCGTCTTGAGGATCTGCAGCGTGCCATTACGGGAGAGACCATACTGGTTTCCATCATGTACACGAATAATGAAGTCGGTTCACAGCAGCCCATTGCACAGGCAGGTGCACTGATTAAGAAGATGAATCCCCAGATCCTCTTCCATGTGGATGCCGTGCAGGGGTTTGGCAAGGCCAGAATTTATCCGAAAAGGATGAATATTGATATGCTCTCTGTCAGCGGACACAAGATCCACGGACCTAAAGGAGTTGGCTTCCTTTATGTTGACAGCCATGTGAAGCTTAAACCCATCATATTTGGCGGCGGCCAGCAGGGCGGCATGCGTTCCGGTACCGAGAATGTGCCCGGTATTGCAGGAATTGCGAAAGCCGCACAAATCATGTATGACAATTACGATCAGGATATAGAGAAGCTTTATGACCTTAAGAAATGCTTTATTGAGGGTGTGAAGAAGATCGACCGGGTGATCGTGAACGGCCCGGACTGTATGGATGGCGCACCCCATATCGTGAGTGTTTCCTTTAGTGGTGTAAGGAGTGAGGTACTGCTTCATTCCCTGGAGGATAAGGGAATCTACGTGTCGGCGGGAAGTGCATGCTCCGCACACAAGCCACAGCCTTCAGCAACTTTAATGGCGATGGGCGTTCCGAAGGATCTGCTGTCATCAACGATCCGCTTCAGTTTTTCCGTCTTTACCACCATGGAAGAAATCAACTATACTTTAGAGGCTTTGTATGATATAATTCCCATGCTCAGGAAGTACACCCGTAAATAAATATAGAAAGAGAGTAACTGATGTTTACAGCATTTTTGATTAAGTATGCCGAGATCGGTGTAAAAGGAAAGAACAAGTATTTATTCGAAGAGGCGCTGGCAAAGCAGGTAAAATATGCTTTGAAGCGTTGTGAAGGTGAATTTAAGGTTACCAGGACCGAGGGCAGAATTTATGTGCATGCCCTGACCGGCTTTGATTTTGATGAAACTGTGAATGAATTAAAGACGGTATTTGGTATCAGTGGAATCTGTCCGGTCATCCATGTAGAGGATGAAGGCTTTGAGAAGCTTTCCCGGACCGTGATTGATTATATGAACGAGAACTATCCGGATAAGAACATTACCTTCAAGGTAAATACCCGTCGTGCACGGAAGAATTATCCGATGGATTCCCAACAGGTAAACCGTGAAATGGGTGGAGTAATCCTTGATGCATTTCCTGAAATGCGCGTGGATGTTCATCATCCGGATGTTATGCTCCACATTGAAATCCGTGAAAAGATTTATATTTATTCTATGGAAATTCCGGGCCCCGGCGGAATGCCGGTCGGCAGTAACGGCAAGGCAATGCTCCTTTTGTCCGGAGGTATTGATTCCCCGGTTGCGGGCTATATGATCGCCAAACGGGGCGTAAAGATTGATGCAGTTTACTTCCATGCACCCCCATATACCAGTGACCGTGCGAAGCAGAAGGTAGTTGATCTTGCAAGACAGGTATCCCGCTACTCGGGTCCGATTTATCTGCATACCATTAACTTTACTGATATTCAGCTTTACATCTATGAGAAATGCCCGCATGAAGAGCTTACCATTATCATGCGCCGTTATATGATGAAAATCGCAGAGATCATTGCCAAAGAAAATGAGTGCCTTGGCCTGATTACCGGTGAAAGTATTGGACAGGTTGCCTCCCAGACTGTGCAGTCTCTGGCTGTAACCAACGAAGTGTGTACCCTTCCGGTATTCCGTCCTCTGATTGGATTTGATAAGATGGAGATCGTTGATATTTCCGAAAAGATCGGCACTTACGAAACCTCGATTCTTCCCTACGAAGACTGCTGTACCATTTTCGTAGCCAAGCATCCGGTAACGAAACCGAACCTGAACATTATCAAACGCCATGAGGAAAATCTCAAAGAGAAGATTGATGAACTCGTGCAGCAGGCACTTGATTCCGACGTGGTAGAAATTGTTAAAGTGGATTAATTGGAATTCTTAGACCAATTTGTATCGTTGAGATCTGACTAATTAGAGAAAGAGAAGATTGAGTGCCCAGTTATACTTAGTTCTTGTGCATTCGGAGAGGCTTAGAACTTCTTAGCTTCGTAGTCCTGCACAAGGACAAGTATATGGGGCACTGTGATGCAAAAACAAAACAAGTGCCAAATCGAAATTCAGCACTTGTTTTCAAATTCGTATTAAGTACAGATTTTAAAGCCGGATCCTAGATCATGTAAGGCTTTAAGGTTTCTAATACCTCATCAACGTTCTCTTCTGCATGGATGTTCAGATCAATCGGTCTGGAAAGATCAAGACTGAAGATACCCATGATAGACTTAGCGTCGATAACGTATCTGCCGGATACTAAGTCAAAGTCATAATCAAACTTTGTAATATCATTTACAAAAGATTTTACTTTGTCGATAGAATTTAAAGAAATTTGAATTGTTTTCATTTCTGAATTACCTCCTTGTTTTCATACCTTCTGTTATTATAGTAATGGGTGAAACTGGAAAAGTCAATGCTAAAAAAGGACAAAATTAATGGATAATACTATGAAAAGTGTAGCATTTCATAATTTGGGATGTAAGGTAAATGGCTACGAAATGGACTATATGCAACAAAATTTACAGGAAAGAGGTTATATTGTTGTACCTTTTGATACAAAAGCAGATATTTACATCATTAATACCTGCTCTGTAACCAACATGGCAGACCGGAAAAGCCGCCAGATGATCCACCGTGCGAAGAAGATGAATCCGGATGCAGTCGTGGTTGCGGTTGGATGTTATGTACAGACAAGTACAGAAGAGGTATTGCAGGATCTGAGTATCGATATTGCTATTGGAAATAACCGGAAAAAAGATCTTGTCGAGATCATCGAGGAGTACCTGCGCCGCAGTGAGCAGGAGGGGGAGTCCTTTACAATTGAAGAAAAGAAGTCTTTCTCGGAAAGAAATATCATAGATATTAATCATACCGATGAATATGAGGACATGCAGCTTTCCCATACGGCAGAGCATACCCGTGCATTCTTAAAGGTACAGGATGGCTGTAACCAGTTCTGTTCCTATTGTATCATTCCGTATGCCAGAGGCCGGATCCGTTACCGTGCAATGGAGGAAATATTGAAAGAAGTGCGGGAACTGACTGCAAATGGATATCAGGAGATTGTTCTTACAGGGATTCACTTAAGCTCCTATGGGATGGAAAAGGGGAATGATTTTACAAAAAGCAGACTGGGTGAACTGATCCGGGCTGTGAATGCTGTGGAGGGAGTGCGCCGGATCCGTCTGGGATCGCTGGAGCCGCGTATTATTACAGAGGAGTTTGCAAAGGAGCTGTCGCAGTGTGAGAAGCTGTGTCCTCATTTTCACCTGTCCCTACAGAGCGGATGCGATTCTGTGCTTCAACGTATGAATAGAAAGTACACAACCGGGGAATATTACGAGAAGGTAGAGATCCTTCGGAAATTTTTTGATAAACCGGCAATTACCACGGACGTAATTGTTGGTTTCCCGCAGGAAACGGAAGAAGAATTTATGCAGACGGTGGAATTCCTTAAGAAAATCCGGTTCTATGAAACCCATATCTTTAAATATTCGAAGAGAAAGGGCACTCCGGCGGCCATCATGCAGGGACAGATTCCGGAGGAAGTAAAGAGCGTGCGGAGTGACCGCCTTTCAGAACTTCATACGCAGAACAGCCATGCGTTCCGGGAGTCCTACATAGGAAAACAGGTAGAATATCTGTTAGAGGAAGAGATGGTCATTGACGGGGTGCGTTACCAGACCGGTTATACCAGGGAATATATCCGGATTGCCCTGAAAACGCAGGAGGATTTGTCGGGAACCATTCAAAAAGGAGTGATCAGGGAGTTTCTAAAACCGGACATCCTTCTTGTATTTTCCAGTTAAATGGTTTAATATGGAAAAGAGTGTAAACTTATGGAGAGGTGTAAGATGCAGGATTTAGGAAATACACAGTTTTTTTGTGTTGAAAAGGATAATAACAGCGTAAGACTTGTATTGCAGGAAGTATATGAGGCTCTTGTTGAGAAGGGATACAATCCGGTGAATCAGATCGTGGGATATATTATGTCCGGAGATCCTACATATATTACCAGTCATAGGAATGCCAGAAGCCTGATCATGAAATTGGAGAGGGATGAGCTGGTAGAAGAAATGCTGACGGCTTATATTAAGAACAATCATTGGAGCAAGGACGAGTAATATGCGAATTATGGGATTGGATTATGGATCCAAAACAGTAGGGGTTGCCATCAGTGATGCCATGCGGATTACCGCACAGGGAATTGAGATTATCCGCCGTAAGGATGAGAATAAGCTCCGCCAGACACTGGCACGGATTGAGGAGCTGATCGAAGAATACGAGGTTACGGAAATTGTTTTGGGGCTTCCGAAGAATATGAACGACACCATGGGTCCCCGGGTTGAAGCAACCATGGAATTTAAAGAGAAGTTAGAGCGCAGAACAGGGCTTCCGGTACATACCTTCGATGAAAGATTAACAACCGTAACCGCAGATAAGACGATGATGGAAGCAGGAGTACGCCGGGAACACCGTAAGGAATATGTGGATATGATTGCTGCAACGCTGATTTTACAGGGATATCTTGACCGGCAGGCAATGAAAAAGAAAGAAGATTAAACAGGGGAAGTATTGTGGAGAAGATTACATTTACACTGGATACCAATGAAACAGCAGAATTTTATGTGCTGGAACAGACGAAGCTTTTCGGACATCCTTATATTTTAGTTACCGAGGAAGAAGAGGGTGACGGCGAAGCACTGATTTTAAAAGAAATCACCGGAAGCAGGGATGGTGATACTATTTATGAAATCGTGGAAGATGAAACAGAACTGCGTGCTGTAGCAGATGTATTTGAGAATCTGTTAGAGGATGTATCTTTAACCGACGGTGAAGAGCTGTAAGCTTTAAATTATAAACCATACAGTAATTGCGGGAGTTACATCGGATGGATTCATTTATCCGGAGGACGGATTTGTTTGCTGCGGGATCGGAGATGCAGAAGACAGCAAAGGAAACCGCCATCCTTATTTGATATAACGGCAGGTCCGGATTATGAATCATGGGTGAAACTCTGCATGTGCTGTAAAGAATGTGGAGGTAAAACTGATTGAAGAAAAAACAGACAGAATCTGTCTCCAGTCTCAAGGTAATTCCCCTTGGAGGCCTGGAACAGATCGGAATGAACATTACTGCCTTTGAGTACGAAGACAGTATTATTGTAGTTGACTGCGGTCTGTCCTTTCCGGAGGACGATATGCTGGGCATTGACCTGGTAATTCCGGATGTGACCTATTTAAAGAATAACATTGATAAGGTGAAGGGCTTTATGATTACTCACGGACATGAAGATCATATCGGGGCACTTCCCTATATCCTGAAGGATATTAATGTTCCTGTTTATGCGACGAAGCTGACAATGGGAATCATTGAAAACAAGCTCAAAGAGCATGAGCTTTTAGGGATAACGAAGCGTAAGGTTGTGAAGTTCGGACAGTCCATTATTCTTGGACAGTTCCGTATTGAATTTATTAAGACGAATCACAGTATCGTGGATGCTGCAGCACTGGCCATTTATTCCCCGGCAGGAATTATTGTGCATACCGGAGATTTCAAGGTGGATTACACACCGGTATTCGGAGATTCCATCGATTTACAGCGCTTTGCCGAGATTGGTAAAAAGGGTGTACTGGCATTGATGTGCGATTCTACGAATGCAGAGCGGACAGGCTTTACGCCATCGGAGCGGACGGTCGGAAGAACGTTTGATACGCTTTTTGAAGAGCATAAAAATACACGAATCATCATTGCAACGTTTGCATCGAACGTAGACCGTGTGCAGCAGATCATTAACTCTGCCTACAAATTTGGAAGAAAGGTAGTCGTGGAAGGCCGCAGTATGGTGAATATCATCGAGACGGCAACGAACCTTGGGTATCTGAATATTCCTGAAAACACCTTAATTGATATAGAAATGCTGAAGAATTATCCGGATGAAAAGACTGTTATTATTACGACAGGAAGCCAGGGTGAAAGCATGGCGGCCTTAAGCCGTATGGCAGAGGACAATCACCGGAAGATTTCGATCGGACCTAAGGATACGGTCATCTTTTCTTCCCATCCGATTCCGGGTAATGAAAAGGCAGTAACCAATGTCATCAATGAGCTTCTGTTAAAGGGCGCAGATGTGATTTTCCAGGATGTGCATGTATCCGGACATGCCTGTCAGGAAGAAATCAAGCTGATTTATTCTCTGGTACATCCGAAATATGCGATTCCGGTTCATGGAGAGTATAAGCATCTGCGTGCGCAGGCAAAGCTTGCAGAAGAGCTCGGAATTCCAAAGGATCATATTTTTATCCTGCAGTCGGGCGATGTGCTGGAATTTAACGATGGGGAAGCAAAGGTTTCCGGTAAGGTACCGGTTGGTGATATTCTGGTAGACGGACTGGGTGTGGGAGATGTCGGAAATGTAGTACTGCGTGACCGACAGCATCTTGCAGAAGATGGTATTATGATTGTTGTACTGGGACTGGATGGTGCGACTGATCAGCTGATTAGCGGACCTGATATTGTATCCAGGGGCTTTGTATATGTAAAAACGTCAGATGAACTGATGGATGAAGCGAGGGAGGTCGTTACCCTTGCAGTGGAAGGATGCCTGGATCGTGGCATTACGGATTGGGGCAAGCTTAAGAGTACGATTAAGGACTCACTGGGCGAATTTGTCTGGAAGAAGACGAAGCGTCGTCCGATGATTCTTCCGATCATCATGGAAATTTAGATTTTTTACTGGGGGACAAAGGTCATGTTAGATCAAAATATTCGCAATCAGGCAGAACAGTTTGTAAGGGACATCCGTGAAACGGATGTGTACAAATCCTATACGATGCAGCTTGCACGGCTGAAGAAGAACCCGGAGCTTTATAAGCAGGTAAATGATTACCGTAAGCTGAATTTTGAGATGCAGAATGCAGTGCAGGTGGAGGATCTGTTTGATAAGATGGATTATTTTGAGAAGGAATACAAGGAATTCCGTGAAAATGTAATTGTAGATGACTTTTTAAAGGCGGAGCTGGCTCTTTGCCGGATGATGCAGGAAATTAATGCCCTGATTGTAGACGGGCTGAACTTTGAATAATGGTAACCATTCGGAATGGTTGAAAGGCATGAGAAAGGCAGTAGTATTATGAATGCAAAAGCATTAATTGGAACAGTAATCGAAACAATCATTAAGGTTTTAGTGCTTGCGGCTGCAATTATCCTGGTGTTTAAGGGTGCAACGAAAGCATATGACTTCGGCTACCGTGTATTTGCGGACGAGCCGATGTCCATAACCGGAGGACGGACGATTACCGTTGGAATTGCTGAGGATGCAGATATCAAGGATATTGCGAAGATGCTCGAAGAAAAGGGATTAATTTCCGATTACCGGCTGTTTGTCGTGCAGGAGCTTCTGTCGGCACAGCATGACAAAATCAAACCCGGAATTTATGATCTGAGTACGGATATGAAGGCAGAAGAAATGCTCGAAATTCTTGCAGGTGAAGGTGAGGAAGGAAACAGCGATACCGTTGCACCGAATGCCGAGACCGGAGATACCACAGATCAGTCCGAAGAGGAAATGGGTACCGAAGAATCAGGCAATGAGGATATGGAAGCAGAGGTGCTTCCGGAAGATACGGCAGAATCTTCAGAATTAACGGAAACGGGAGAATAGACGGTGATTACAGACGAAAGAATCAGTACATTTATTCATTCCCTGGACACGGGGAATACTCCCTTTCTTACGGAATTGGAGCGATATGCGAAGGAAACCAATGTACCTGTTATCCGACCTCAGATGCAGAGCTTTTTGAAGGTGCTTCTTGCAATGCAGCAGCCGAAGCAGATCTTAGAGGTGGGAACGGCCATTGGTTTTTCTGCGTTACTGATGGCGGAATATGGACCGGAAGACTGCCATATTACAACAATTGAAAAATATGAAAAGCGGATTCCTCTTGCCAGGGAGAATTTCAAAAAGGCGGGCAGGGAAGACCGGATTACCCTGTTGGAGGGAGATGCCACAGAAATCCTTAAAGAACTGGAAGGACCGTATGACCTGATTTTTATGGATGCGGCGAAGGGACAATATATCCACTTCCTTCCGGATATTCTGAAATTAATGCCGGAGGGAGGCGTACTGCTCTCCGATAATGTGCTTCAGGACGGGGATGTCTGTGAGTCGCGGTTTGCGGTAACGAGAAGAAACCGTACAATTCATGCCCGGATGCGGGATTATCTGTATGAATTGAAGCATCATGAAGAGCTTCGCACGGATATTCTGCCGGTGGGTGATGGAATGACGATCAGCGTTCGCATCAGCAGGCCGTAAGCAGGTTCCGTATTTGAGGACAGATAAGAGATCTGACAGATCGGGATATAAATAAGTTGTAAACGTATATATAGTTAAGAACAGTCAAGGAGACAGAATGAGAAAACCGGAACTCTTGATACCTGCCAGTTCACTGGAGGTTTTAAAAACAGCCGTGCTTTTTGGAGCAGATGCGGTATATATCGGAGGCGAAGCATTCGGACTTCGTGCAAAAGCCAAAAATTTTGATAAAGAGAGCATGAAGGAAGGGATTGCCTTTGCCCATGAGAGAGGCGTGCGTGTTCATGTGACAGCCAATATTCTGGCGCATAACCGGGATCTTGAAGGAGCAAGGGAATATTTTAAGGAACTGAAGGAATTAAAGCCGGATGCCCTGATTATTGCAGATCCGGGAATGTTTACCCTTGCACGTGAAATCTGCCCGGAAATTGATATTCATGTGTCTACACAGGCCAATAATACGAATTATATGACCTACCGGTTCTGGTATCAGCAGGGAGCAAAACGTGTGGTATCGGCAAGAGAACTGTCACTTGATGAAATTAAAGAGATCCGTGAACATATTCCAAAGGAGCTTGAGATCGAAAGCTTTATCCATGGGGCAATGTGCATTTCCTATTCGGGAAGATGCCTCCTTAGCAGCTTTTTTACCGGAAGAGATGCTAACCAGGGAGCCTGTACGCATCCCTGCCGCTGGAAATATTCCGTTATGGAGGAGAAGCGTCCGGGTGAGTATTTCCCGGTATATGAGAACGAGCGCGGAACTTATATCTTTAACTCCAAGGATCTGTGCATGATTGAGCATATTCCGGAGATGATCGGGGCGGGAATTGACAGCTTCAAGATCGAAGGACGTATGAAAACGGCGCTTTACGTGGCAACTGTTGCCAGAACCTACCGGAAAGCGATTGATGATTATCTCGAATCTGAGGAGAAATATCGTGCCAACATGGAATGGTATAAGGAAGAAATTTCCAAGTGCACATACCGTCAGTTCACGACGGGCTTTTATTTTGGAAAGCCGGATGAGAATACGCAGATTTATGATTCCAATACTTATATCAACGAATATATTTATCTGGGAAGCATTGAAGAGGTCACAGAAGAGGGACTTGCGAAAATCACGCAGAAGAACAAATTCTGTGTGGGCGACCGCATTGAAATTATGAAACCTGATGGTGACAACATAGAAGCTTCCGTGTTATCCTTAAGAACAGAGGATGGGCAGCAGGTGGAAAGCGCACCCCATCCACAGCAGGTTTTGTATGTGGAATTAAGTACCGTACCTGCGGTATTTGATCTTCTTCGTGTCCGTAAGATGGATCCGGAAAACGCTGAATAATTGCTGTTTTCCATGCGTGGGATCCTTAAGATCTTAAAGACTGGAGAATAGACAGAGGGAGGAAAACAATGAATGATGTGAAAGATGTCGAGGCGCTTTTTGGCAGCCGGGTGTTTACCCGTGCGACCATGCGGGAACGCCTTCCAAAGAATGTTTACAAAGAAGTAATCAAGGCAATGGATTGCGGCGGTGAACTTTCTCCGGCAACAGCAGATGTGGTGGCAAAAGCCATGAAGGACTGGGCAGTTGAGAATGGTGCAACCCATTATACGCACTGGTTTCAGCCCCTCACCGGTATTACGGCTGAAAAGCATGATTCTTTTATCACGCATCCGGATGTGGATGGGAAAATGCTGATGGAATTTTCCGGCAAAGAGCTCATTAAGGGTGAGCCGGATGCTTCTTCGTTTCCTTCGGGCGGGCTTCGTGCAACCTTTGAAGCACGTGGCTATACTGCATGGGATATTACGTCTCCGGCATTCCTGCGCGTGGATGCAACGGGCGTGATTCTTTGCATTACGACTGCATTCGTGATTCTTTGCATTCCGACTGCATTCTGTTCTTATAAGGGAGAAGCGCTGGATACGAAAACACCGCTTCTGCGTTCCATGGAAGCGATCAGCCAGCAGGCTCTTCGTATCGTGCGTCTGTTTGGCAATACGGAAGCAACGAGAGTGATTCCGAGTGTTGGTGCAGAGCAGGAGTATTTCCTGGTAGACCGGGATAATTATTTGAAGCGTGAAGATCTGATTTTTGCAGGAAGAACCCTGTTTGGAGCGCCTGCTCCGAAGGGACAGGAAATGGATGACCATTATTTCGGAACCATCCGTGAACGGATCGGCGCTTATATGAAAGATATTAATCTGGAGCTTTGGAAGCTTGGTGTCACGGCGAAAACCCAGCACAATGAGGCAGCTCCTGCACAGCATGAACTTGCTCCGATTTATGAAACAGCCAATGTTGCGGTAGATCATAATCAGCTTATTATGGAGACCATGAAGAAGGTGGCAGAGCGTCACAATCTGACCTGTCTGCTCCATGAAAAGCCATATGCCGGTGTGAATGGTTCCGGTAAGCACAATAACTGGTCACTGACTACGGATAATGGCGTGAATATGCTTGATCCGGGTGAAACCCCGAATGAAAATATCCAGTTCCTTCTGGTGCTTGCCTGCATTATCAAGGCTGTGGACGTTCATGCGGATCTGCTGCGTCAGAGTGCATCCGATGTTGGAAACGATCACCGTCTTGGTGGATATGAAGCGCCTCCGGCGATTATGTCCGTATTCCTGGGAGAACAGCTCGAAGACGTGGTAAAGCAGCTTGTGGAAACAGGGGAAGCTTCCCATTGTCTTGAGGGTGGTAAGATGGAGACCGGTGTGTCTGCCATTCCTGATTTTGCGAAGGATGCCACCGACCGTAACCGCACCTCACCGTTTGCCTTTACCGGTAATAAGTTTGAATTCCGAAGCGTAGGCTCTTCTGATTCTGTGGGAAGTCCGAACACGACGTTAAATGCGATTGTGGCAGAGGCTTTCTGTGAAGCGGCAGATGAGCTGGAGAAGGCAGAGGATTTTGACCAGGCAGTGCATGATCTGATTAAAAAGTACTTTTCCGAGCATCAGAGAATTATCTTTAATGGCAATGGCTATGCTCCGGAATGGGTAGAAGAAGCAAAGCGCCGCGGATTACCCAATCTCATATCCATGGTCGATGCGGTCGATACCCTGACAACGGATAAGGCCGTAAAGCTGTTTGAGAAGTTTAAAATCTTTACGAGGGCGGAGCTGGAATCCAGAGAAGAAATTCTTTATGAAACCTATGCGAAGACGCTGAATATTGAAGCGCTTACGATGATCCATATGGCTTCCCGCCAGTTGCTTCCGGTATGTATATCCTACAGTAAGAAGCTGGCAGATGCCGTGATTGCAGTAACAGAAGCCGGTGCAGATGCTTCTGTGCAGGAAGAACTGCTGAATGAGGTATCCAGAGAACTGAAGAGTGCAAAGCTTGCACTGGAAGCATTGAAGATTGACGAAGAGAAGGCCGGAAAGATTACGGATGCAAGGGAACAGGCATTCTTCTACAAGGATGTCGTCAAAGAGGATATGGATGCCCTGCGTGCTCCGATTGACCACCTGGAAATGCTGGTTGAAAAGGATATGTGGCCGATGCCGACCTATGCGGATCTGATGTTTGAGGTCTAGGTGACCGGATACAACCATGCAGAATGGCATAAGATGATAAAAATAAGACTCCCGTATACCGGTGCTGAACCGGATACGGGAGTTTGTGATTTAAATGATATATAATTCTGAATTATTGTTATATCAAAGTCGGGGCTTTTGATCTCGACATCTTAACCTAACAGACTGTGAACTGGATGAATTCACTAATTTACCTTCACTTCCAGATAACCCAATAACTTGCTCATATCATATTCGTTAAGAATTCCTAAATTGGAATCATAGAACTCGCCATCAAAGTGAATCAGGTAATGGCAATAGCGTCCCATCTTCTCCATCATAATGCAGCACTTGGGAAGGGTGGCTTCCTCTCCTTCGGTATACATGATGACATCGCTGTGATCGATGCCATAGTAATTCAATGCAGAAATGATGCGACCCATCGTAGCCTGCCATTCACGGCAGTCCATAACACTGATTACCTCGGCAATGGTAACTCCTGCCAGCATGGCAACACAGGTCTGCCCACATAAACCGTCCTCCGGCTGGGTAATAATATCAATGTGGTCAATCCTGCGAATTGGATTGTCAAAGCTGTAGGGGCTGTTCTGATCCATTTTGATTAAGCTGGAGCCGATATGAAGCAGGATCTTATGAGGCTGTGTGACATCAATGTGTGCCACGTCCTCATCTCTTAAATGAATCTTATAGTTGCCCTTCTCTTCCGGAAGAAGTTCACAGTCAATATGTTTATTGTCCAGAATCAGGTCGCCCTGAATTACATCACGCTGCTTGCAGACCTCCCATACATTAAAGGGGATACGGATGCAGAAGAGGTTGTCCTTCTTCTCAATTTTACCGGTAAAAAAGTATCTCATAGTAACCTCCTGAAAATCAATTATTGTATGTCTGACTCGTTGCTATTATACTTAAACCATACCAAATTTACGCAGACTTGTTAAGGGTTTTCAGATGAGAAAACTCTGCGTATTGAAAAAAATACAACCTGATAAAAAAATAACGAAAAAAGTACTTGCCAAATCCGAATATATTATGTATAATACCAAAGGTAACAGCACATAGGGCTATCGCCAAACGGTAAGGCAACGGACTCTGACTCCGTCATTTCAAGGTTCGAATCCTTGTAGCCCTGCTAAGAACCCCGAAGGAAATTCCTTCGGGGTTCTTTTTGTGGTGCGCCTGGCGGCATACGTTTCTAACGGGTTAAAGTCCCGAATCCGCCCGGTAGTGGGAAGGATATAGCCGAAAGCAAGGGTGTTGAGGGCAACCTCGAATCTGAAGGAAGCTGGATGTGAGGAACATACTAACTCACGGGCAAATCTCCGGTCTGACGGACAGAAGCATTGAGGGAAAGAAGACCTGGGATGACAGCAACAATGCCGATCGGTTAAGACCAGTAAGCATTCAAGAATGGACAGTATATTTCATACACGGTACAGGATATCACGAATGTAAACGGATATACCGTAAGCATCAGCGAGTCCGGAACAGGATTCACTGAATCTTTTTTGAATATGCAGAGAGATCTATATTTGAGTTGCGATAGAAGGCAATTCTGTGATACCATCTATTATAGATTCCGGACAGATAAACAGGGATATTTATGGGTTGATCAGGGATCCTGAGGAATAAGGAACAGACACTGTCATTATCTGAGAAAGAAGAATACAAGAGGAACAATACATGTTAGAAATAGGAAAAAGACAATTGCTTACGATAGTAAAGAAAGTGGATTTCGGGGTTTATCTTGCAAAAGAGCAGGAAGCGGATCCTGAAGAAAAGGTGCTTTTGCCGAGAAAGGAAGTTCCGGAGAATGTGCAGCCTGGGGATGAAATCGAAGTGTTTCTTTACCGGGATTCCAAGGACCGGATGATTGCAACGGTACGGCAGCCGAAGCTTTCTTTAGGAGAGGTTTCGGTGCTTCGCGTGAAGGAAAACGGTAAGATCGGAGCATTTCTTGACTGGGGACTTGAAAAGGATCTGCTGCTTCCGTTCCGTGAACAGGTAAGAAAGGTATGCCCCGGAGAGGAGTGCCTGGTGGCATTATATCTTGATAAGAGTAAGCGTTTATGTGCGACCATGAAGGTTTATCATTATCTGCGGACGGACAGCCCTTATGAAAAGGATCAGAAGGTGACCGGAACACTTTATGAAATCAGTGATAATTTCGGTGCGTTTGTAGCAGTGGATAACTGTTATTCTGCTTTGATTCCAAAGAAAGAGCCTTTGGGAAATGCCAGGGTTGGAGATACTGTGGAAGCCCGTGTCACGGAGGTGCTTAAGGACGGGAAGCTGTCCTTAAGCCTCAGGGAGAAAGCATACATCCAGATGAATGAGGATGCGCAGAAGCTTTTGAAGCTTTTGGAAGAGCAGGGCGGGGAACTGCCCGTTGGGGACAAGTCTTCTCCGGAAAAGATTAAGGAGCTGACCGGCATGAGTAAGAATGAATTCAAGCGTGCGGCTGGTAATTTATACAAGCAGCGCCTGGTTCAGGTGGAAGAACATCAGCTTTATCAGCTTTCATCCTGTGAATAAAAGAATATCATGCAATATCTGCCATATAGATATCCATGATTTGCATGGCTCAGTTACAAATAAATAAGGACACGCATCTGCGTGTCCTTATTCGTTATTCACATGGTTATGAATATGCGATACCTGTCGATGATCCTTAAACATACATATCAAAGTTGCTGCCAATATTCGGATTCACAGATAACTCCATGGAGCGGTCCATCATGTTGATCAGACTGGTACCGGACTGTTCTGTGGAATCGAGCGCTTTACTTAAAACAGCAACTCCGACCTGATTCTGCAGATTCATATTCGCCAATGTGGTAGATAATTCAGGAATATTCATCGAACCTCTCCTTTCCTTTTATCTATAAGAGCAGTATAGCACTTCACATAAGAAGCAGTAAAGGAAAAGTTGAAATTTGAAAAACGCCTTCTGAAGCACAGAAAAATACACAAAAAAATCATAATTTTTAGTGGATTTTTTTGTACATATGTATTAAAATATAATATACATTACTATAAATAACGAAAAAATATTTCATGTATTGGTTAATGTGCATAATGAAGCAGGTTATGGCGTAGCTGCAGAGAGGGGGCTATATGATCTCAAATCAGATTTTGCAGAATACTATCGATGGTTTGAAGACAATTGCACGTGTAGATTTTGAGGTACTTGATACAGAGGGTAAGGAAGTAGCAACAACTGCGGAAGTGCCTTTTGGGGGACGGGCGGAAGCCGCTGAATTTGTGAAATCCCAGGCGGATTCACAGGAGATCCAGGGATGTCAGTTTTTTAAGATTTATGACGATCAGCAGCCGGAATATGTTCTGGTGACGATCGGTTCGGATGAGAATGCCTATCTGGTGGGGAAGATGGCTGCTTTTCAGATCCAGAACCTGATGATTGCCTATAAGGAACGCTTTGACAAGGATAACTTTGTCAAGAATCTGCTATTGGATAACCTGCTTTTGATTGATATTTACAGTCGTGCCAAGAAGCTGCATATCCAGACGGAAGTGAACCGTGTGGCAATGATTGTGGAGACAGACAATAAGGATAGTAATATTCTTGAGATGCTCCGCAGCTTCCTTGGAGTGAACAGTCTGGATTTCATTACGGCTGTGGACGAAAGGGATGTTATTGTTGTTAAGGATCTTTCAGAAGGCGATGGCGTGAAGGAGATTGAGAAGGCTGCCAAAGCAATGGAGAGCTTTTTGAAGAAGGAGGGCATGACCGGGATCCGTGTAGCATACGGAACTGTTGTAAAGGAAATCAAGGAGGTCAGCCGGTCTTATAAGGAAGCCAAGATGGCAATGGATGTCGGTAAGATATTCTTTGATGACAGAAGCATTATTGCCTATAGTCAGCTGGGCATCGGGCGATTAATTTATCAGCTACCGATTCCTCTTTGCAAGATGTTTATTAAAGAGATTTTTGGTGATAAGAGTCCGGATGACTTTGATGAAGAGACACTGACAACCATTCAGAAGTTTTTCGAAAACAGTCTGAACGTATCAGAGACATCAAGACAGCTGTTTATCCATCGTAATACATTGGTTTACCGTCTGGATAAGCTGCAGAAGACAACGGGACTGGATCTTCGGATCTTTGAGGATGCCATTACCTTCCGGATTGCACTGATGGTTGTGAAATACATGAACTTTATGGAAAATTTTGAATATTAAGATACAGGCGGTGGATATAGTGGCTAAGAGTGAACCAAGGAATAGAAGAAAAAAGAAACAGGGAAGCGGAAATGAAGATATTATTTCCATGACGAATGTGACCAAGTCCTATGCAACAGGTGCGCCTGCCCTGAATGGAATTGATCTGCATATTAAGCCGGGTGAATTCGTATTTATTGTAGGAGACAGCGGATCCGGGAAGTCTACCATGATTAAGCTTCTTTTAAGAGAGCTTGTCCCGACATCCGGTGAAATCAGTGTCATGGGCTATGATCTTTTGAAAATCCGTCATCGTAAGATTCCTAAATTCCGCAGGAATTTAGGAATTGTGTTCCAGGATTTCCGTCTTCTGAAGGATCGTAATGTATACGAGAATGTAGCGTTTGCCCAGCGTATCGTGCAGACTCCGGGAAAGGAGATCAAGAGAAATGTTCCGAGTATTCTGGCTACGGTAGGTCTTGCCGGTAAGTATAAGGCGAAGCCCCGTCAGTTATCAGGTGGTGAGCAGCAGCGTGTAGCGATTGCAAGAGCGCTGGTGAACCGTCCGAGCATTTTGCTCGCTGATGAGCCTACCGGTAATCTGGATCCGAAGAATTCATGGGAAATTATGAAGCTGCTGGAACAGATTAATGAGAACGGTACGACGGTACTTGTTGTTACCCACAACAGAGAAATTGTAAACGCAATGCAGAAAAGAGTCGTTACCATGAAGAAGGGTATTATTGTGAGCGACGAAGAGAAGGGTGTTTATATCGATGAAGATTAGTACATTGTTTTATACGATTAAGCAGGGATTTATTAATATATTCCGTAATAAATGGTTTTCACTGGCCTCGATCGCCACGATCGGAGCATGTCTGTTCCTGTTTGGTCTGTTTTATTCGGTACTGATGAACTTTCAGAACATTGTGAAGACTGCGCAGGAAGGTGTCTGCGTGACGGTTCTGTTTGACGAGGGAATCAGTCAGGAACGGATTGAAGAGATCGGAGCATTGATTGATAAGCGTCCGGAGGTTTCCAAGAAGGAGTTCATTTCTGCAGATGATGCATGGAACAGCTTTAAGGAAGAGTATCTTCAGGGCTATGAGGATGGATTTACCGAGAACCCGCTTGCCGATTCTGCCAGCTATGAAATATACATGAATGATATTTCCATGCAGCCGACATTGGTTTCCTATCTGGAAGGCCTCGAGGGTGTGCGTGAAGTGAACCGTTCTGAAGTAACGGCATCGGCGCTGACCGGTGTGAATGCGTTGATTGCCTATGTTTCCATTGGTATTATTGCAATTCTGCTTGCGGTATCCGTGTTCCTGATCAGTAATACAGTAACCATTGGTATTTCTGTTCGTAAGGAAGAGATTACCATTATGAAATATATTGGGGCGACAGATTATTTTGTCCGTGCACCGTTCGTTATAGAAGGTATGCTGATCGGTGCGATTGGAGCTCTGATTCCATTGGGAATTATTTATCTTTTATATAATAAGGTAATTGAATATATTGAACAGAGATTTAGTATTTTGACAACGATTCTGGCATTCTTACCGGTAGATGCCATCTTTAAGACACTGCTTCCGTTATCCCTTCTCATTGGTATCGGAATTGGATTCCTGGGAAGTATCACGACGGTAAGAAAGCATCTGCGGGTATAATAGATAAGGACAGAGTATGAAACGTACAATAAAATGGATCTGCCTGTTCCTTTGTGTAGTGCTGGTTTTTGGAATGTTTGCGAAACCGGCACTTGCCACATATGCCAGCGAACTGACCAACAGTGTCATTAAGGAAAAGGAACAGGAAATTGATAAGGCAAAACAAGAGAAAAAACAGTTACAGAACAGTCTGACAGACGTGAAGAAGCTGAAGGAACAGCTGGAGAAGTCCAAGCAGGATCTGACAGTTTACGTACAGGAGCTGGATGCGGATCTGACGGCAATTCAGGAGAAGATTAACGAACTGAATGACCTTATCACCGAAAAAGAAAAAGAAATTGAAGATAAGACGGCAGAGCTGGAAGAAGCACAGCGTGTCCAGCAGGAGCAGTATGAGGCAATGAAAACCCGTATCAAATTTATGTATGAGAGGGGAGACACGATTTATATGGAACTGATTTTCAGTTCCAATTCTTTCGGAGATGTGTTGAATAAAGCTGATTATATCCAGATGCTTTCCGAATATGACCGTAAGCTTCTGGATGAATATGTCGCACATGCCAATTATGTTGCCTTATGCAAGGAGAGCCTGGAAGAGGAGAAAGAGGTTCTGGATGAGGCGAAAGCGGCCGTTGAAAAGGAAGAGGCTTCCCTGAATGAACTGATTGATGCGAAAGAGAACGAGATGTATAAAATGTCCTCTGATATCAAAAGCAAGGAACAGGCAATCAAGGAGTACGAGGCAGATATTGCCGAGCAGAATGAAACCATTAAGGCACTGGAAGCAATTGTTGCCGAAGAACGTAAGAAGCTTGCGGCCGAACAGGGAAGAAGATATGATGGTGGTGTGTTTGCCTGGCCGGCGCCATCCTATACAAGAATTTCGGATGATTATGGAAACCGTACGCACCCGATTCTGGGCACCCAGCAGTTCCATAATGGAATTGATATGGCAGCACCCGGAGGAAGCGCAATCCTTGCAGCCTATGATGGCAAGGTAGTGGCAGCAGCCTATAGCGGCAGGGTGGGGGAATTATTTTTTATTTTTTATGGGGGGGAAATTATATTATGATTGATCATGGAGACAGCCTGTATACAATTTATATGCATGCTTCGGCATTGTATGTATCGAAGGGACAGGAAGTCAATCGTGGAGATAAGATCGCAGCGGTCGGAAGTACCGGCCGGTCAACAGGAAATCATCTTCATTTCAGCGTCCGTCTGAATGGAAGCTATGTAAGTCCATGGAGCTATCTGCGGTCATAAGAATGGTCAGACAGGAATAGGGAGAGCAGCATTGGAAAATAATGAGCAGAAACAGAAGAGTGGTTTTCTCCCCGGTATGCTGGTTGGAGTACTGATTGGAATAATTTTATTGTCCGGTGTATTTCTGGGAGTAAGACTTTATCAGTATAATCAGACGAAGAACAGCGATGATCAGGGAGAAGCGGAAGCTGCAAGTGTGGTTAATCCGGCTACGCTTGCCAAGATGCAGACAATTGAAAATCTTATTGATGAAACCTATTATGGCGGCGGGGTGACAACGAAGCAGCTTCAGGACGGTGTTTATAAAGGAATGGTAGAGGCTCTGGATGATCCATATTCTGAATACTATACGAAGGAAGAGCTTCAGGATGTGATGAACAGTAACCAGGGGGTTTCCTATGGGATCGGAGCTTATATTTCGCTTGATCAGACACGTCAGCTCCCGGTCATTTCCGGTCTTGTGGAAGATGGACCTGCCTTAAATGCCGGGATCAAGGAGGGGGATATCATCTATAAGGTAGAGGATGAGTATACCCAGGGCATGAGTCTTTCACAGGTTGTCAGCCTTGTGAAGGGACGTGAAGGTACCACGGTACACCTTACCATGTACCGGGAAGGAGAACCGGATTATCTGGAGATTGACGTAGAACGCGGTAATTTAATAGAGACAACTACGGTAAATTATGGTATGGTAGATGATACCGATCATATTGGCTATCTTCGTATCCGTGAATTTGATACGGTTACAGTAGATCAGTATACCGAAGCTATGGCAGAATTAAAGGCGAAAGGCATGAAGGGACTGGTTCTGGATCTGCGAAGTAATCCGGGCGGAGACCTGAATGTGGTTGTTGAAATTGCAAGAAAGATTCTTCCTGCCGGTCTGATTGTGTATACAGAGGACAAGGAAGGAAACCGTAAGGAATATACCTGTGACGGTGAAAATGAATTTCAGCTTCCGCTGGTTGTCATGACCAATGAATATTCTGCAAGTGCATCGGAGATTCTGGCGGGTGCTATTCAGGATTACAATAAGGGAACACTGGTTGGTACAACGACCTATGGAAAAGGAATAGTCCAGAGCATCCGGCATTTGAGTGACGGAACAGCATTGAAGCTTACGACAAGTGCTTATTTTACTCCGTCAGGACGCAACATTCATGGAGTAGGAATCGCACCGGATATTGAGGTTGAGATGGACTATGAGAAATACAATGAAGACGGCACTGACAGCCAGTTTGAGCGGGCATTAGAAATTCTGGAAGGAAAGATGGAATAGAATGAATTTTAAAGATAAGAATGTTTGGATTCATATAGTGTTTATTGCGTTGATTGTAATTATCGCTGGAGTCTCGGCATTCCGGC
>FR902933.1:29498-32507 GCA_000438155.1 Firmicutes bacterium CAG:95
CGGCATTCCGGCTTTACCGTTGGAATAAGGGAACCCGCAACCCGGAGGCAGATATTGAACAGGTGGATCCTTCTGAGTTTGATACAGAAACCATGGATATGATTCTGCCGATGGACGGCTCTCTCCTGGAAGGGCATGAGGACGATGGAGAACTTACGATCCTCTGTCTTGGAAACAATCCCTTTTCGGACGAAAGAGGGGAGAACGGACTGGCAGCGAAGATTGCAGAGAAAACGAATGCAACAGTTTATAACTGTGCTTTCCCGGATTCTTCGGTCGCATGTAAGTATGCAGAATACAACCCCTCCTATACCAGGGATCACTTTAATTTATATTATGTGGTAACATTCCTTGAACAGAACCAGTTTACTGCGATTGAGTCCATTGCGAAGGATGAGCCCGATTCCAGATATCTGGAAGCAGTAGAAGAATTGAAGACCGTGGACATGTCCAAGGTGGATGTGCTTTTGGTCATGTATGACAGTACGGACTATAATATTGGAACTCCTTCCGATAATCCGGACAATCCGAATGATGTAACGGCATTTACCGGTGGACTTAAGGTATCCCTTGACAAAATCAAAGCGAACTGGCCATATATCCGGATCTTTGTGATGTCTCCGACCTATGCACAGTACAAGGATGAGGATGGAAACCTTCATAATGGAAACACCTATGATCTCGGAAACGGTGATATTCCACATTATGTACAGAAGGAACTGGATGCCGTATCTGACAGCGGCGGAGTATCCTTTGTAGATAATTATATTGGAACCATTAACGAAGATAATTATGAAGAATACATGGCAGATGAGATGCACTATAATGATGCCGGACGTGAAGCGCTTGCAGACCGCATCGCAGATATTATTAATAATAAGATGAGTACGGTAAACGTAGCAGGCAAATAGGGAAACCAAGTAACTGAAATGTAATTAAGAAAACTGATATATTCAGGGAATTCACCTGTTTATATCAGTTTTATTGTATTAAAAAATGTTCACAAAAACTTCATACTTATCTATTGACAATAGTTGCACATAGTGATAGATTAATGATTGTAGATATTAGCACTCTATTTAAGTGAGTGCTAACAATACGAAAACGATATGCAGAATCAGATAGGGATTTGCGATCGGGAAAGGATGGTCTGCATGGAACTAAGCGAAAGAAAAGTTAAAATCTTACAAGCAATTATCCGGAACTACCTGGAGACGGGAGAGCCTGTAGGAAGCCGTACGATTTCCAAGTATACGGACTTGAACTTAAGTTCAGCAACCATTCGTAATGAAATGTCAGATCTTGAGGAGATGGGATATATTTTACAGCCCCATACTTCCGCAGGACGTATCCCTTCTGATAAGGGATATCGCTTATATGTTGATACGATGATGGAGCAGAAGGATCGCGAGATCGAAGAAATGAAGGAAGTTATGGTTCAGAAGGAAGACAAGATGGATCAGCTTCTGAAGCAGGTAGCGAAGCTTCTTGCCGTAAATACCAATTATGCTTCCATGATCACGACCCCTACTATTCATACGAACAAGCTGAAATTTATCCAGCTGTCGAGAGTGGATGTGAATCAGCTTCTTGCCGTTGTGGTAGTTGAGGGCAATGTAATTAAGAATAACATCATCCATACTGCGGAAGAATTAGATGATGAGACGCTTCTTAAGCTGAATATTTTACTGAATACCCATTTGAATGGATTAGCCCTTGAAGAGATTAATCTGGGAATGATTTCTTCCCTGAAGCAGCAGGCAGGAATTCACAGTGAGATTGTGGCAGATGTGATTGATGCGATTGCGGAATCCATTCATGCAGAGGAGGATTTAGAGGTTTACACCAGCGGGGCTAATAATATTTTCAGGTATCCGGAGCTGGCGGATCAGCAGAAGGCAAGCAGCATTATCAATACCTTTGAAGAAAAGCAGCTGTTAACCGAGCTGGTACAGGAAAATCTTTCGGATGAAAATAATACAGGAATTCAGGTTTATATCGGTGAAGAGACACCGATCCAGTCGATGAAGGACTGCAGCGTTGTTACTGCGACCTATGAGCTTGGAGAGGGAATGAGAGGAACGATCGGTATTATAGGACCGAAACGGATGGATTACGATAAGGTGATCGGAACGCTGAAAACCATTACCCATCAATTGGATGATTTATATAAGAAGAAAGAATAACAGGAATGTTTCATAGGAAGCTATGGGATATCACAGAAAGGGATGAGACAAATGGCAATAGATATTAAAGATGAATTTGATGAAAAGGCTGCAGAACAGCTGCAGGAAGAGATGGAACAGAATGAAATACAGCCGGATGCCGATACCGTAGAAACACAGGACGGTGAAGATCCAATCGCCGGTGATACAGAGGAAACCGGTGAAGAGGAGGAATCAAAAGAGGATGATAAGGCTGCAAAGAAATCAAAGAAGAGCAGATTTAAGGCAGATAAGAAACAGGATGCCCTGAATGAGAAGATAGCAGAACTGGAAGACAAGGTAAAACGTCAGATGGCAGAATTTGATAACTTCCGCAAGAGAACGGACAAAGAAAAGAATGCCATGTTTGAGACGGGAGCCAAGAGCGTGATCGAGAAGATCCTTCCGGTTGTGGACAATTTTGAAAGAGGTCTTGCTTCTATTCCGGAAGAAGAAAAGGGAACCCCCTTTGCCGAAGGAATGGAAATGATATATAAACAGCTGATCGGGGAATTGGAAAAGATGGATGTCAGACCAATCCCGGCTGTGGGCGAAGAATTTGATCCCAATCTTCACAATGCAGTGATGCAGGTGGAGAGTGATGAGTATGAATCCGGTGTGATTGCACAGGAGCTTCAGAAGGGATATACCTACAGGGACAGCGTAGTAAGACACAGTATGGTAGGAGTAGTGCCATAAATATCTGAAGCAGTTCAGATTTGTATTGAAGCTTGAAGTAAAAAGTAAACTGATATTAAAATAGGAGGACATAGTTATGAGTAAAATTATTGGTATTGACTTAGGT
>FR902934.1 GCA_000438155.1 Firmicutes bacterium CAG:95
AAACTCAAACTTCGCCTCCGGCTCGTTTTCGTTAAGTGCTCTACATGAAAAAGCCGTCTCCCGGGCATTTACCTGGAAAACGACTTTGTTTTCATTCAAACAGAATAGCAATTTATATGACGAATGTGATTCTGAATAATTACAATTATTTTATTATACATTCTGTTTTATCATTTATAAGGTGTTCACATACAAGTACTTCTTTATGAAATGCATTCTAACACAATCCATAAATATCGTAAAGAAGTATTTTCCCTTAAAAATTCTTCATAAAAGGTCTTATTATGCATGGAAACAGGAATTTTCAAAATTCTGAACGATTATTCTGTTCCAGGAACACAAGTGCCCGTTCCGGCCAGCCCTCCAGCTCTGTGCCGGTTCCGTCCCCGAAACCATGCGCTGCATGGTCTGCTGCATCCAATACCGCCGGAACGCCTGCCTGATCCAGTAACGTTTTTAATAGTTCTGAATCCCGAATACCAACCGTTGCATCATCCCTTCCACAGGCAATATAACAGGGTGGGTAATCACTATCCACATGCTCTGCCACATTGTATTGATGCTGCAGATCTTTATAATTTTCTCCCAACCGGCGAATCAGAAATTCGGCTTCTCCTTCTGGTCTGTCTCCCCATGCAAACAAATCAATAAACGGGTAAATCGGGAAAAGGCAGATTGGTTTCGGTAAGTCTGCTGCCTTCCATCCAATATTCGATGCTCCGTAATTGCACACCAGATTGCCGCCTGCCGAATAACCACCAACCACATAGCCACTTTGTTTTAGATCATATCCCAGTTTCACATCATTTTGAAAGAGCCAGCGAACCGCTTTCTTTAAGTCCTCCAATGCCACAATCATTGTCTTCGGGCAGGACACCCGGTAGCTTAGTGCAAACACCGAATATCCCTTTTTCACAAAGTGACTTGCTGTCGGGAAGCTCTCTGCTATGTTACAGACCGAATTGTATCCACCACCCGAGGCAAGGACGATCACCGGTTTCTCCGGATGTAGCTTTTCCGGTTGGAATTCCAGCAGACAGATTTCCTTTTTCTGTGGATCTTCCTGTGCTTCCTCTTCCGAATAAATAAAATGCTGTCTCACCCTATCTTGTTCCAATTCATCCAGAAGAAAATTCATTCCTCTCTTGATCCCCTCCGGCAACCAGTTAATCTCCTTTGCTGCCGTAAGCGGCTGATCCATGATGGCATTTACATGTTCATTCAGCCAGAGATCCCTGTCCAGACAATAAATCAGATACTGATTCAACGCTCCGATCTCCGGATGATGAAAAATTTCATGAATGGTAGTATTTAAAGTAATATGAGACATCTCCGTAACCCTCCTTAAGATCATTCTATACCCTTAAGATTACTATACTGAATGTACTTGGATCTGTCAAAAAAAAGCGTAAAGAATTTTACAGTTGATGAAAGATTTCCCCAAATGTGATATAATTTAATGAGCGTTAGAGAAAAACAAGCGACACTGCAAGGTGGCATTTGTTTTTCCTACGCTCATTAACGAACATGCGCACGGCGAAGACGTGCAAAGAGTGCGAAGCACAGGCATGTGAGTATAGCTGAGCCAAAACAACCATAATGAAAACGAGGTAAACACTTATGGATTCCACTTTAAAACGAACCTGGGCAGAGATCGACTTAGATGCCCTTTCTCATAATTATCATATGTTACGTGAAAAAATCGGCTCCGAGGTCAAATTCTTAGGCGTTGTAAAGGCAGATGCCTACGGCCACGGATCGGTTCAGGTCAGCCGTCTCCTGCAGGAACTTGGTGCCGACTATCTTGCGGTAAGCAGTATCGATGAAGCTGTTGAACTCCGGCATAATGACATTACAATGCCAATCCTGATCTTAGGCCATACCCCGAAGGAGCAGGTCAGCCAGTTAATCAAATATCACATTACACAGGCAGTCACCTGTAAAGCAAAGGCTTTGGAATACAGTGAAGAAGCCGTCCGCTGTGGCGGCACACTTAAAATTCACATCAAGGTTGATACCGGAATGTCCCGGCTTGGCTACCTTTGTGATGGCGATTACTTTGAAAATGGTGTGGAGGGAATCTGCGAAGGCTGTTCTCTTCCAGGGCTTAATGCGGAAGGAATCTTCACCCACTTTGCCGTTTCGGATGAACCCGGTGAACAATGCCGTGCTTATACCAAGCATCAGTTCCGGTTATTCACCGATGTGATTACACAGGTGGAGGAACGCCTCGGGAAACGCTTCGCCATCCGTCACTGTGCCAACACAGGAGCTGTCGCCCGTTATCCGGAAACCTATCTTGACATGGTTCGTCCCGGACTCCTGCTCTATGGATACGGAGAATTTGCTGAAGAATTGAACTTGAAGCCGGTCATGAGTCTGAAAGCAACCGTCAGCACGATTAAAACCTACCCGGCCGGTACTGCAATCAGCTATGGCGGCATTTATGTCACACCGCATAAGACACGTATAGGTGTCATTCCTTACGGATACGCTGATGGTTTTTTCCGCTGCCTGTCCAATAAATGCAGCATTATGACTGCCGAAGGTCCCGCTCCCCAGCGCGGCAAAATCTGTATGGATATGTGCATGATCGATCTGACCGATAAGATGGGCGTGGATGTTGGAAGCGAAGTGGAAATTTTCGGAAAGCAGAATTCCATCAACGACTTAGCTGCCCTTGCAGGTACGATTCCCTATGAACTCACCTGCGCCGTCAGCAAGCGAGTTCCCAGAATTTACTACCGGAATGGACAGGTGATTGAAAAAGAATTGTTGTTACGTGGATAAATTAAAGAAGCGGGAGCATTAACGCTCCTGCTTCTTTATATTTCCAGAAGTTCCTCACTTCTACATCCCAATGTCTTTGCAAGACAATACAAATCAAATGCCTTTGTTTTGTTAATATCTCTTTGACGTTGTTCAAAAAGCTGGATCTGCCGCAGCGGTACTCCCGATAATTCTGCCAGTTCGCGCTGGGATAATCCCGAAGTTTTCCGGATTCTCTTTAAATTTGTTTCTACATAATAATGATCCCACAGTTCATTGATCCGTTCCACGAAATGCATCATATCCATTTCATGATAAACCGGATACATTTCCAGAATCTCACTTATTTTAACGGCATTCACAATTCTGGAAAACGCACGCATGGTATACCATTGATAATATGCCAGACTCCATCCGGTCCAATACTCCGGTGATTTGTCCAAATACATTTCATCCGGAAGTGCTATGTCGGCAAGTCCTGCATCCTTTATCACTTCCCGCACCAGTTCGCAGCCTGTTTTCCCAACAAGATAGGTCGGATTTCCTTCCTGGAACTGCACAGAAACATCTGATACGAGAAACATTGCAAAGAACTGATCGATGTCAAAATCGCACGTATTTACTGCAAAGTCAAGCATATCCCCTAAAACCTTCTGTGCCATACTAAGATAATCCTCGGAATAAGCGCACATCGTCATTTTCCATGCCCTCCCTCATAATATCAATCATATAGAGTTGATTGATGGTATCCTTCTGCAATTTACTCATCCGGTATTCTTTTCTTGCTTCTCGCTCCCGCTCATTTTTCCTGACATAATAAATCTCGCGATCCACAATTTCACTTCGCACATATTTGATCTGTTCAAACGCCTTTTCACTTTTCAGAACGATCTGTTCGCCAAGTTTTCCTAATCTCATAGCTTCTGACAGCTTCTCAAGTGAGATCACTCCCGCGACAAAATCCTGTGCAAAAGAAAAATAGGAATCATCTGCACGATAACCTATGATTACATCATATGGAGAAACATCCAGCAGAAAATGCGTTTTGATGTATTCCTTTGCTTCTTCCGCAATGCTTCCTCTCTGCCAATACGTCCTGTTATCTGCAAGTATTGCAAGCCAGTTTAGAATATGGTATTGCCCGTCATTCAGATTCAGGACTTTCAGACCCGTCAGATCAAACTCATAAACATTCACATATCCACTTTTATTTTTGGCACAGGCCCATTCTCTTGCAAGTTCAATATTCTCTGTGCAATAAAACTCTTTTCCATAGTCGTTGTTCCGTGCTCCTTTTCCAAACTCCGGAGCTTCTATAATATTTTCTGATCCATGATATAGCGTCATATTTCACGTTTCCTTTTTGATTTTCATATTATTGTTTCGTTGTTGATTATATTATATCGCTGTAGAGATATTTTTCAATCTTTTTTAGCTATTTTGCAAAATAAAATAACAAAAGCCACATATCCATATTAGTATAAGATGAGAAGAAGCAGGAGCGCTTCTCATGAAATATCGTACGGAAAATGAGTCTTACCAAAGGACCACAATAAAACATCTGGTATAGCAAGGCCATTGGAAAATTCATTCCCCAGGTCTGTACCCACGTTCCGAAGGTTTTATTTTCTTTAAACAGCAGAGTCGCCGCAAAGCTCATAATCGGACACATAATACAGCAAATACAGATCGAAATTGCATAAGTAATAAACTGTGGCGGGTCATCCGGTCTCATTACCGTAAACGCCAGTATTTTAGCAATGAAATTTGTTTTTGGGCATAATAAATCCTCCTCATGATAACATTAAATTTCATGTGTTGTTCGTTATCATCCCGGAGGATTGTGCGTTTCCAATTTAAACCATATTTCTGTTCCGTCAAGCGACGCGAGATTTATCATAACATATCTGAAGTCAGATTGTAAGTGTTTTTTATTTTAGATTCTACTTTATTTCCACCATTTCCGGTTCGAGATTTTATTTTCATATTGCAGGAATGATCCGTCATCTTATATAATGATGAGGAGAATTGCCATTCCGGCAAATAATCAAAAGGAGTATTTTTATGAAATTCATATCCTGGAATGTAAACGGCCTCCGCGCATGTGTGCAAAAGGGCTTTCTTGACTTTTTCAACGAGATTGATGCAGACTTTTTCTGTATACAGGAGTCCAAGCTGCAGGAGGGGCAGATCGACCTTGATCTTCCCGGCTATCAGCAATACTGGAATTATGCGGAAAAGAAGGGCTATTCCGGCACTGCAATTTTTGCCAGGGAAACGCCGCTGTCTGTTTCCTACGGCATTGGAATGGAAGAACACGACCATGAGGGACGTGTCATCACACTGGAATACGACCAGTTCTATCTTGTCACCTGTTATACACCGAATTCCCAGAATGAGCTGGCACGCCTCCCCTACCGCATGACCTGGGAGGATGCTTTTCTTGCTTATCTCAAGGAGCTGGATGCGAAAAAGCCGGTTATTCTTTGCGGTGACTTAAATGTTGCACATGAAGAAATTGATTTGAAGAATCCCAAGAGCAACCGTCAGAACGCAGGCTTTACCAACGAAGAACGCAGTAAAATGACAACACTTTTAAATGCCGGATTCACAGACACCTTCCGCCACTTTTATCCGGATACCGAGGGTATTTATTCCTGGTGGTCCTACCGCTTTAAGGCAAGAGAGAAGAATGCCGGATGGCGTATTGACTACTTCATCACCTCGAAACGCCTCGACGACCAACTGGAAAAGGCAGCCATCCATACCGAAGTTTTCGGTTCCGATCACTGCCCGGTAGAAGTGGATATTCAATTCTAGCACAGCGTTTCTTAAATAACTGCATAAGCAGACGGAAATCTGTGTATCAGTGCCTTTAAAATTTGTAACTATTCAGAGCCATGCAAA
>FR902935.1 GCA_000438155.1 Firmicutes bacterium CAG:95
TTGGGCATAGCTTCCATTCATGATATCCATAAAGTGCTTGCCGGCTTGCGTCACCTCTTGCTTACACATGCAATTCTACGGAACTCCATGTAAAAAGTCGTTCCCCAGACCTTGTACTTTTCGCCCCAAAAGTACAACGGCATTGTACTTTTGAAACAAACATCAAAAAAAGACACCTACATCAAAGTAAGTGTCTTTAACGGCATCCTAAAAATATCATTTCAAAAGTTCTTCATTCAGAAGAAATTGTTCTATTCCTACATATGTGATCCCGTTTTCATCCTGCCACGGTTTAAGATAATCCCGAACTACAACCATCTTGCTGAAGGAATCAGGTATCCTTTTCAATGATTCAATCTCCTGCTCCTTTTTGTCCGGGTCGGCTATAGATAAGGCAGATTGGATATAAAACCGCTTGCCGCCTTGGTTTACGACGAAATCCACCTCCAACTGCTTTCGGATCTTCTTACCGTCAGCATCTTTCGTATTGTATTCCACCACACCCACATCAACATTCATTCCTCTCCGGATGAGATCATTGTACAATACATTTTCCATGATGTGAGTCTCTTCCAGTTGCCTAAACCCGAGCCTTGCATTGCGAAGCCCCAGATCGGTGTAATAGTATTTAGCGGGAGTTCCGATATACTTTCTGCCTTTTACATCATAACGTACAGCCTTCTCTATAAGGAATGACTCCTCAAAATATCCGATATATTTTTCGATCGTTTCAGAGCCTATGCCAATCTGCCGTTCACTTTTAAACGTATTGGCCAGCTTGCTTGGATTGGTAAGTGATCCGATCCCCGATGCAAGGACATCAAGCAATATATCCAGCACCTCTGTATCATTCTTGATTTCATGTCTTTCAAGTACGTCTTTTATATAAGTCCGGTCGAAGAGATCCTTTAAATACCTGCTTTTCTCCTCGTGTGATTCAAGTGAAGTTGCAAGCGGCATTCCGCCATAAGTGTAATAATCCTGCCAGGCTCCTCTCTTATCCCCTTCATATTCGTTATAAAACTCCGCAAATGACAACGGATATACCCGGATCTCATCACCCCGATCTCTAAACTGAGTCAGTATATCCGAAGACAACATTTTGGAATTACTGCCGGTTACATACACATCGGCATTATCCATATGCATGAATCCGAGAATAACATCGATAAACGTTATCTTGGCATCCTCATTATCCACGTAAGGATTTTGAATCTCGGATACAAACTGGATCTCATCAATGAAAATGTAATACCTCTTCTTAGGATCGACCATATGATCACGAACATACTTATCCAATTCCAAAGGATTACGATATCTGGCATTTTCCAATATGTCCAAAGCCAAAGCGATGATCTGGTCTTCCTTCACCCCTTCTCCCAGAAGCCATTCCCGATACAGCTGAAACAATAGTACCGATTTGCCGCTTCTACGCAGTCCCGTAATGATCTTAATACGTCCGTTATCTTTCTTTGAGATGATCTCTTTCAAATACTGTTCCCTTGGATACATCCAAACACCTCACATGATTTGTTCGCGGTTATCCGCAATTATTTCATGTATAATATAGCATTCTCTCCTCTTATAAGTCAATGATGTTCATGAAATTTTTGCGGATATCTGCATTTTTTTATCAAAGTTCCGAGCTCATAGTCGCCAGTAGTTTCATCTGTTCCAATGCGATTTGCTTTGTTTTAGAACCTTTCAGGTTCTTATATACTGTAATTATCTCCAATAAGTCCTCTTCATATTCCTCCATCCCCAGCAAATAGTTCGGTGATGTATGCAAAACCCCGGAGAGTTCGATAAGGATACTTCCCTTGATATCGACCTTATC
>FR902936.1 GCA_000438155.1 Firmicutes bacterium CAG:95
CCAGCCGCAACTGTATCTAATGCCTCATCGTTCCAGTTATATCTTGCAATTTCCTGTGTTCCAAAGCGGATGCCGTAATCATGGAACAAAGTCTTTGTCTTTTTGTTCAATGTAACCCTGCATTTATACGCATTGTCGTAAATCAAGTCCATCATTTCTTTCGATGTATACATGAAGATCTGATGAGTCTGAGAGATATGACCATCAAACTCACCGATGTCAAAGCCATAATTTCTCAGCTTCTTTCCGATATAGTTCGAGCAGTGAACCATGTGGCTCATATACTCAGCGCCGAACTGTTCAAATTCAATCAACGAAAACAGCAAACAAATCTTCTGATGCATCTGAGAATGACGAAGAAGGGTCGGATTGATCATTGTTTCCATCTTATCATGCAGATATTTCTCATTCGTCATAATCAAACCGGATGCCGGCCCAGAGAAAGTCTTATGCGTGCCGCCGAACATTACGATATTCTTCATCGTCTTGAGCGGATTGTTGCACATGCCAGCTGCAATCAGTCCCATCAACTGGCTACAATCCCAGAGCAACACACAGTTGGTAGTATCAATATTTTCAACAGCAAGTGGCTTAATGAGGTCAGATGGAGCAAGCAGTATATAGCCGATACCCTCTTCCTTCACCTGAGCATTCAGCTTATCGTAGTCCAGATCATCCTTACTAAAATCATATGGAGCTGGAATAGCTTCAACACCTAAACGCTCAACAACTGGCTTTACAGATGCGTGCCCTCCTGCACTCTTATCCAGAATCATCATCTTATCACCCGGCTTACACAGACACTTAGTAATCATGTCAATCGTGTGCATACCAGTATAAGGACGCGGATCAGTATATTTTGCTCCAAAGATTCTTTCGCATGCGTCGGATATAGCCTGATAATATGGAAACAACTTCTCGCAACCGATAAAGTTATCCTCCATATTAAAAGAATAGGTATTGTTCATTATATATCTTTCCTGAAAGCCAAAACTCAACGGAAGATTGGCAAACGGAGAGATTACATTTTCAGCTGCGCAAAGCGGCAATGCTTCATCATGATATTTCTTGAATTCAGAAGAGTAGCCGTACAGATGATCAAGTACTCCGCTGATATCCATATCATATCCTCCATCGATTTTTATGTTCTGATCCATTTTATAAAGCTTTAAATTCACATCAGACATGTCTCTGCACTGATAGTAAACACGCCCTTGGTAAGTAATTCTATCCTTGTCATCTGGTTCAACATCACAGATGTACACGTCTCCACGGCATCTAAACTTGAACAGCGACAGCTTAATCTTCTTTAAAGATTCAAGCCCAACAATATTGTTTTCTTCTACGGCAAGCAAATAGCAAAGCTTCTTCATAATGGAAGAGTTGGAATTATTCCGATATGCCTCATCGAAATCTCTCAGCTCTTCTAATGAATCAAATTCATGTATAATTCCGTCGTTGCATCTCTTGGCATACATATAAAGATCAGCAAGATGTTCATCCTGGATATCCGCCCAGAACTTATTTGCTGTCTCCGGCAAATCAAATTCAGCTTCAATAAAGGAGATCATCTTCTTAGAAAAGTTTTCGGAAAAAAATGCATAGCCTAAAGTGATCCACGTATCGTAGCACTTATCTCCATAGAAGGTGTCGATGATTTTATCATCACTATCGGTTTCAATGCCACGCTCAGCGGTTTTCCCAGGCACAAATAAAGTGCAATAATAGGAGTCATAGGCATAGGTCTGGAAAATGTTCTCAGAAAAATATAAATCCGAAGATGTTATAATCGTGTTCTTCAGATATTCTTTTGCAGCGTAAACTGATGCATGATTATTCCTTTCAGCATAATCTTTAGCTTCTACAAGTATTACACCATACTTCTCCTTAAGGAACTCGAAACATTCCTTCATATACCCAACAACAACGATAATCTCTTCTATACCCTTTTCGCGAAGATGGCGAATCTGACGCTCTATAAGGGTTTCACCCTTTACAACAAGAAGTCCCTTCGGCTTCTCAAAATTCAATGGAATAAATCTTGTGGACATTCCTGCCGCCAATATAATAGCATTCTTAATGCGATGTGCATTAAGAACATCTCTTCCATTTTTAGTGAGTGAGTAGCCTTTAAGCATTCCATTCTTCTGTAAAGATGAAATTGCATTACTCACCTCATCAGCGCCTTTATAAAGTTCACGCGCAATTCCAGCAATATCCACACTTTCGTGTTCCGAAATCAAACGCAAGACATCAAATTGTAGCTTGTTCATATCCCTTTTCTCCTCGTATTTTAAAATAGAATTTAACTTATATTCCTGAGTTATTTGAAAATCAGCTTACATGTTATGTTCATCCACAACCTCTGGATTCTTTATCGCATAGTATCCATGGTGTGGTTTACGATCTTGCTCTTTCGGAAATTTCATATAGTCTCCATAAATATGTCGTAAAAATTGGTCATACCCTTGTGGGGCTCTATACTTTTTTCCCTCAAAGTCCACAAGAACATATTTATCAAACAAGGTTCTTTCGTATATGCAAACATCTCCACCGTTGCCCCAGACAGCATTACCTACATACTTTGAGGTATCATAAGGCTTTTTACGTGCTTGCTTTTTTAGCTGAGCAATAAAGAAATCCTTTCCAATCGCTTTTGAAAGTAAAAACACAGCTGGCTTAATTATCTTCCGTATCTTTGATTTTGTAATTCCTTTTTCAAGATGAACCCTCGCCGCCTGAAAACATAAAGAAGAAAGATAATCTCCTCTACGCTCAAACTTTACAGCCTCTTCCCAAGTATCACCCATTCCATCATATGGATAAATATCTATGAAGGCACCCATTCCATATGGTTTTTCATTTTCCATAACGATACGATATCTGTCATCTGACACCCTGGTAATCATGTAGGGATATTCCTTATTTAGGTCTGGCGTGAAAATTTTTAGGTTTGGAAATTCTTCCCTATGATTCACAAAGTATTCCACAAACCTATCATGGTCTGGTCTCGGCATCATGATATCCAAATCATCATCCCAAGGAATAAATCCTTTATGCCTTACTGCTCCTATTAATGTTCCAAACACCAAATAATAACGATACCCCTGTTCATCACACACTTTAGAAACAGCATCTAATATTCCGACGGCTATTTTTTGATTTTCTTGAAGCGATAACTTTTCCATATCTCAATCATCCGATCCCTTAAAAACTTTTCTTTTTATATTTTTAGTCTAGCTATGATAGCAAGGTGAGCAAAAATATATTGCATCAAAATCTTTATCGATGTAATCATTCAATGCGAATTTCAGATATAATCTTTTCAATAGCTCCATAATCTCCAAGCTCATCGTCCATACAGGAAAGGATTATCCGTACTTGATCCTCTGTAATTGGATCGCCGCTAATTGTCACGCTTAATATATCATTCACGGCAGCCACAATATTAGATTTGGTGGGTTTAGCCTTAAGTTTCTCACACAAACTGTGAGCGTATTCCTTCATCGCCATATCCCGCTTCCTCCTTTTCAACTATTGCAAAACACTTCCTCGTACCTATTACTAATCTTTTCCCAGCTATACGCCTCAGCAATCCGCTTCTTAGCTTTTACGCCCATAGCAGCTCTCTCGGCTTCTTTCATCTGGTCAGCCTTATCAATCAGCGCCGCCAGACTTCCATTATCCTTACTCCAGTAAAGTGCACTATCCTCAGCTACTTCCTTATTAAAGCCAACATTCAGCAGCAGGTTCAAATCCGTACTGCCCAGAGCTTCCAGCAACGAAGGGTTCGTTCCACCGACCTCATGACCGTGGAAGTACCCATAAGCGTTCTCGCGAATTTTCATGAGAAATTCCTGATCATACACAGTTCCAACGAATTTAATGCGCTTATCTGAACGGAAATGCAACTTTTCTTCCAGCTCATCAAGGAACTTTGGATTCGTGTTTGTGATAATAATGAAGTCCTTTTTACTCTTGCTTTTCATAAACTCTGCTATCATCGTCTCGTAGTTGTTTTCCGGAACGAATCTGCCGACAACCAGGTAGTAGTTGTGAGCAGAAAGCTGCTTCCGCTCATACCAATCCATCAAACGCTTGCTGTCGTCGGAGAGTGTGGACTTCCTTGTTTCTGCGCCGTAAGCGATGAATGTTGTGTTTACTTTCTTCTTACTTGTGTCGTATGAGCTGTGTATGTACTTCTCGATGGTCACAGAGTCGCAAATCACAAGATCAGAATTCTTGACCATCATTCTTTCAGATTCCTTCCAGTACTTCCGTACTGGTGCTGACCACTTGGCCCTCATCCACTCGTGGCCATCCGGATTAAGATATACACACCCTCCGAGCCTGTGAATCTCCCGATAGTAGTGCTTCATGAACGGTCCAATACGGCACGCCATGATGTAGACGATAGGATGCTGGATGTTCTGCTCTTTAATAATCACTATGCTCTTCTTCAGCGAAGCCACGTCATAGTAAATGGCCTGTGCCGAGCCAAGCTTCTCAGGAACATGGATTTTGAAGCAGTGAGCGTTGTGATAGGTGAATTCCACAACCTGACCGTCTTTAATCACACGCTCACTCACCCCAGCCAGTGTCCTCTCATCCATGCAGCCGGGGCCGTTGGCCTTACATGCCACATGGTACTTGATGCTCTGGTTATTCTGGTGGTACTCGGTCAGCTTATTGATGAAAGTCTCGTAACCGCCATATGCACCGAGCGACTTTGCTCCTACCAGGAAGACGTGCTGGACGGGGCGTTCCGACTGAGAATGCTGCCCGCTATTTGATTTTCTCAATTCTTTTGATTCCTTCATATCTATATACTCTAAATTCCAAATCTGTCTTGTGTCTAACGTCTGCTTTACCGTCTGCTCTCTTTCAACAGCAGCCATACGATAATGGTTCTGCTCTTCTCGAACGTCTTGAAATACCATCGATGTGCACACCATACTCTACTGATATTAGTCACACCGCACCCTTCTTCCCCAATACAGCGTATACTGTTCTTAGTAGAATTTTTATATCCAGCCACAGACTCCATTCCCGGATATACCTGGTATCCAGATTTACGATTTCTTCGAAGTCTGTGATGCTGCTTCTTCCGCTTACCTGCCACATGCCTGTGATGCCGGGCTTGATTGCGAGTCTTGCCCGGTGATGCAGTTCATACTGCGATACCTCCCCTGGTAGTGGAGGCCGTGTTCCCACGATACTCATATCTCCTTTGAGGACATTAAAGAACTGTGGGAATTCATCGATACTGGTCTCCCGGATAAAATGACCGATTCCGGTTTTCTTTGTCCCATCCGGCAGGACTTTGTTTCCGATGACACGCGGATCGAAGTCCATCTTGAACATTCTCCCGTCGCCCATCTGGTTCTGGCTCATCAGCTCCTGCTTACGAGCCTCCGCATCCATATACATGCTGCGGAATTTATATATTTTGAATCGTTTTCCGTTTCTTCCTATCCGTTCCTGAGAGAAGAAGATCGGTCCCGGAGAACTGATATAGATTGCCGGTGCTACGAACAGGAATAGGATTCCTGTAATCACACATCCAACCAATCCTCCCAGGATATCCATCAGTCTCTTCAACATCAGCTGTATAGCCGATGCTGAGTTCAGGCTTGTGGTTAATACGGTATAAGAAGCAATTTTTTCAACGAATTGTCTCCGATAATCATTATTCTCAATTCCTGTCAAATTGAGGTGAACCGTTACTCCCGTCTCTTCGATCTTTTCCATCATTTCCATGGGATATTCAACCGTATTCGGCAGAACAATCAGCACCTCATCGATCCACTGCTGACAGATATATTCCGGAACGCTTCCTCGATCTGCTACGACAGGAACTCCGCCGAGCATCTGTCCGATGGCTTCACGATCCACGATAACCAGTCCGTGAATCAGGAATTGGCCATTGCTTTCTGTCTGTACCTGACACACCACCTCTTCGGCCTGTGATAACGTGGTTACAAGCAACAGGGATTTATAATTTCTGTGCCGGCTGCTGCTCTTCATCATATGCTTCCATAAGAGGCGTACGCCTAAGGTAAACACGAAGTACAAAAGAAGCGTTACTGCAAAGGTAAACCTGGAATAGGTACTTCCCTCCTGCACGGCAAACAGATACGCCAGCGCAATCATTCCTACGCAGATACAGTTTTTTATAGTGGAAGAAAATTCATGATATAGCTTCCTCTGCATCACCTGATGCAGGGAATTCAACAGGAAAATAGCAGTCAAATCAGCCATTTCCAGTACGATTGCCATGTTTCGATAAACAAGATAATAATAAGGGTTAATTCCTTCTCCCCGAATGATATAAGAAATACAAAAAGCGAATTGCAGACAAAGCATGTCAAGCAATATGAAATCAATATGTTTCAGCCATCCTTCCGGCTCCCTTTTGTACATATGGAAAAATCCCCCTCGTATCCTGATACCGTCTAGTGCAATACGTCTGGCGGTATTTTTTCTACATCATCAACGCTCATCTGCACGGAAAGCAGTTCTCCAAACAGTTCCATCTCAACATCAATGGTTCTTTTCCGTTCATCAACACCAATTACCTTCAAAGTCTGATCCCCACAGATGCCCTGGGTATTGATGACATAATCACCGGGCTGTATGCCGGTGGCAGATAATACGCTGTTTCCTTTTGCGTGGCAGGCACTCTCAATGTGTTTCCTGCGCAGCCTTTTCTCTTCCTCAATCCACGGAATCTTTGCATCCTTTTCTGACCACAGACCGAATTTCATTCTCCGCATCTGTCCGAAAAGTAGAATTTCTGCAACGGCTCTCCTATGAGAAAGATCCAGTTTAATAATATAATCCTGATACTGTTCTAATGGTCCTATAATTGCTGTGACTCTTCCATTTGAGTTTTTCTCAATATAACTGACCCTCATAATTCCATCCGTGTAAATGCTGCGTAAGAATTGTTCTTCTTCCTCACTCACAGGGATAAAGGTCTTTTCTTTCTGCTTGTTCTGATCCAGCTGATCAGACAACATAATCGCAAGCTTTGGAATTTTCCGAAGCTCTTCATATACTTCATCCGGACGGTCGGTCTTGATAAACACATAACCGGCGAAGGTTTTCCTGACACTGATGTGTCCAACGCCTTTCTTGCGCCAGACATCTTCATACAACGGTACAAAGCAGCGTTCAAATAATGTCTGATCCATCCTCTGATTAATCCAGGTACATACCTGCTGCTCCTGTCCGTTTACTGTCTGTATAACGTACCACATGATAAGTTCGCTCCCGATTTTTTGATACAGCTTCGCCATTGCCACGGTGTCAGCCCCGACGTAAGCCATTCTTTATGATCGTTCGAAACTTCAGGAAGCATATACTACTCAGAAGGTTTCTCACTGTCTTATATCTTGCAGAGTCATGCAGACATCGCTTACATCTTGC
>FR902937.1 GCA_000438155.1 Firmicutes bacterium CAG:95
TTTTTGCTCCTGGGGCTGCTTTTGCTCCTGCTCCTGCGTCTGCTTTTGCTCCTGTATCTGTTTCTGCTCCTGTTCCTGCGTCTGCTTTTGCTCCTGTTCGTATCCCGCTCCTGTTTCAACCGTTTCTGTCGCCCATACCGGCATCGATACTAATGTTAAGAGCATGCTCATACTCAGCAATATTCCATAAATTCGTTTTGCTCTTTTTCTCATTCTGCGCTGTCCTCCCCTTACTGTAATGCATTTTCGCAGCAGCTCAACCTTTTCCATTCATAAGTTGCCGTTTTCTACGGACCAGCTAACCAATATCCATACTTTCCGGCAACTTATTTCATGTCGGGCATCCACCCTATAGAAATGATAGTATAAGCCTCCCTTAGCGAGCAGACTCCCACAGTCCTCTTATACTATCATTTCTGCATGGCTGAACTGTAACACAATTTCCAAGACCCTATATGTTCTATATATACTTAGGTACAAAAAATCCAAAAAACTCTCACCCCAATTTGTTTTTTACAGAAGGAATCAATTGCCTCATTTGCCAAAGTAAATTCCGGTCGCTCTACCCTCAAAGCTGAAATAACTTTGTGCCCTTGTATTCCACTTCCATTTCAGACAGAAAAAGACGGAAGCCACATTTATATGACTCACGCCTTTTCATCTACATTTTTTGGTTTTTCTCTCTAGCTTCCGAATGATTTTGGACTTTTTTACTGTTTTTCTTGGCC
>FR902938.1 GCA_000438155.1 Firmicutes bacterium CAG:95
GTCATGGTGCTAGGGCATATCATTTCGATCTTATACGAAACTGAAGAATTATGCAGTTATTGCAGGACAGATAAGGGAACTGACAGCCTGGTTTTGTGATTAGTCTTACCAGAGGCGGATCATTTTACAGGCTGCCAGTTCTTTCGTTGCCATACATGTGAGAAAATGATCCAGTGGATCACTTTTGAGTGATTTTATACACTGGACTTAGGTGTATTCTTTCCCTGCAGCTGCTTTTCAAGTGCATTTTGCTTTGCAAGTATGGCGTTTACCTTATCATAGAGATCTTCAATCATGATTTCGGTTTTGAGATTGACCTTATAATCATTTTCAGCACGACGGCGATCCTTTTCCTCCTGCCGGTTCTGACTCATCATAATAAGCGGAGCCTGGATAGCAGCTACACAGGAGAGGACGAGATTTAACAGAATAAATGGAAACGGATCAAAGGCTTTGGCTGCAAGCAGGGTATTGATAACCATCCATAAGATCAGAACCCCGGTAAAAGCAAAGATAAATGCCCAGCTGCCAGCAAACCTGGCAATGGCATCCGCTGCCCGTTGGCCGATGGTATATTTCTCCGCTGCCCGTGAGGTATTTTCTGAAATCTTGCTGTCGGCAAGCAGATTCAGAACCTCCTCATCGGTCATATCGTGGCGGATTTCTTTAAGGACTTCTTTTAGTAGTTTGCGATTTTCTTTCATGCTGATTTTAGTCTCCTTTTGTTAATTCCGGTAAGTCTGTGCAATCCGGCAACTTCTGATGAATGGTATGGCACCGGACAGATATCAGTTATTATATTTTACTGTGAGATTGTGATATTATCAATAGTGAAATGGGACAGAGAAGAGCAGGGAGGAGTTGAAAAAAGCAGCCTGAAAAGAAGTAAAAGTAAAATAGTAAAAAGAAACAGAACGAAGAAAAATAGCAAAGATAAAAACAGAAAGGAACAGATAATGAATGTAAATCCCATTACAAGATTAGACTATCCGGATCCGGATGTGATCCGGGTGGGAGACACCTATTATATGGTATCCACAACCATGCATTTTATGCCGGGCTGTGAGATCCTGCAATCCTTTGACCTGATGCACTGGGAGCATGTAACTTATGTTTATGAGACGCTCGATCATACAGATTCCCAGCAGTTACGAAACGGTCAGAATATTTATGGACAGGGTATGTGGGCAGCTTCCCTACGCTATCATGAAGACCGGTTTTATGTCTGTTTTGTTGCGAATGATACCCACAAGACTTATCTGTATACCTCAGAGAAAGTATCTGGCCCATGGAAAAAGCAGCTGATAGAGGGTTTTTATCATGACTGCTCTTTATTATTTGATGAGGATGGCAGAAACTATATTGTATATGGAAATGATGAAATCTGGATTACCGAATTGAATGAGAACCTGACTGCACCGAAGAAGGACGGATTACATCGTCTGCTGATCAGTGATCACAGGAATCCAAAGCTTGGCTATGAGGGTTCCCATATTTATAAAATAGATGGCTATTATTATATTTTCCTGATTCATTCCATGAGAGACCGCTGGATGCGGACTGAAGCATGTTTTTACAGTGATTCCCTGGAAGGAGAATTTACAGGTGCAGATGTGCTTTGTGATGACCGTGGATATTGCGGGCAGGGCGTGGCACAGGGAGGAATCGTGGATACACCGGATGGAAAATGGTATGCGGTACTATTTCAGGATTTCGGAGCAGTTGGACGGATTCCAGTCCTGATTCCGGTTACCTGGACGGATCATTTTCCGGTTTTCGGTCAGAACGGACATGTGCCGGAAGAAATAGAGGTTTGCAGCACCAGACCGGATTATACCTATCAGCCGTTAGTGGGAAGTGATGATTTTCATAACGGGCTGCTTCCACGCTGGCAGTTTAATCATGATCCGGATCCATTGTACTATTGTCTGGATCCGCTGCAGGGAACCTATACTATTACAACAAGGGAAGTCTGTACAGAGCTTACACAGGCTGTAAACACCATTACACAGCGGATGAGTTATCCCTCCTGCGCAGCAGAAGTAACCGTTGACGCTTCTGAACTGAAGGAGGGCGATATTGCAGGCCTGTGTGCCCTGCAGGGCTGTTATGCCGCAGTTGGCATTACCAAGCGTCAGGGAAAATATGAAGTCCTTATGCTGGATAAAAGAGAAGACGGCATATTGAATGTCACAGATGGAATTGTTGTGGGATCTCATCAGATTGATTTTCGTCTTGAAGCAGATTTCTGTAACATGAAGGATGAAGCACGCTGCTATTACCGGGTAAATAAGGGAGACTGGTTACCCATCGGAACCGTGCATAAGCTGTACTTCAAACTGGATCATTTTACTGGTTGCCGGTTTGGTCTGTTCTGCTATGCGGCAGAGGAAACAGGAGGAAGTGCCTGCTTTCGGGAATTTCTGTATCATGATGTGGATGAAACAACTATAATAAACTGTTGCTGTAAAGAGAAAGGAAATGCATATGAATAAAATAAGCACGCCGTTGGACTTAAAAAGCCTGAAGATCACCGATTCCTTTTGGAAAAAGGAGATGGAGCTTGTAAGGAAAGAGGTTATACCTTATCAGTGGGAGGCATTAAATGACAGGGTAAAGGATGCAGCACCCAGCTATTGTATGCGTAACTTTAAGATTGCAGGTAAAATGAATCAGGAAAAACACCGGTTAGGAAAGGCGTATGAAGAACCGAAATACACCTTCCGTGGTTTTGAAGCACTTCCGGAGGATCCGGAACATTTGGAAGACAAGTTTTATGGGTTTGTCTTTCAGGACAGTGATTTTTCAAAATGGATTGAAGCGGTTGCTTATTCCTTGACACAGTATCCGGATCCGGAGCTTGAGAAAATCGCAGACGGGGCGATTGATATTGTCTGTGCGGCGCAGCAGGATGACGGATATCTGGATACCTACTATATTATTAATGGCAAGGACAAGATTTTTACTAACCTGAAGGACAATCATGAGCTTTACTGCTTTGGTCATCTGACAGAAGGGGCAGTTGCTTACTATCAGGCAACCGGTAAGGATAAGCTGTTAAAGGCAGCAGAACACTTTGCGGATTATATTGCCAATTATTTTGGTGAGGAGGAAGGAAGATGCAAGGGATATCCGGGACATGAAATTGCAGAGATGGCACTGGTGCGCCTGTATGAAGTAACCGGTGAGGAACGTTATCTTCAGTTAAGTGAGTTTTTCATTAATGAGAGAGGAACACGGCCGTATTACTTTGATATTGAACAGAACCTGAAGCTTACGGAGAAAGAAAAGAGTGAATTGCGCTATCAGTATCATCAGGCACATTTACCGGTTCGTCAGCAGGATGAGGCAGTGGGACATGCAGTTCGTGCCGTGTACCTGTATTCCGGAATGGCTGATATTGCAAGAATTACAGGAGATGAGACACTCTATAAGGCTTGTGAAACACTATGGGATAATATTACCAATCAGAAAATGTACGTAACAGGTGGCATTGGAGGAACACATATCGGAGAAGCCTTTTCCTTCCCGTTTGACCTGCCGAATGATACTGCCTATGCGGAAACCTGTGCATCCATCGGGCTTGTTTTCTTTGCAAGAAGAATGCTGGAGATTGCACCGAAGGCAAAATATGCGGATGTTATGGAGCGTGCTCTGTATAATGGAATTTTAAGCGGTATGGCACTGGATGGTAAGAGCTTCTTTTATGTGAATCCTCTTGAGGTTAATCCGGAAAGCTGCCATAAGGATGAGCGTAAATTTCATGTAAAGCCTGTAAGACAGAAATGGTTTGGCTGTGCATGCTGCCCTCCGAATCTGGCGAGACTATTAAGCTCTATCGGTTCCTATGCTTACACGGAAAATGAGGATACACTTTTCGTACATCTTTATATGGGAAGCCTTCTGACAAAGAAAGTAAAGAATCAGGATGTGGATGTACAGATTCAGTCCGAATTTCCATGGAATGGTAAAGTACGGATTACTGTCAGGGCAAAGAATACCGGTTTCAAGCTGGCATTACGGATTCCGGGCTGGTGTGATTCATTTACTTTACAGTATGATGGACAGACCATTCATGGTCTGTCGGATAACGATGCGGATACATCAGTGGTGGATTTCAAGAGAATCGAAAGGAGAGACGGCTATCTGTATATCAGCGGGTTTGATCAGGAAGAAGAAACAATTACTCTGGATTTCCCGATGGAGCCGCAATGGATTGTGGCAAATCCTGCGGTACGAGAGGATGCCGGTAAGGTGGCATTACAGAGAGGACCCATTGTATATTGTCTGGAAGAAAAAGATAATGGTGCAGATCTGCATCTGCTTTCGGTAGAGCCCACGAAGCAGCCGGTTTCTTTTGATATGAAGATTCAGGAGGAAGAGGTTATCGCATTAAAGGCACAGGGACAACGTGAAATACAGGATTCTTCAGATCCGGATGCCAGTCAGTCTGCTCTGTATGCAGAATATCACGTTCCGAAAAAGGAATCGATCGAGCTGGTTTATGTTCCTTATTATACCTGGGCGAACCGTGGAGAAAATGAGATGCAGGTATGGACAAGAACCGTTTAATAAATACCGTAATAATTGTAATTTAATCAATTTACTGGAGGTATGGAATGAAATTGGGCATCATATACTCTATATAATCTGGCCTTTTGTAAACTAAAGTGTTGAAAAGAGCAGTTTGGGTATAAAATCGTTATATTTTGTGTATATTTGCACTAATAAAATAGGATACGTAGCTAAAATTGCTTAAAAGATCAATTAAAACATGTTTTATTCGAAAATTTTCGAAAACATATACGAAAACTGTCCGATTACGGTTGTAAAACTTGTGGAAATCTCCTATAATGATATTTATATTGGATACGATATGAGGGGAGGTTACACGTGATGAAAAAGGGTGCGAAAGACAAAAAGTTTTTCAATCTGAAGAAAGCTTCATCAGATACGAAATTAAATGACACAGTAAATGAGGTTGAAGTAATGTTACCTTCTGAAGACATTCTTTCTGAAAATACAAAGAAGAAAAAGGGTCTGGATTTTTCAAAGATCAGAAAGAAGAAAAAAGAAAGAAAACAGCAGATGGAAGAGAGCCTTACCGAAGTGAAGGACAGGGGCAGGAAGGTTAAGAAAGATCTTAAGAAGGCTCAGAATGAAGTCCGTGAGGATGTGAAGGACAGTGTCAAACAGAAGAAGGACTCCAATTTGAAATTTGGTATTTTCGGTCTTCGCAGTAAGATTTATCTGTGTTTCCTTGTTCCGATTGTGTTTATGATCGTGGTGGGTATTGTTTCCTATCGGTATGCAGAGGATGGACTGAGTGAGAAATACATGGAATCTACCCAACAGACAGCAAACATGGCAACAGACTATATGGATGTAAGCTGCTCCGGTATTAAGTCGGAAGCCATGCAGTATGCTTTTGATGGTGATCTTGAGAAGTATTTCCTTGGACTAATGGGTAAGTCCGCGATTGAAAAGGCGAACTATTACAGTGACACCAGAGTGAAACTGGCAGCATCAAAGACGGCGGATTCTTTTATCAATGACATCCATATAATTACCATGTCCGGCAATAACTGCATGACAACGAAAACGTCTGATAAAATTGACGGTTTTTATAAGGATCTCCTTTCAGAAATTCAGGAAATGTCACCGGATGCATCCAATATAAAAAAGTGGATCAGCCATCATGATATAATTGATGAAACACTTGGCAGCAGCAGTGATGATTATTTTGTCTCCTATGCGTTGCCGTCGAGTCAGAAGATGGGATATATTGTAATTGATGTAAACAGCGATGCAGTTCGTGATCTGTTAAGTGGTATGGATTTGGGATCCGGAAGTATTATCGGGTTTGTAACAGATGATGGAAAAGAGATTGTCTGCACCAGAGATGATGAGGACAAGGTTGTTTTCCTTGATGAATCTGTTTTCCCCGGTCAGGACTTTTATGTTGAAAGCTCCGGCAGCGATGAAATGGCCGGAAATATGGAAGTAAGATACAATGGAAAGCATTATCTCTATATTTACAGCCGCAGCGAAGCTACCGGAATTACCTTCTGTTCCCTGATTCCTTCCAGTGTAGTAACCGGCCAGGCAGAAAAGATTAAGAATATTACCATTGCTTTTGTTATTATTGCATGTATCATTTCCATGCTGATTGGTACCATAATTGCTCAGGGAATATTAAGAAATATGAGAAGAATTTCCAAGCGTCTGAATCAGGTGGCAGAAGGTGACCTTACTGTTCAGGTGGATGCCAGGGGACGTGATGAATTCCAGTCTCTTGCGAAGACGGCAACCAACATGGTTCATAATAATAAGAAGCTTGTTATGAGATTGTCCGGAACAGCTGCCCAGCTGGAGGCCTCTTCCGATGATGTACATAATGTATCAAGCAGCATTAACAATTATTCTTCTGATATTACCAAGGCAATTGATGAAATCAGTATTGGTATGACGAAACAGGCAGAGCATGCCGAAGAATGTGTAATTAAGACCAATGAGCTGTCTGAGAAGATGAAGGCCATCAGTGACATGGTGGAAAAGGCAGAGCAGCTCAGTGATAAAACGGAAAACATGATCAGGAAGGGTACCGAAATCGTGGAAGTGCTTTCCACGAGAGCGAAGGAAACTTCAGATATTACGAATAAGGTTGGTGAAAGCATCAGCCTGTTAAAGAAGGAATCCGAAACGATTAATGGATTTGCACAGACCATTAACCAGATTTCCAAGCAGACGAATCTTCTTTCCTTAAATGCTTCCATTGAAGCAGCAAGGGCAGGGGAAGCCGGAAGAGGATTTGCTGTTGTTGCACAGGAAATCCGTAATCTGGCAGATGATTCCAGTGTGGCAGCAGGCGAGATTAAGAATAAGGTCGAGATTATTTCCGCACAGACGATGTCTACCGTAGAGAGTGCGAAGAATGCGGAAGAGATGGTTGCGTTCCAGCAGGAAGCAGTAGGACAGGTTATCGAGGTCTTTAAGGAAATGAACGATCAGATGCAGGAGCTTTTCGTGAACTTAAAGGAGATCGGCGATTGTACCGCTTCTGCGGATGTGGAGAGAAACGAAACACTTGATGCCGTAGAGAATATTTCCGCGATTATTCAGCAGACTGCAAGCAGCTCTTCACTCGTTCATGATATGGCTTTAGAGCTTCTGAACAATGTTGAGAAGCTGACACAGACTGCTGGAGTTCTGGATGATAATATGAACGGTCTGAAAACTGAAATTAATGCCTTTACGATTGAGTAATTTTGTAGTAAACAGATCCATAATAACAGCTATATCAAAACAGGTCTGCTAATGCAGGCCTGTTTTTTGCTTTACAACAAAAGTTTATGAGATAGAAAAAGGTTGAACGGAGCGTTAACATGTTGTATGTTTAATATTAGATTAGTATTCGGATAAATTACTGTTTTTTTACAGTAAGCGATATGAGGAAAACAGGATAAACGAGGGAGAGAACATGAAGAAAAAAGTTATTGCGATGTTACTTGCAGTCAGTATGCTGCTTGCATCTACCGGATGCAGTGCTTATGGTCAGGTGTTGAAGCTTGCAGAGAATTATGAGCCGCCTATTGTGGAAGAGGTTATAGAAGAGGTTGAACTTCCAGAGGAAGAAATTCTGGAAGAAGATATTCCGAATGATGAGGAAGCTTTTGAACGGATGGAAGAAGGTATTACGGAAGCAGAGGATGTAACAACCGTAACCTTTGAAAATGGCAAGTCCTTCCAGTTAACCGAAGCGGCTATTGAAGGAGAGGTGGAGCTTGGTTATAAGCTCAAAGGAACAGAATCCATTCTGGAGGTTGCTGTAACCACAGACTATCCGGCATCTCAATTAGCAGGGGATATGAGTGAACTGATGAAAGAAAATTCCGGGGAAATACCGCTTGTGGATAATCATGAGGAAGGAATTTATATTACCGGCATTATGGAAGATGTGCTTATGCTGGTGTTCATTCGTGAGGATGGAGAAGGTCAGACCTATGTTTTAAGTGTATATACAGTAGATACGGATAACGCACTGGATATTACGAATGGAATTATTTCTGATTTCCTTGCAAGCGGAATCGCCGGATATGCAGCACGTACGGAATACGGAGAAGCCATTACCGAACTGAATACGGATGAATTATACTATACAATTCCCGATGGTTATTCGTGCACCTATACCTGTGAATACTTCAGCTACTTTGATAACGGAGAGTATCAGGCTACACTGTATGAAGATCAGGATGAAGAACTGGAGCGTTTCTTTGATGGAGAAACGGATACCTATTTTGAAACTTATCAGTTAGAAGAGATTGGAACGTTGGACAGTTCCTATGGCACCATTCATATTGTGGAAGGCGAATTCGATGGCGTTTACCAGTATTTTGCAGCCAGTGAAGATGGAACGGTAACGATGACATTTACTTCGAATTATGCAGACCCGATGACGTTAGAGGAATGTGAGCAGCTTATCCGGAGCTTTATTTCATAGAGCAACGAGTACGATTTGGTATTGGAGAGATAGGAAAAAAGATTAATTACTTGTGAATTATCTGTAGTGATACCGGGAGGATAACAATGAATCATCCAATCGAAGAGATCATTCTGGCGTCAGGTTCGCCGCGGCGGAAGGAATTACTGCAACGGATTGGGATTCCATTCCGGGTAGTGAAAAGTGAATGTGAAGAGATTACAACGAAGAAAGAGCCGTGTGATGTGGTGATGGAGCTGTCACAGCAAAAGGCCTTTGATGTATATTCAAAATTAAGTGAAGCAGAGCGGAGAGGCAGGCTGGTTCTTGGAGCTGACACGATTGTTGCAATTCACGGAAGGATTCTTGGCAAGCCAAAGGATCAGCAGGATGCCATTTCCATGCTGCAGGAGCTGAGTGGAAAAATTCATCATGTTTATACCGGTGTTACTCTTTTATGGGAGGATGCGTCGGGACAGATGAAGCGGAATACGTTTTATGAGGATACAGAGGTTGAAATGTATCCGATGAGCATGCAGGAGATTGAGAATTATGTGGCAACCGGTGAACCGATGGACAAGGCCGGAGCCTATGCCATTCAGGGAGGCTGCGTGATTTATATCAAGGAAATCCGCGGAGAATACAGCAATGTAGTAGGACTTCCGGTGGCAAGACTTTATCAGGAATTAAGTCGTATGGAAAGCAATGAACAATCGGCTGATTCAGAATAAATAACGAAGAACAGGAGATGGAAAATGAGTTATTTACGGATCCGTGCGGCTGCCATAGAGGATGCTGCGGAATTACTGGAAATTTATAAACCTTACGTGGAACATACGGCAATTACTTTTGAATATGAGGTGCCGTCTGTGAAAGAATTCGCAGCGCGTATTACGAAGACCCTGCAGAAATATCCCTATCTTGTAGCAGAGTATGAGGGAAGATTCATTGGATATGCCTATGCCGGTGCATTTAAAGAACGTGCTGCCTATGACTGGAGCATCGAGACCTCTGTGTATGTGCGTGAGGATATGAAACGCATGGGAGTTGGCAGGGCTTTATATGCTGTGCTGGAGGAATGTCTCCGCAAGCAGCATATCCTGAATGTGAATGCCTGTATTGCTTATCCGGAAGAAGAGGATGAACATCTGAATGCAGACAGCGTGCGTTTTCACAAAAAAATGGGCTATTCAATGGTGGGAGAATTCCATCGGTGCGGATATAAGTTCAGGACCTGGTACAATATGGTCTGGATGGAGAAGCTGCTTGGTGAGCATTTAAAGGAGCCGCTTCCAGTCATTCCTTTCCGTGCGGATATGATCCCATAAAGACACAATAGATATATACAGGGCAATTCGTGGATATCAAGTCAGGGGCAAAATACCTTTTGGACCTGACATCAATAGCATTAATGATAAAGTTTTAGAAAGGAAACAACTGTGCATCAGCACAAGTTAAGGGAGACAGAACATGGCACATATTGAGAAATGGATTAACATCGAAGAAAATGGAATTTATCTCGTTTTCGGCGTGACCGAAGAGAATCAGTTGAAGTTCCTTCATTTTTCTTCCAAACCGTTTGAAGGGCTTAACGAGAGCGAATTATTTATGAAGGAGGGCTTCCAGCTTGTCCAGGTGAACTTTTCCGGCTATAACCGGCCTTATGAGAAGCACGGAAACAAGCATATCGTAACCGCACCCGGTTATCTGCTTACCTTTGTGGAGCTGAAGGACGAGCGTAATGAGACTGGCCGTAAGCTTACCTTTATCCAGAAGGATGAGATGACCGGAGCCAAAGTGATTACCTATTGGCAGTTTTATCAGGGAACCTCTGTGATCCGCATGTACAATGAAGTAATTAACGAAGGCTCTGAGGAGCAGACGTTAGAGTATCTTTCCTCCTTCTATTATCTTGGAATTGAAAAGGAAGGAAAGCTAAGCTCTGACGATAAGATGAGCCTTACCTATGCCTGTCACGGATGGCAGAAGGAAATGAATTTCCGGACGAATACCTTCCCGGAGCTTGGATTCGGACAGACCCAGCCGACCGTATGCCAGAGAACCTCTGTTACATTTGAGTTGACCAATACCGGAAACTGGTCTACGAAGAAATACCTGCCGATGGGATATCTTGAAAATTCCGAAGCCGATACTTCTCTTTTCTGGCAGATTGAGCATAATGGCTCCTGGCACGCAGAAATCAGTGATGTCAACAATCATTTTTATGTGGCACTGAGCGGTCCGACCGAAGTACAGTCTCACTGGTTCAAGCAGTTAAAGCCCGGTGAAAGCTTTACCTCTGTTCCGGTTGCAGTCGGTGTATCGGAAGGATGCTTTGATACGGCCATGGGCGAGCTTACCAAGTACCGCCGTATGATCCGCCGTCCGAATAAGGATAATGAGAATCTTCCGGTTATCTTTAACGATTATATGAACTGTCTGTTCGGTGATCCGACAACCGAAAAGGAGCTTCCGCTGATTGATGCGGCAGCAGCTATGGGTTGTGAATATTATGTCATTGACGCGGGCTGGTATGCGCCCGGCGAATGGTGGGACAGTGTTGGTGAATGGCAGCAGTGCTATGAGCGTTTTCCGAACGGCATCGAGGAAGTAACCAATTATATTCGTGAAAAGGGCATGGTTCCCGGTGTATGGTTAGAGCTTGAGGTTATGGGAATTAACTGCGAGAAGGCAAAGAGCGTTCCGGATGACTGGTTCTTTATCCGCCATGGGAAAAGAGTCTACGACCGCAGCAGATATCAGCTTGACTTCCGTAATCCGGCAGTCATTGATCATGTCAATGAGGTCATTGACCGTGTGGTGAATCAGTATGGTGTCGGTTATATCAAGATGGATTATAATATTGAACCCGGAATTGGTACAGAGCTTTATGCGGACAGTGTCGGACAGGGGATGCTGGAGCATGAAAGAGCATACCTGAAGTGGCTTGACGGTGTATTTGAGAAGTATCCGGATCTGGTGATTGAGAACTGTTCCAGCGGCGGTCTGCGTACCGATTATGCAATGCTTGCAAGATACAGTATCCAGTCCACCTCGGATCAGGAGGACTACCGCAACTATGCAACTATCGCAGCAAATGCCGGAGCGGCACTTACTCCGGAGCAGGCAGCAATCTGGTCCTATCCGCTTAAGGATGGTGATGAGGAAGAGACGATTTACAATATGGTCAATGCACTCCTGCTTCGTATCCACCAGAGCGGTCATCTGGCACAGCTTTCCAAAGAGCGTCATGCTTTGGTAAAGGAGGGCATAGAATATTATAAATCCATTCGTCAGGATATTAAAAAAGCACTTCCCGTATGGCCGAATGGCTTTGCAACGAGTCTGGATCACTTTTTATGTGCCGGATGGAAGGTAGAAGGAAAGAGCTATCTGGCGGTATGGAGAAGATATGGAGAGACCTCTGAGTATGATATACCGCTTGAAAAGTTTACCGAGGGAAAACCTGTAAAGGAAGTAAGGCTTGCTTATCCGAAGGAAAGCTTAAAGGAACATGTGTCCTATGAAGTGTCTGAAGATCAGCAGCTTCATGTAAGCTTCAAAGAACCGGTTATGGCAAGAATTTTTGAAATTCGTTAACGGCTGAGGCATACTTTAATACATATAGTCAGCAGATTATTCAGGCAACGGATGATTCAGACAAAGGGGAGAAAGGAAAGGGCAGATGAAAAACAAACAAAACCTGTTTCGGAGACTGTTGGCAGTAATGATGCTGGTGCTTGTGATGGCATTCAGTACACAGACTACGGCAAAGGCCGGATTCGGCGATTTCAATGATTATGACAGCAGTAGCGACTGGGACAGCAGTGACAGTTGGGATTCTGACTGGGGAAGCAGCGATTATGACAGCTATGACTATGATTATGATGATGACGGCGGCAGTGGGGAATTTAGTCCGATCGCCATTGTTATTGGGTTGATTATCGTTGTTTATTCCATTATTGAGAGCACCAGGAAGAAGAATAAGAAGACATCGGGAACAGCGACACAGAGAGCACCTCAGCATCGTGCGCCGGCACCTGCACCTGCAGATCAGACAGAAGCAATCAGTCAGCAGATCAAGGCGAAGGATCCGTTATTTACTGCACAGGATTTCCTGGCGTTTGCAGGCGATGTTTATATGGATATCCAGAGTGCGTGGGAGAAGCGTGATCTGACACCGGTTCGTGCAGTACTGCATCAGAATCTGTATCAGCAGACCGAGAAACAGATTCAGAAGAAAATACAGGATGGTGTGGTGAACCATTTAGAGAGAATCAGTGTAAACAAATCCTATCTGATGTCCTATCATACGGATGAGAAGTATGAATATCTGGATGTATATCTGGCAGCCAGCATGATTGATTATCAGGTAAAGGAAGCAACCGGAGAGATTCTGTTCGGAGATAAAACAACCAGATGGAACATGCAGTACAAGATGACCTTTATGAGATCTGTAGGCAGTCTTACCAAAGATGCCAAGGATAAAGAAAAGGGTCTGGTATGTCCGAACTGTGGAGCACCTTTAACCGGAACCTCATTCGGTAAGTGTGAATACTGTGGAAGCATTGTCACAACGGGTGCCTATGACTGGGTATTGTCAGCATTTACGGCAATTAAGTAATGCAAAGCCGCCAGGACGGGCTGTTAGTATTTATTCGTAGTATTTCCTTCGCAGTATTTATTTCAAAAAGTTGTTGACAATTTTTACAAAAGGTTTTATTGTTAGTAACAACAAATAAATAGTGCTTCAAACCTGAGAGAAAGAGGAGTAGGCTTTTGAAACTATCACAGAGAGCTGTCATATGGTGGAAGACAGTATAGGGACAATTGTTGAATGGGCTTTCGAGGACGGTCCGAACTTACAGTAGGCACCGGCGGGATTCGCACCCGTTATCATGGCGACATGTATGATAGTGCATGGAGGAAAGGATGAAAGAAATCATTTATATTTTAACAGACTTTCATCGAAATTGAGTGGCACCGCGTTAATTGATTATTACCGCCTCAAGTTTATCTTGAGGCGGTTTTCTGTTTTTGTAAACCGGTCTCAAAACTATCAGAATCAAATCATTTATTTTTGAGAACGCCAAAGAGCGTAGAGAGGAGTAACTTATGAAGAAACAGTTATTAGCAGCAATTCTTTCCGCAGCCATGATTTTAGGACTTACCGCGTGTGGTGGTACTTCCACACAGACTCCGGCAGCAGACACCGCAGCTGCAGCAGAAGATACATCACAGGCAGCAGATACTGGAACGGCAGATACAGAAGCAGCAGAAGATACAGAGGTAAGTAAAGATGCCACAGCAGCCGATGCTGCCTATACGATTGGTATTTCCCAGTTCGCAGAGCATGGTTCCTTAGACAACTGCCGTGAAGGATTCCTGGCAGGACTTGAGGAGGAGGGTATTGCAGAAGGTACGAATCTCACCGTTTTATTTGACAATGCACAGGCTGACACCGGAACAGCAAGTACCATTTCCGATAATTATGTTTCCAAGAAGGTAAACTTAATCTGTGCTATTGCAACGCCGAGTGCAATGAGCGCTTATAATTCCACGATGAATACGGACATCCCGGTAATTTATACTGCAGTATCTGATCCGGTTGGTGCAGGTCTTGCAAACGCAGATGGAAGCCCGGTTGGTAACATTACCGGTACCTCTGATGCACTTGCAGTTGATGCACAGCTTAAGATGATCCGTGAAATTCTTCCGGATGCAAAGAAGATCGGTATTCTGTATACAACAAGTGAAGCTAACTCCGTAAGTACGATTGAACAGTATAAAGAAGCTGCAGGAAGCTATGGATTTGAAATCGTGGATTCCGGTATCAATACCATCGCAGATGTTGATCTGGCAGCAGCAGACCTGGTAACAAAGGTAGACTGCATTACAAACCTCACCGATAACACGGTTGTATCTGCTCTTCAGACCGTAATTGCAAAAGCAACCGATGCCGGTATTCCGGTATTTGGATCTGAAGTAGAGCAGGTAAAAGCAGGCTGTGTTGCTTCCATGGGTCTTGAGTATTTTGAATTAGGAAAGCAGACCGGACATATGGCAGCAAAAGTATTAAAGGGTGAGGCAAAGGCATCTGAAATGAATTACGAAGTAATCAGCGAGCCCAGCCTTTATGTCAATACGGCTGCAGCAGATAAAGTAAGCCTTGCCTTAGATGATGACTTCGTAGCATCTGCTTATGAGAAGTTTGATGAAATTATTGTAGAGTAATGGGCGAATACAGATTGTTTGGGGAGGAAGAAACGTGTCGTTATTATTAAGTGTATTTGAACAGGGTATGATTTACGCCATCATGGCGTTGGGTGTCTATATCACCTATAAGATACTGGATTTCCCGGATCTGACGGTAGATGGAAGCTTTCCGATGGGAGCAGCGATTACCTGTATCCTGATTTCCAAAGGAATGAATCCGCTGCTTACACTGCCCATCAGCTTTGCAGCAGGTGTTCTTGTTGGAATCCTGACAGGTGTGATCCATGTAAAGCTGAAGGTAAGGGATCTGCTTTCCGGTATCATTATGATGACTGCCCTTTATACGGTGAACTTAAGGATAGCGGGACGTGCCAATTTCCCCATTTATACCAATGAAACCATTTTTGATAATGACCTTGTGAACAGGATTTTCCCGGAAGCCATGCGGCCGTATCAGACCGTTATAATCATTCTTATTTTTACCCTGATTGTAAAGTATCTGTTGGATGCTTACCTTCATACGAAGTCTGGATTCCTGCTTCGTGCCGTGGGGGATAATGACATGATTGTTACTTCCCTCGGTGTAGACAAGGGACTTGTAAAGATTGTCGGACTTGCGATTGCGAACGGACTGGTTTCCCTTGGTGGATGCGTTTACGCACAGCAGCAGCGTTATTTTGATGTTTCCATGGGAACCGGAACCGTAGTCATCGGTCTGGCAAGTGTAATCATCGGAACAAGCTTATTTAAGAAGGTTACCTTTGTACGGGTAACCAGCAGTGTTGTGATTGGTTCCATCATTTATAAGGGATGTGTCGCATTAGCATTACGCCTTGGACTCCCTTCTACCGATTTGAAGCTGATTACCGCAGTATTATTCCTTGTGATCCTTGTAGTCAGCATGGATCGCAACAAAAGCGCAAAGATTAAAGAAACCGCAGATAGTAAAGAAGAGACTACACAGGGAGGTACGGAAGCATGATCGAGTTAAAGAATATTCATAAATATTATAATCCGGGCTCCGTAAATGAACTCTGCCTGTTCCAGAAATTTTCTCTTGAAATTCCGGATGGGGATTTCGTAGCAGTAGTCGGAAGTAACGGTTCCGGTAAAACCTCCCTGCTCAATATTATCTGTGGAACGATACCGATTGATTCCGGAGATATTATAGTAAATGGAACTTCCATCGTTGGGAAAAAGGATTTCCTGCGTCACAGAAGCATCGGCCGGGTATATCAGGATCCGTCAAAGGGTACCTGTCCTTCCATGACCATACTGGAAAATCTGTCGCTTGCTGACAATAAAGGAAAGCCTTATAACCTGGGAAAAGGGATAAACAAAGCAAAGATTGAACAATATAAGGAGCTTTTAAAGAAGCTGAATCTTGGATTGGAGGATAAGCTGTATACACAGGTAGGATCCTTATCCGGTGGACAGCGTCAGGCACTTGCCTTACTCATGTCGACGATGACGCCGATTGAGTTTCTGATTCTGGATGAGCATACGGCAGCACTTGATCCGAAGACCGCAGACCTTATTATGGAGCTTACCGACCAGATCGTGAAGGAAAAGAAGGTTACGACCATTATGGTTACCCACAACCTCCGCTATGCGGTGGAATACGGAAACCGCCTCATCATGATGCATCAGGGAGAAGCAATTATTGATAAGTCCGGTGAGGATAAAAAGGCACTTTCCACCGAGGATATTATGAGTACGTTTAACAGAATCAGCGTAGAGTGTGGTAATTAACAGTTTCAAATATAAAAATCAGGATATGTCTGTGTGTCTGCACACAAAGATGTATCCTGATTTTTTGTAACGGAATAATTACGATTTTTATGAACGGAGCAGAACTATTTCCTGAATTGCATATTATATAATTCCGCATAGATCCCGTTCTTTGCAAGCAGTTCCTCATGGTTTCCGCTTTCTGCGATGCCATTTTCCGTAAGAACCAGAATGCGTTCTGCATTCCGGATGGTAGATAATCGATGGGCAATAACCAGAGTGGTACGGTTTTTTGCGAGCTTTTCCAGGGATTCCTGTACTACTTTTTCACTTTCATTATCGAGTGCAGAAGTGGCTTCATCAAAAATAAGAATCGGGGGATTCTTTAAGAAAACCCTGGCAATGGACAGACGTTGCTTCTGCCCGCCGGAAAGCTTGATTCCACGCTGGCCGATATAGGTATCATATCCGTCCGGAAGATTCATAATAAACTCATGGGCATTGGCATTACGGGCAGCCAGGACAATTTCTTCATCCGAAGCGTCCGGACGTCCATAACGGATATTATCCATTACTGTACCGGCAAAGAGGTATACATCCTGCTGGACAATACCAATATTATTACGAAGGCTTCGCATTGTGAAATCACGGACATCCCGTCCGTCAATCAGAATCTGGCCTTCCGTAACCTCATAAAACCGGGGGATTAAGCTGCATAAGGTGGATTTCCCGACACCCGAGGTACCGACAAGTGCAATATATTCGCCTTCTTTGATGTGAAGGTTAATATGGGAAAGAACAGCTTCTGTGGTATCCTCATATTGAAAGCTGACATTTTGAAAGGTAATATCGCCCTTTGCGTTTTTTAATTCAATGGCCTTCGGGCGATCCACAATATCCGGACAAACGTTAAGTATTTCAAGGAATCTGGTATATCCGGAGGCTCCATTCTGGAACTGTTCGGTAAAGCTGATAAGCTTTTTAATCGGTTCTGTAAAGTTGTTAATATAAAGCAGGAACGTAATCAGATCCGTAACGGAAATGATGGATCTGGTAATAAAGAAAGCACCGGATGCAATTACAATGACATTAATAAGTGTGGTAAAAGCACCAAGTCCGGAATTATAAAGTCCCATATATCGATAGCTTTCTTTTTTGCTTTCCACAAACCGGTCGTTTCCCTTTTTAAACTTTGAAAGCTCAATATCTTCATTGGCAAAGGACTTTACAACACGGATTCCTGACAGATTATCTTCAATCTGTGCGTTGATATCTGCGATACGTGCACGATTCTTTACGAAGGCCTTTTTCATTTTAATATTGAAATAAAAGGCGTAAAGAAGCATAATGGGTACAATGGCAAATGCAATCAATGCAAGCTGCCAGTGAATGGATAAGAGAATACTGAAGGAACCAATCAGCTTAATGATGGAAATAACAATGTCTTCAGGGCCATGATGATAAAGTTCGCTGATTTCAAATAAATCATTGGTAACACGGCTCATGAGCTGTCCGACCTTCTGGTTATCAAAGAAACTGAAGGACAGCTTCTGATAATGGGAGAAGATTTCGTTTCGCATGTCATATTCCATTTTGGCGCCCATGATGTGGCCATAATAAGCAATGAAATAATTGCAGTAAAATTCAAGAGCAATCAGTCCCAGCATTAACAAAGACAGCTTCAGAATGAGCTGCAGGGCTTCATCTGCAGCCCGGTAGATGACATCACTTGTAATATACCGTATAATAAGGGGCAGTATGAGTGTAACGCCTGCACCGATACAGGCAAACAGCATATCGGAGAAGAAAAGTCTCTTATATGGCTTATAATAAGAAAAGAATTTCTTCCAAAAATATTTTTTACTGATAGAATTTGTAGTCTGGTTTGTATTTGTAGTTTTCATAGGAGTTAGTCTAGCACAGAAGAAAAAGGAAATCAATGCCGGTTATCTCATGAAACAGCCGGAAAGATTTTGTATTGTGACCGTGAATACGGAATGGATGTCCGGTGAATAGGATAAGGGGAATCTATGAATTATATTGTACTTGATTTAGAATGGAATCAGAGTAATACCGGTGATGAAGAGGAAGTAAAACAGATTCCTTTTGAAATCATTGACTTTGGGGCAATTAAACTGAATAACAGGGATGAAATGATTGATGAATTCAATCAGCTTGTGAAACCCCAGGTATATCAACATATGCATCATATCACCAGTAAGATTATTCATCTTCATATGAAGGATCTGCAAAAGGGGCGTCCTTTTCCGGAGGTCATGCAGGAGTTCCTTGACTGGTGCGGAGAAGATTATATTTTCTGTACGTGGGGACCGTTGGATTTGTTTGAACTGCAGCGGAATATGAAGTACTATTATATGGATCCGTTAGCCTCTGCACCGATCCGTTTCTTAGATGTACAGAAGCTGTTCAGTATCCGGTATGAGGATCGTAAGCTGCGCCGGAGCCTTGAATTCGCCATTGATTTTCTTCATATTGAGAAGGATGTTCCGTTTCACCGTGCGTTCAGTGATGCGTATTATACCGCCAGAATTCTTGCGAAGATTGAACCGGAGATCCGGGTTAATTATTCGTTTGATACCTATATTCTTCCGAAAACCCATGAAGAAGAGATTCATGTGCTTTTTCCGGATTACATGAAGTATATTTCCCGTGAGTTTGAAGATAAGCAGGAGGCTCTGGCAGACCATGAGGTCATCAGCACGAAATGTTATCTCTGTCATAAGAATCTGCGAAAGAAAATCCGCTGGTTTACACCAAACGGGAAGCATTATTACAGCGTTTCCGAATGTCCGGTGCATGGTCTGATGAAGTCCAAAATCCGGATCCGCAGGTCGGAGGATGATAAGATTTATGTGGTGAAAACCTCGAAGTTCATTACAAGTGAAGAAAGTGACCAGCTTGTGGAAAAGAGAGAAACGGCAAAGGAACATCATAAGAAGAGTAAGTAAAAGTTACAGAAATTGGTATAATAAAAACAGAGGACCTAGAAATGGGGTCCTCTGTTTGATTTCCGGGTCCGTCTCCTGTAATGCTTCCGTTTCATATCATCAAACAGATTGTAATTGATGAACACGGAATGAATAAAGCTGATGAGGATCACAAGCAGGGCAAGGGCGAAAATCCAGATCATCACATAAAACACATTGATGATAATGGTTTTATCTAACAGTTCCACGGGACATAACGGGAAGAAAATCCGTTTTGCCGGTGCACCGCTATAGCCTTCTGTGCTTAATAAATCTACCGTGGCTGATCCTAAATAAGCACCGTGGTAGCTGTAATTAATGATGGCTATTTCCTGGTCATTATCCGTATCATACGAAACTTCCGAATCCAGATCATCAAAAGTAATCGTTTTTGGCAGGATCAGATAGCTGCTTTCATTTAATCCAAGAAGCTGCGTGGAATTTCCTAAAATATCTGTGGAATTATGAAAGAAGCTGGAGCTTTTGATCGAATACTTTGTCTCATTTTCTGCAATATTTACAAGAGAAAAATTCGTGAACCCGTAATCAAACAGCTTTACGGTATCATAAAACTGATTCGGCGACTCTTCCTTCAGGATGACACAAATCAGGCGCATATCATTTCTTTCTGCGCAGGTGACAAGGGTCTGTCTGGCCTGTTCGGTGTACCCGGTTTTACCACCCTTAATTCCTTCATAAGCAATTTCTCCGGAAATGAGCTGGTGCTTATTACGGATGTAGAAATCATCCGGCTGGGTTTTGGTTGCTTCAAAATGATAATTACCGGTATTGCCAATCTTTGCAAGCTGTTCATTCTGGAAAAAGGCTCTGGCAATCAGGGCTAAGTCATGTGCAGTGGTGTAGTGGTTTTCGTCATGCAGACCGTGTGGGTTCACGAAATGGGAATTCGTACAGCCCAGCTCTGCAGCCTTTTCGTTCATCATGTCGGCAAAGGCATCAATCGAGCCTGCGATGTGTTCAGCAACTGCATTTGCGACTTCATTCGCGGATCCGACAAGAATTCCGTACAGACATTCACGCAGGGTCATGGATTGTCCGGGATCAATGCCAATGTTGGAACTTCCGGATTCAAGACTGAATACGGCATCATGGGAAAAGGTGATGACCTCGTCCATGGAGCAGTTCTCAACAGCAATCAGGCAGGTAAGAATCTTGGTGGTACTTGCAGGGTAAAGCTTTTCATCCATATTTTTGGCATAAAGAACCGTACCGGTGTTGGCCTCTAACAGATAAGCAGCTTCTGCACCAAGATCCGGACCGGTTGGCCAGTTGGCAATTTCATTGGTCTGAACCGGAAGGGATTTGCGCGCTTCCGCTTCCTCGTTATAATCGGCAGAGGCAGAAGGGGCAGCCAGAGCCGTCGCAGAATATGAAATTAACAATCCAAGCACAAGCAGGAAAGTAAGAAAACGTTTCATTCAAAAACTCCTCGTAAATAGAAATTGCTCCGTAACAGAATTATTGCTTTTTTATCATACATCATTTCCGGATTTATATGAAGCTCTTATTTTTTTCAGGTGTAAAAATTTTGTAAAAGTTACCTATTATATATGATTACTGCTTGACAAAGACAGTCAATATATGTTAGAAAAGATAAGTCTTAACAAGATATTAAAATTTATTAAGAAAACATAAAGACAACCACTTACCATGAACGAAGAAGTTTATGGCAACGGAGTGGTATTTTTTATGTAAAGAAGGAGGAGTAAAATGGCTCAGATATTAGCAGTAATCATCTTTGTGGCAATGTTTGCGCTGATCGTGACAGAAAAGATCGAGCGTCACATCGTAACACTGGTATGTGGTCTTCTGGTGCTGGTTCTTGTATTTGGATTAGTAATGCACAGTCCGGCGGCAATTTGGGAGACACTGAATCTTCGTGCGATTTTTACATTAAGTTTCTGGTATCCGGCAGGACAGGGTGGCGAGGCCTCTGCAGGAATCAACTGGGAAACCATTATCTTCATCGCCGGCATGATGATCATGGTAGAAGGAATGGGAAATGCAGGATTCTTCCGCTGGTTATGCATGCGGATTGCAAAGGCTGTTAAGTATAAGACCATTCCGATCTTCATTACATTTATGTTAATGGCAAGCTTCCTGTCCATGTTTATTGACAGTATTACCGTTATTCTGTTCCTGGCAGCAGTTACCGTAGAGCTTGCACAGCTGTTGAAATTCAATCCGGTTCCGGTTATCCTGTCAGAGATTTTCTGTGCAAATTTAGGTGGATCCGCAACAATGTGTGGAGATCCCCCAAATATTATTATCGGAACCTCCTTGGGATATTCTTTTGCAGACTTTATTACACATACCGGACTCATTGCCGGCGTATGCTTAATATTATCTCTGATTTACTTTTATGCGATTTTCCACAAACAGCTTGTACAGAAGGAAACACTTGACATTGCAAGCTTTCCGGAGCCGAAGGAAGCTATTACAAGCAAGAGTAAATTTACTATCAGCTGCATCATTTTTGCATGTGCGGTTGTTATGCTGATTACTCATGCTCAGACAGGCTTAAGCGTTGCATTTATTGGCTTATTTATTGCAATTGTAACCTTGATTACTTCCGGAAAAGACAGTATGATGTTATTAAAGAAGGTAGATTACAAAACACTGTTATTCTTCGTTGGACTATTCGTTGTAGTAGGTGGTCTGGAACAGACCGGAATCCTGCAGATTATTGCAGAATTTATTGGAAATATCAGTGGTGGTAATATCAAACTGATGATTGCGATTATTATCTGGGTTTCTGCTTTTGCAAGCGCCTTTATTGACAATATTCCTTTTGCAGCTACCATGATCCCGGTTATCCGGAGTCTTGCAGCAATGGAAGGTGTGGACTTATCTACCCTTGCATGGGCATTGTCCATGGGTACAGACATTGGTGGAAGCGGAACACCGATTGGCGCATCTGCGAACGTTGTAGGTACCGCTGTGGCAGCAAAGGAAGGTTATCCGATCGGATGGGGCAAGTATTGCAAGGCCATGGCACCTGCCACAATTATGGTAGTTTTCGTTTCCATGATTATCATTTTTGTAAGATATCTGTAAATCAGACAGAACAAGGAGGGATACCGTATGGCAGAACAGATTATTATTGCGATTGGCCGTGAATTCGGAAGCGGCGGACATGAAATCGCTGAGAAGCTTTCCGAACTTTATGGAATTAAGCTGTATGATAAGAATATCCTGCAGAACATTGCAGAGGCTAAGAATGTTGATGTGGCAAGCTATGAGAAATATGATGAAGTTCCTAAAAAGATGATCTTTTCCAGAACCGTTAAGGGACTTTCCAATTCCATGGAGGAGAACATCGCACAGCTGCAGTTCCGTTATCTGGAAGACAAGGCAAATGCCGGAGAGTCTTTCGTTGTTGTCGGACGTTGTGCAGAAACCATGCTGAAGTATCATCCGGCACTGGTATCCATCTTCGTATTGAGCGACTGGGATGCGAAGGTAGAGCGTATTATGAGGATCTACGAGCTTACCAGGGAAGAAGCTGAAAGCTTCATCTTCCGTAGTGACCGTAAGCGTAAGGATTATCATAATTATTACTGCAAGATCAAGTGGGGCGATTCCAGAAACTATGACGTGTGTGTAAACAGCAGCAGGCTTGGTGAGGAAGAGACCGTACTGATGCTCAAAGAGTACATCGATAAGAGAATCGCACACAGGGCTAAGAAATCATGAGATTAAGAAATATTGCAGGATCCAGGGATGTGATTGCCGAAAGCGAATGGGTAATTCAGGAGCCCTGTTCACAAAAGGGTAAATGGACAGAAGTATTCGGAAATGACCATCCAATCCGCATAGAGATTGGTATGGGAAAGGGAAAATTCCTTCATGAACTGGCGAAGGAGAATCCGGAGATTAATTACATAGGAATTGAAAAGTATTCTAGTGTCCTGCTCCGTGCCATCCAGAAGATGGAAACAGATCCACTCCCAAACTTAAGGTTTATCCGCATGGATGCTGAAGAGATCAGTGAAGTATTTGCGGAAGAAGAAATTGACCGGATTTATCTGAACTTTTCGGATCCATGGCCAAAGGACCGGCATGCGAAACGTCGTCTTCCATCCAGAGAGTTCTTAAAGCGTTATGACACCTTTTTAAAGAAGGATGGCATTTTGGAATTTAAGACAGATAACCGGCCACTGTTTGATTTTGCAGTGGAGGAGCTGCCCTTTGCAGGATGGGAAGCGATCGTGATCACTTATGATCTGCATCATGATGAAGAGCTGGTGAAGGGGAACATTATGACGGAATATGAAGAAAAATTTTCCGCCATGGGGAACCCGATCTGCAAATATGTTATTCATCGTAAAAAATAATTCTAAAACAACCATTGACAATTGCGCCTAAAAAAGGTATGATTGTCAATGGTCATATAACGGCGTGTGGCTCAGCTTGGTAGAGCGCTACGTTCGGGACGTAGAGGCCGCAGGTTCGAATCCTGTCACGCCGACTATAATGAAACAGCTTCTTCATAAACTATGAGGGAGCTGTTTTTATTAATGACATTATTTACTTGTTAATTGAGAGGATTACATTTATAATCAGATCAGATGCTGCCATATCACGGCAGGAGGTTGCTATTGTTAGTCTTGTTTACAAGATATCACATAAAAAATAACCGCCCTAGCCTCACAAACTAAGCGGTTATTTTTTAACTGTTTTTGAGGGCAACCGTCTATCGGCAGCACCACTTTATGGATATATAATAGCATAGAATATTTATGAAGTCAAATATAGGTGATTGGCATGGATGATCAGAAGGATAAGAAGCAGAATCAGGAAAATATAAATTCCGAGGCGAAACCGGAAACTACAGATTTTATGAAAGAGACAATCAAGCAGCGGCCTCTGAACCGGAAGAAGCTTCTGCGGAGAACGATAATTACGGCTTCCATGGCGGTGATTTTCGGTTTGATTGCGTGTGTGACCTTTTTGCTGTTGGAACCGGTAATCAGTAACCGGTTGTATCCGGAAGAGGAGCCGCAGACGGTTGTTTTTGTTGAGGAAACCAGGGAAGATGAAATTTTGCCGGAGGATATGCTCACGGAAGACCGGCTGGCAGATGAGGCTGAGAGCTCACCGGAGCCGACAGCACCGGCTGCTTTGGAGGATTCCCAGATTGAACAGGTTTTGTCAGAGATGGAGCTTGGAGTAGAGGATTACCTGTCGTTATCCGGAGCAGTGCGTGATGTTGCGAAAACCGCAGAGAATTCGATGGTGAAGGTTGTAGGAATCACCTCGGACAGAGACTGGTTTAATAATGAATATCAGAATGAAGATATTGTGTCCGGAGTGGTTGTGGCAGATAATGGCAGGGAAATTCTGATCCTTGCGAATTTAAAGAATATCAAGGGCGCGGAATTACTGGAAATTGTATTCATAAACGGAGATACTTATGTTGCGGAGATCAAGCAGGAGGATCGTAACACGGGACTGGGAATTCTGTCCATTGTCAAGGCAAAGATGGCGCCTGCTACCATAGATGTTGCAAAGCCGGTCAGCATGGGAACCTCATCTAATGTGAATCTTCCGGGTAATCCGGTGATTGCCATAGGAAGTCCGATGGGGGTTGAGAATTCGATCAGCATTGGCGTTGTCACTTCATCCGGAAATGCGGTGCATCTTCCGGATGCCACCTATAAGTGGATTGGAACCGATATCTACGGAAGTACCTCAGCGAGCGGTATTCTTATTAATCTGCGGGGGCAGTTAATCGGAATTATTGATATGACCTATAATGACGGTGATATGAAGAATCTCATCAGCGGAATCGGAATTTCCGAGCTTAAGAAGCTGGTGGAGTGCCTTTCCAATGATAAAGCAATTGCTTATCTGGGAGTTTATGGCATGGATGTACCGGTGGATGCCCATGAGCAGATGCAGGTTCCGTTAGGGGCATATATTTATGAAACCGTTGTGGATTCTCCGGCTATGGAGTCAGGAGTTCAGAGTGGTGATGTCATTACGAAGATAGGACAGACAGAAATTACCTCCTATCAGGAACTGGTGAATGCACTATACCAGTTACGGCCGGATGCACAGGTAACCGTGACCTTGATGCGGCAGGGACCGGATGGCTATACAGAAATGGAAGTTAATGTGACATTAAAATAAAGCAACAGAAAGAGGTAGCATGATGAAATATTTAAAGGATTATAAGGATGGAGACCGTTTCTTTGACATTTATCTGTGTAAGCATAAGGTTTCTGCAGTAACCAAGAATGGCAAGCCATATGAAAGCGTGATCCTGCAGGATAAAACGGGAACGATTGACGGTAAGATCTGGGATCCGAACAGTGCAGGAATTGCAGATTTTGATGCACTGGATTACATAGAGGTCTATGGTGACGTAACGAGCTTTCAGGGCGCTTTACAGGTAAATGTAAAACGGATCCGTAAATGCCAGGAGGAAGAGGTGAATCCCAGTGATTATCTTCCGGTAAGTAAATATGATATTGAGGAAATGTATATGGAACTGCTGAAGTACATTCACAGCATTCAGAATCCATATCTGAAGCAGCTTCTTTCCGGGTTTTTTATTGAGGATGAAGGCTTTATTGCCGCCTTTAAGAAATCCTCCGCAGCTAAAACCGTACATCATGGCTTCGTAGGAGGTTTATTACAGCATACCTTAAGCGTAACCAGAATGTGTGACTATTACTGTAAGAATTATGAGAGACTGAACCGGGATCTGCTTTTAACTGCTGCAATCTGTCATGATATGGGTAAAATCAAAGAGCTTTCTGCTTTTCCGCAGAATGATTATACCGATGAGGGGCAGTTCCTTGGACATATCGTGATCGGTACGGAAATGGTTGGAGAGAAGATTCGTGAGATTCCGGGATTTCCTGTTGTTCTGGCAAGTGAGTTAAAGCATTGTATTCTGGCGCATCACGGAGAATATGAGTTTGGTTCTCCGAAGAAGCCGGCAATCATGGAGGCAGTAGCTCTTAACTTTGCGGATAATACGGATGCAAAGCTGCAGACCTTTACTGAATTAATGGACAATACTACAGAAACCGGCTGGCTTGGCTTCAACCGGCTGTTTGATTCCAATGTTATTGGAACCAGGGTGGAGTAACCTGTACCATCCGGCAGCCTATGAGTGAAATAACCGGTTATTGTTCCCATAGCAGCCGGATACTTATTGTCAGGCTGCGTAAGAACATGATTCAGCAGTGAATCGTAACAATCGCGGAGCTGCTGCGTAAAATATGGGACAGGATCGAATCAACAGGGAAGAACGAAGAGATATGGATTTTCAGAAAAATCAACTGCTTACAACTGAGATTATCGATATAAGCACGGAGGGAGAAGGGATTGGCAAGGTAAACGGTTATCCCTTTTTCATTAAAGATACGATCATTGGCGATCAGGTAGAGATCCGTGCAATTAAATTAAAGAAGAATTACGGTTACGGAAGATTAGAGAAGGTGATTACACCTTCTCCTTTTCGTGTAACACCGTCCTGCTGTTTTCACAGGCAATGCGGAGGATGCCAGATCCAGGCAATGAGCTATGAGCAGCAGCTTGCATTTAAACACAATAAGGTGCGGAATAATCTGCTTCGTATCGGTGGATTCGGGCCGGAGGAGCTTGACCGGATTATGGAGCCGGTTGTGGGAATGGAGGAGCCGTTTCGATATCGAAACAAGGCGCAGTACCCGATTGGCATGGATAAAGAGGGAAATCCGGTTGCCGGCTTCTATGCAGGGCGCACGCACAGTATTATTGCCAATACGGAATGCCTGCTTGGAGTAGATGAGAACAGGACGATTCTGGAAGCAATTTTGCAGTATATGAAGGAATATGGCATAAGCGCATATGAGGAGGCTTCCGGAAAAGGGCTGGTTCGCCATGTGTTAATCCGTAAGGGCTTTACCAGTGGAGAAATTATGGTGTGTCTGGTAATTAATCCGGAACACATGAAAGGCCGTACCGGGATAAGAGAGAAGAACAGCAAAAGGGAATGGCTGCCTCATCAGAAGGAGCTGATTGAACGGCTTGTGGCAATCCGGGGTATGACCAGTATTTCTGTAAGTATTAATTGCGAGAAAACCAATGTCATTATGGGGACAGAAATTTATACACTTTGGGGAAAAGAGAGGATAACAGATACGATTTTCGTCCGTGATGTGGATAACTGCTTCGCACGTACCGGAGATGGCATTGCCTTTTCTATTTCACCTCTTTCCTTCTATCAGGTAAATCCGGTGCAGACAGAAAAGCTATACAGTCTGGCACTTTCCTATGCAGGACTTAGCGGTAAGGAATCCGTGTGGGATTTGTATTGTGGAATCGGAACGATTTCCCTGTTCTTAAGCGGAAGAGCATCAAAGGTCTATGGAGTGGAAGTCGTGCCACAGGCGATTGAGGATGCAAAGCAGAATGCAGCAAATAATGGAATCACTAATGCAGAGTTCTTTGCTGGAAAGGCAGAAGAGGTACTGCCGGAATTCTATGGAAGAAAAGATGTGGTATCCCATTCTGCAGGCAGCGCGGAGCAGGGCAGGGAAGGCATGCTTCATCCGGATGTGATTGTCGTGGATCCTCCACGGAAGGGCTGCGATGAGATGTGTCTTGATACCATGCTTAAGATGGCCCCGGACCGGATCGTTTATGTGAGCTGCGACAGCGCAACGCTTGCCCGTGATCTCCGGATTCTGTGTGACGGCGGCTATGAATTGAAACGCGTCCGCCCGGTCGATATGTTTCCACAGACTGTGCATGTGGAGACGGTTGTACTGCTTTCCCACAAAAAGCCAGACG
>FR902939.1 GCA_000438155.1 Firmicutes bacterium CAG:95
TGCCAGATAAGGGTTGGCTGCCGGATCCGGACACCGGAGCTCAATACGGCTTCCCGCTCCCTGTGCAAACGGCACACGCACAGCCAGACTCCGGTTGCTTGCACTCCACGCAATATAAACCGGTGCTTCATATCCGGGCACCAGTCTTTTATAGGAATTTACAAGCGGATTGGTAATCAGGGTCATCCCCTTCATATGACGGATGATTCCACCCATAAAATAATAAGCTTCTTTACTTAATCCCAGTTCACCGGATGGGTCATTAAAGATGTTCTGTCCGTCACGATTCAGGGACATATTGATATGCATACCGGAGCCGTTAATGCCGAACTTCGGTTTGGGCATAAAGGTCGCATGCAGTCCATGACGCTTTGCAATCGTCTTGACCGCCATCTTAAAGGTCATCAGGTTATCCGCTGTTGAAATTGCTTCATCATATTTCAGATCAATTTCATGCTGGGCAGGAGCTGCCTCATGATGGGAGGCTTCCACACCAAGTCCCATATCCTCCAAGGTTAGAACCATGTCACGTCTTGCATTTTCACCGATTTCCTGCGGATCCAGATCAAAATAGCCTGCCTGCTCATAGGATTCTGTGCTCGGTCTTCCGTTTTCGTCTACATTAAATAAAAAGAATTCACACTCAGGTCCGACTTCGAACTCATAGCCAAGCTCTGCCGCATGGGCAACCGCCTTTTTCAGCACCTGTCTCGGATCTCCCTGAAACGGTGTTCCATCGCTCCTGTATACATCACAGATCAGTCTTGCAACGGTTCCCGGCTGCGGTCTCCAGGGCAGAATCGTAAAGGTATCAAGATCCGGATAAAGATACATATCCGATTCCTCGATTCTTGCAAACCCTTCAATGGAGGAGCCGTCAAACATACACTGGTTGTTCAGCGCCTTCTCCAACTGGCTTACGGTAATCGCCATGTTCTTCAGGCATCCGAACATATCGGTAAACTGCAGACGGATAAACTCCACATCCTCTTCTTCTACCATTCTTAAAATGTCTTCCTTCGTATAACCCTTCTTCATAAGCTGTGTCCTTTCTGTTTTCCTTAAAAATGTAAATTTCCCTATAAAATGCGTAAAGGCATCCCTATATCCATCGATTTCTATCGTGCATATAAGAACGCCTTTGTTCTAAGTTATTATAAACAGTATATCGGTTTCTTGTCAATATGGGTGTTACAGTTCAGTCATGCAGAAATGATTGTGTAAAATGACCGTGGGAGCTTGCTCACTAAGG
>FR902940.1:0-17948 GCA_000438155.1 Firmicutes bacterium CAG:95
TATGAATGGTCATGGCTGAACTGTTACTATTTTATTGATTATTCTTAGCTTAACCATACCTGATAGACATGCTCGTGCCAACTATATAAATACCAAATACATAAGGTTCCAGTTGTATCTATAACAATTTAATAATCCAATACGATCCCACCTGCTCCAGGGAATCATACTCAACTCCTTTTTCTTTCAACCCATCCAGTTCCGCAAGTCTTTCCTCCGGAACAATGCAAATGGTTCCACTCTGATCTGCAATTCCATCCTCCGGATACCATTCCCTGCTGGTCAGCCATTGACACATATCCAGATTTTCAAAAGAATTAAGTGCATATACATTGACTCTTCCATCTGATAAGGCCGTCATCCGGTTGGCACTCTCAAAGGTAGAATAAGCTTCTGTATATCCATTTGTTTCCAGATAACGAACAACCTCCAGCGCATCCGATGGTGTCGGTTCCTGTGCTTTTAAGATCGGACTGTAAACAGTTGTTATATGCATTGCCGACACAATCAGGGAAATCAAAACGGCAATAACGCCTACGACTTTTTTAACTTCTTGCAATCCAGTCCTGTGCAATCCAGTTCTGTGCATTCCAATCATACTAAACACACCACGTACACTGCGTACGCTGCATTCACCACGCATAGCGTCTTTATCTTCTTCCTTGCATACCATCGTCTGCTCCCATAGAAGCACGACAGCCAACGCCATAGCAAAGATCCACATGAAATAATACCGCTCCGAGCTTTCAATCGTTGTGAATGCTACCATAACCGCAGCCACAACCGGAGATGCTGCCGTGACCAGAAAACACCATTCCGCTCCCTGAAGAGCTTTTCTCTGCAGCATTTTCACCAGTAATCTTACGACCTGACCGCATACACACAGTACCAATACCACCAAACCAATATTACGAAGGAAATTCCCTGATTCAGAGCCAATGGCTTTATAAGTATCTGCCAATACCACTCCAAATAACTTTGAAAGCCCGCCTCGTATATTTCGGGAAATATCCTGTCCTGTTGCAAAAGGCGTCTTCATTCCAAGGAAACTAAGCATCAGAAGCCCCATTACCCACAGGGGAACCATCCAGTTGCTATAGCTACAGACCTTCGTTTTCTTCCCTGTCATATATAAATCTCTTTCGTTCCTGTCAGCAGAGATCTTCATAGTAATACACCGGTACAGAATCCGAATCACTTCTATTCCAAACAATGGACCAAAGGTGATTAAAATTCCTCTGCTTCCCTGCATTCCCAAAAGAAAGGCTAAAAGCAGACTTACAGCCACCTTACCTGCAGTCATCATTGCCCCATATTTATTGCCAGCTATATCCTTATTGTTGTCAGCATTAAACTTTAACCGATTGTCAAACCGTACGCTCTCATCTCTGCCCCGGACCGTAATACTATGTTGCTTATATTCTCCCTCACTCCAGCAGATCAACATCACATAGCAATTCATGATGAAAAAGAAGGTAATCACGTGAATTCCATAGTAGGACGCAAACAGATACAGCAATTCCAGAATCGTCATGTTCCCGGAAAGAGCAAGGCTGAGTACACACATCAACAGACAGCTTTCTGTTCGGAATCCGGCTTTCTTCATGAAGCACCATATTGCCAGCAGAATTCCGGTCGCCATCACACAGCAGGCCAGTCCAAGTCCGAGATTCATGTCACCGGTCCAGCCATAAAATAATGCAGCCACCTGTGGAGTTGCTATGATTCGCGTTTCCGTAGAAGAAATCCAGGTAGACGGAACCATTTCTCCGCTGTTCCAGATCAGCCTTGCAAGTACTGCTTCGGCGCCAATATCAGAGTTCATCTTATAATTAAAATGCTGCACATTGACACAACCTATCAATGCCAGATACACCATCGTAATGATTCCTAACACACCACAAACAATAATTCGATTTGTTTCTTTCTGTTGCTCTGTATTCATGAGTATCCTCTTTATTATTTCATGCAAAAATGATATCGTACCATTATTTTACAACTATTGATGCAATCATTTATAAAATGGCCTATTCACTGATAAAATCATACTCCCCAGATCCCAGTTCCATGCTCTCCATCCCCGGTAATTCCACTGTTGCAGTTGTATTTGCCGGAATCCGAATGTGATACGAATAGCCGTCTTCCTCGTGTTCCCATGACACCTCTATCCTGCCATACATACTCTCGTAAGCACCTTTTGCATATGACCAGCGGTCCGTCACTTCAGGTCGGATAGAGAAATGCTTAAATCCCGGGTTCTCCTTATCACTCCGGATTCCCAACACATTTGTATACAGCCACTGCGCCGGTGCTCCATATGCGTAATGATTCAAAGAGCCATCCAGGACCAATTCCCCATTCATCTCCTGGTAAGCAGACAAATACTCCGGAGTAGTCGTTGCTCCCTGTATAACCGGATAAAGCAGGGAACGCTCCCCGGTGTTGCACAGCATTTCGTAAGCTGCATCAGAATATCCCGCTTCACTCAAAGCCGGAAGAACATAGCCAAGCCCCGCATAACCCGCATGAAATTCATACTGATTAAAGGTCACATTATTGAGCAGGCACTCTGCTGCCATCTGCCGCATTGTCTCCGGGAACAAATCAAACGCAAGTCCCAAAGCATACGCTGTTTGAGAGTAACATTCTATCACTCCATCTTCGGAAACATACTCCCTAAGCCATGCATCACGGAATTGTTCAAATACCTGTTGATAGTGGATAGCCTCATCTGTTTTGCCCAGGACTGTGGATATTTTCGAGATCAGATCGGCCGAATGAGCGCTCCATGCAGTATCTGTCAGTCCCTTCGGTGTACTTTCTACCGAGAAATGATCTCCGTAACCATTTTCCTCTGTTCGCAATCCATTCTCCGAGTGTACTTCCAGATAGTCAATCCATTTACATAATGCATCATAATATTCCTGTAGAACTGCCACGTCCCCATATTGTGTATACAGATTCCATGCGATCACCACTGCCGCATCTCCCCAGCAGTTATTGCCTCCGGCACCTCCGCGTCCGTCCCATCCTGTTCCGAAATTCCGGGGCGCCATATCAGGGAAGGCTCCGTCATCACTTTGCAGACTGCATAATTCCTTAAGATATTTCCGATAAAAAAGATCACTGTTGCTGTTATAGCATGCCATCCCCGAAAAGATCTGAGCATCACCTGCCCAGCCATGACACTCATCGCGCTGTGCACAATCCGTCGGGTTATCCAGGAAATTGCTTTTCTGACTCCATACGGTATTACTCCAATACTGATTAACTGCCTCATCGGAACATTCAAATTCTCCGCTCAAATCCAGAGCAGAAGATAGCACCATACCGGTTACCTGATCTAACGATGGAGCCTCCTCCAGTCCGGTAATCTGCAAATACCGGAAGCCATGATAAACCGATACCGGCTGGTACGTCTGCCCTCCGTCTATTGCCAGATAATAGTCTGTTGCATCTGCTGTTAACAGGTTTTCCGTCCATATCGTCCCAACCACATCATCTTTATTCCGCAGCGTATCACTGTTTAATGCTTCTCCATAGCGAAGCGTAACCAGATCTCCTGCCTTTGCATTCATCGTAATCCTGCACACTCCGGCAAAGTTTTGTCCAAAATCATATACATAAGTACCGCTTACCGGTTCTGACACAGATATCGGTCTTAGTTCCTGAATGCAGGTGATTGGGTCATTATACTTTCCAACATAGGGAAGATCATAATATCTGGAATCCACCTGATCTACCGCTGCCTGAGACCATGCTGTCTCCTTTTCGTCTTCTTCCGGCTGTACTATAGCCGATCCTCTACCTGCAGTATCAATCAGATCTTCTCTTTCAGCAGTATCCGTCCAACTTCCATTCGTCTGGTACAACTCACGAGGCGCATCGTAGAATTCTCCCTGATACACATCATTTTCCCGAATTGGTCCATCCAGTGTTACCATGAATTCCTCATCTGTGCCAATCACCTGCTTCGTTCCATCGGAATAGGTAATCACCAGTACCCCGCGAAGTGCATTAGTGTCACCCCATGGACTATAAATCTCAGGGTATCCAACTCCCCTGTCATACCATCCGTGAAACAATGTCATCGTCCAGACATGTGAGTCGTCTGAAAATTCCGTACCCACCAGTTTATCTGTCACATCATATGTCACATAGGATAAGTACTGATTGTAGGCAAGCTTCCCAGGATCCAGAAAATCTTCACTTACTGCCTGTCCATCCATTGAAACCTCGAAATTTCCCAATGCTGTCAGATACAGCCTTGCATGGTCGATCTCCTTATTCTCCAGGTTAAATTCCCTGCAGAAAACAGGTGCCGGATCTTCCATTGCGCCCGACAGCATAAGTCCCGAACCTACTTTACACCGACCATCTTCTATGACAATATGATAAGGTGCAAAAATAGTATCTTCCTGCTCAAAATTTTCCTCATAGCAGACATTTCCCTCTTCATCCGTAACTACAATGTCATCCAGCCATGCATACTGTGTTCCACGACTCTTGTAATAACCGATTGCTCCAAGCGAAGCACCATGAATGGTAAATGTCCCGACTTCGCAGCCATTTACCGCTACTTTCATCTGATGATCCAGTACCTGCAGATCTACCTGATATATTCCATCCTCTGCTGTTTCTAGCGAGGCAGACGGAAATTCTACATTCGAATTGAGTTCTGACATATCTTTGACAGTGAATAGCGTATCTTCTCCCTGATTCTGCAGTTCACACAGAGTCATCGAACCATATCGCCCACTCTCTGCTCCAAATACGAAACAGGCTGAAGTATCCCTGATCTCCATCGTATATTGAATAAAATATGTAGTTTTCTCCTGTACTGTCGATATATTCCTGTCAGAATCTCCTACTGATATCCAATGTGCCTCCTCCGGGAATTCTCCCATCAGTCCGGTTTCAAAGTAACCAGTTTCTGCCGACACACACCTGCTTCCCTCTTCATCCCAGACATCCACCGACCATTCGTATCCGGTCTGCGGTTTCAGCTGCTCACCTTCATAAGGGACTGCCACAGACAGACTACCCTCCACTTTTCCGGAATCCCAGACACAGATTTCCGAAGCTATAGCATCATCCTGCTCTCTATTTCCCTGATCACATTCATACACCGCAATCCGATACGCTGACTGGCTTTTGCCCTGCTCCTCCGAATTCATCTGCCAGCTGAAAAGAATGGATTCATCATCCACCCCGATCGGATTACGAATGTAGTTTGTTTTTAAATTTGTAATTTCTGTCTGCTTTGATGCGCCGCAGGCTGTGCATATCCCCAACACTAGTCCTAAAACACTAACGAAAATGTTTTTCTTATGTAGCAATGTCTTTTCCCCTCACCATCATCTGTGATACTTGTTTATCTTACCTTAATTTCCCTGCATCTGCAGTTCTGCCTCAGAAGACGTCCGAAAAAATACCAGCCACGTAAACCATAACCATGCTCCCAGATAAATAACAGCATGAATTATCGAAACTTCCGCTCCATCAAACAAATATGTCTGATATCGCAAGAGACTGGATATCACTTCTACAGCTGTTATTATCCAGTACCGGCTATTCACAAATATAAGTAATATCAACAAAATATCAACCATATAACTATATCTTTCGTGCATCGCAGGCAGGAATAAAATACAAGTCCATGCTGTCCATGCAGCCATCTGTAAAAAGGCCAATGGCTGCTCCAGTCTTTTCCCCTCATACATCGCATAAGCCAATGCCATTCCCAATACTGAAACCGTTATCAGAATAGCCGGCTTTTTCAACATTTCATAATTGTCACCAACCAAAATCCAAAAGCTGGGGAAATTCAGCCACATCAGTCTATGCGTGTCCGTTTGCTGAAAATAAAGCTGATACGGTTCCAGCCAATTGCCTCTCATCAGTATTCCCGGAATTGACAAACCGTACCATCCAGCAAGAATTAGAATAAAATTTAAAATAGAATACTTTTTCTCAAGAAAATAGTAAAACAAGAAAAAAGGAAGAATAAAAATCATTTGCATTTTAAATGCCAGTGCCACTCCCAATAACAGAAATGAAGGAACATATTTCTTTTCAAACAGGAAACACAATGCCATAATTACAAAAGCAATATAAATAGAATCACACTGTGCCCATGCAGCTGAATTCAAATACGTAACCGGCAATAATAAAACTGCTGCGTATACCCCTGCAAACAGCATCTGCGCCTCACTGTCTCTCAATCTACAGACGAGGAGACCACATGCTCCCGCCAGAAGAAAATCAAAGAAAATCGATAATCCCTTATACCGATATAATGCTTTAAATGGAAGATAGGTCATGCCTGCAATGATCATCTGATAAAGAATATTATAGTTGCCAACCTGCTGTTTCATTGCCTGCCAACCACCATTTGCCTTGATTTCTTCAAACCATGGCTGCAAATCTTGATGAAAGTCTCCTGACTCAAACCTGCGCAGATAAAAGCATATCCATAAGCGAATTGCAGTGACTGCAATAACGCAAAGCAATCCCAAATTCTTCTTTATCCAGTCATATATATATTGTTCTATCTTTGTCATCTGTCTTGTCTCCCTCATTTCTATGCTACCATTATAACCTTAACATCACATCCCCGCAAACACTTAATATAAAACAAGGTGAATCACCGGCAATTTCATACGAATCTGCCATGATTCACCCTTGCAATAAAAATAAAGTGAACTAATGTGTCCCTGACTGAGTACACATTAATTCACCCTTATCCACACATCCTACACACCAATTAATTATTTTTGGTCTCTTCATTTGCCAGTATGATTCTGGCTAAAGCATCTGCATAATTCTGTCGTGCTTCTGCAGTCAGATGAATCCCATCCTCCAGATATTTATCGGCTCCATAGGCATCTATTCCAAGATCATAATAGCTGTTAAAGAATAAAGTCTGCTGCTCCCCTGCAATATATTCACAGGTTCCCATATAATCACGTAATGTACCGGCTCCCTTATCGGTCACATTACTGTCTCCCACAAAACGGTCTCCATTATAAAACAAACAATAATGAGGTGGGCATAAAATAATGGTGCAATCCGGTGCAAATTCTCTTAAGTCTGTAATTGCATTACGAAGAGCTCCGGCATAAGTATATGCACTATAAGGCTCATCATCATAGCTGCGGGGAGCTCCTTCAAAATAATCATTAATACCATATTCTATGATAAAATAATCGGTCTTACTAAAATCTACATTGGGATTATCCAAAATTTCCTTTGTTCTCGTCCCTTCAAAAATTGTAGTAGGAATTTTTTTCTGCATAGCCTTTACCACTCCCTGAAGACCTGTAGAATCCCATTTTTCATTTTCTGCAGACTGTGTTAATTTAATGGTAGCTGTTGTTCCTCCAATTGCCAGGTTATAAACATCTGCATTACATTGAACAGCTGTTAAATACGGAATGCCTGTACCATCACGGTTACTGTCAAAAATACTGTCTCCCAAAAATACCAGCTGCAAATCATTTCCCTGAGGTTCTACCTGATCCTCTTCCGTAATCACCTGCTCATGCTCCGGGAATACAATATCATCCTCATTGATCTGAATCGGTTCTTCCGTTGGAGCAGGTGTTGGCGTGGATGTGGGTGTTGTCTGCTCTGATTTCATATTTTGAATAACTTCCTGAAGATTAACTATTTCGTCACCTTGTGCCGAGTCCGTTCCTGCCTGATTAATCTCCTCTGTTGTTTTCGTACATGAACAGCACAGTACTGCCACTATAATTACTAATACTATTTTCTTTATTTTTCTCATAAACGCCTCACCAACCTTTATCTGTTACTAATTGATTTTAGAATAGCATATTTTTCATAATAGTAAAGTTACTTAAGAAATAATTAAGACTTTCTTATATAAAATATGCGATTTTCCAAAAAGATATTCCATCCAATCTCAAAGACATGTAAAATCAATCAAGTCTTGAAAAACCACGGATAACCAACTATACTTTTATTGAACAAAAGCTTATGGAGATGAAAATGAATTCTTTTAAATCAATGTCCCTGAAAGAAAAAATGATATATTTGCTTACCTTAGTATATTTGTTACCGTTTTTTATCTTAATTGCAGCAAATATGCTTTTTTCAATGTTTCAGACTACTTATATGGATCTTTATCTGGATACGGAAAAGCCGCTATATAAATCCGATCATCCTATATTACTGATTGCACTTGTCTTATTCCTTATTGCCGGATTAACATACTGTTTTAAAAAGAAAGAGATTACAACTGAAATCTGCTCTGCATTCGAAAAATTTTCCCTGATCTGGGCTGCCCTTATCAGTCTGTTTATTATTTTTCTGTTCCGTGTAAGAGTAGCGTGCGACAGTGCATATCTGAGTGATATTGCCATCGACTTTCTGAACGGAGACTATTCCTCCCTTACCGGGAACGGCTATCTGGTTCATTACCCTCATCAGCTCGGTATGATTGCCTTATTGGAGGTCATCTATGCTGTTTTTGGTATTGAAAACTACACCGTTTTGCAATTTCTGAATGTAATTGCTATTGTTTCAACCATATATTACCTGCATCGCATTTCCGATGAAATGTTTCACAAACCTCAGATTCAGATCCTGCTTTCTTTACTGTGTATCGGTCTGCTTCCCTTATATTTATATACAACATTTATATATGGTGACATCCCTTCCCTGGGACTTATTGTCCCGGCTGTCTATTATATTGTCCGTTATTTAAATACGCAGAAAAAAATCTATTCCATTCCTGCAATTGTTTTAATGACCCTTTCGATGGAATTAAAATCCAATTCCTCCATTATTCTTGTGGCTGCCATTATTATTCTGATCCTGCATATGATCTGCCATAAGGATAAGTTTGTTGTCCTGTTCCTGTTACTCCTGATCGGCACTCCCTATATCACAAACACTGCAGTGAATACCTGCTATGCTCATGCCGCCAAGCTTGACCATATTCCTTCCGGCATCCCCAAAGCTGCCTGGATTGCCATGGGATTACAGTCCAATGACTATATTGAGAACGGATGGTATAACTCATACAACTGGGATATTTATACCGAAAATAACTTTGATACCTCTGCCACTACAGATGCCTGTATTGATTCCATTAAACAATCAGTCCGGGAATTTGCAAGCCATCCTAAGACCTGCCTGAAATTCTTCTACAAGAAATTTATTTCACAATGGAATGATCCCGGATATCAGGCACAGATCACTATCGAATGGTATAGCCGCCACAGGGATGACCAATCTGATCTGGCATTATATTTCATCTATGGAAATGGACGTTTGATCCTGGAATCCATAATGAATTTTTATCATTTCACCATCCTCCTCGGCAGCAGTATATTTGCTTTCTGCAGCTTAAGAAAACATGAATTAACCAATACGCTCCTTTCCCTATGTGTATTCGGCGGTTATTTCTTCCACCTTTTCTGGGAAGCCGGCGGACGTTATGGATTATGCTATTTCGTTTTATGTCTCCCTATGGCCGCATGGGGATTCTGGAAACTAACCTCAAGGCAATAACGTAACCGATTCCAATCCATAAAATCTGCAGATGCCTCTGTTTTTCCAGTCCTCAGAATTTTGTTCGATGTCTGCAAAATACAGTAATGCCGGCCGGGTTGGAAGCGGATCCACCTCTATGTTCTTCTCTCCACTTTCATATAACTTCATTCTTTCACCGAGTGCATTTCCATATGCCTGTGCGCTTCCATTCGCCAGATCGGTTGTCGCAGACGACATCACAAAATAATCCGGGTCCGGAATCACCGTCAGTACCGAAGCTGTTGCAAAAAATAAAATACATCCTGTCACCCACCATGCCTGTGCAGGTGAAAAGTCTTTTCCTTCTTCTTTTCCCTTAGAATATAACCGTTGACGCACATATCCAACCACATATCCCTCACATAATGTAAGTATTAAAATGTACATTGTGTAGGTTAAGGCCTGCAATCTTGCTGCTTCCATGTTTCCCACGGCAAACAGCGGAGGAGTCATCATAGCTGAAACGAGACAATATCCAAATCCAACTACAATCAATGGACAGGGAAAACGAAACGTTGTATTCCCCAATGCCTTCCAGAATAATGGAATCAGAATAATAAGTAAGATGGCAACAGGCCATCCGGACCATTGATCCATACAATAATCCAGACAATAATAAAAGGAAATGAGAACTGCTTTCACAGGATTCATTCCATTCGTTCCCTCTGCCCTGATCCAGTTTCCCGGAGATGCTACATTTAGTACAAAACCAAATAAAGAAAATGCAATGGGAACCAGTAAAGGCTTATACTCTTTCCATTTCTTTAAGGCCACTCCAAATCCAATAACAACCAGCATAATTACCGTTACATTTAACGCGGTCATCTGATTTCCCCCACCTACCAGAAAGCCAAGAATACTTGCGAGCACCAGGTCAGCAATTCTCCTCTTTCCACGATCGTAAACCGCTGCAATCAGTACGCCAAAAAAGAACAGACTCAGACTATGGATTAACATATAATTAGCTGCTCCGGCATACCAGTAAAATGCTTCTACTCTTCCTACCATACATTGTACCGTAACAAAAAGCATACACATAATAATACTATGAGAAATATATTTATCTGCTTTAAATACCTTCACAAAGATATTTCTGAGCAAATACCAGGTAGATAAGCTGAGCATGGAAACCATAATCCATACCGTCAATACATAAAACCGTTCTCCAAACACACTGGGCGGTACAGACATCAGAAAGTTGGAGGTAAAATATCCCATCCAGTTCACCCAGTCCTCCGCTGCTCTTGCAATTCCGGCACCGAGCACTGCGAACAGGTTATGACTGTTTACCCATACCTGTCTGCAGTTACTGCCAATAGAATAATCATCCGCACTCGGATAATTGTACCATCCAATCCACAAAACCGGAATTAAACTTCCTAAATATACAATGGTCAGAAAAAAGGCGATTCTTTTGGGTGTTATCCAATTTGTTATCTTTTCTTTCATCATGATTTCTCTATGCTTTCCTTTTTATCATCAAAAACTATCTGGCTTTTCCCTTATACCGGTTACATGCATCAATGACCATTGTAACCTCTTCATCCGTCATTTCCGGAAACAGCGGTAAGGTTACGCAATGCCCGGCAAGATGCTCTGCATTGGGGCAGTCTCCCTCCTTATATCCCAAATGTGCATATGCTTTTTGCAAATGACAGGGAACCGGATAATGCTTATTACACTCCATCCCCTTCCCATTCATATATGCAATCAGGTCATCCGGATCCTCCACCGTAACAACAAACAGATGAAATACCGGATCTGTATTTTCCGGATGGGACTGCATGGTAAATAACGGATTCGTAATTTCCCGTATATACCTTCTGCCAATTACTCTTCTTCTCTGTGTCCATTCCGGCAGGTATTTCAATCCAACACTGAGTACCGCCCCCTGCATTCCTTCCAGACGGTAATTATATCCGATCATGTCATGATAATAACGTACATGGCATCCCTGATTTTTCATGGTGGTCATATAATCATAGTACTCTTCTTTTTTACAGGTAACACTCCCCCCTTCTCCAAATGCATAAAGGTTCTTACCCGGATAAAAGCTGAAGCACCCCATCTCGCCTAATGTGCCCACTTTCCTAGCTTCATATAATGCGCCATGTGCCTGCGCACAATCCTCTACCACATACAGCCCGTATTTGTCTGCAATTTTCTTAACTTTATTAAATTCAAACGGCTGTCCATAAAGATGGACTCCGATAATCGCCTTTGTTTTATCGGTAATTCTCTCTTCTATTTTATCGGGATCGATTTCCCAGGTATCCGGAGTACAATCTACAAATACCGGGGTCGCTCCCGTATAAGTAACTCCCCATGCTGTCGCAATGTATGTATTCGCAGGTACAATCACTTCGTCTCCGGAACCAATTCCCAATGCTGCGATGGCACAATGCAGTGCGCTCGTTCCATTATTCACTCCAACCGCATAGGGCACTCCACAAAAAGCAGCAAATTCTTTATCAAATTTATCTGCATATTTCCCACCCGAAAAAGCCGTCTCCTCACACACTTTTTTAATCGCTTCCAAATATTCTTCCCTGTGCTTCCGGTAATCCCTGGTTAAATCAATTCTTTTCAGCACGTGCCTGATCCTCCTGTCTGAACGCCTTCTTCAATTTATAAATTCGTATGATATAGTTCTTAATGGTTTTCCAGACCTTAACGGTTGTATTATAGTCCTCCTGCCACTCCACCGGCATATCATAAATATTCATATGATTCCGCTCTGCACGGAGTAAAAACTCAATCGTATAGAACCATCCGTTATCATCACTGCACTCTTTCACCAGCTGCTCAGCCGCGTCCTTTCGAAGGAAGGTAAATCCACACACAGCATCCGTTGCCTTCATATGAAAGAACACTTTCAACAGAAAAACAAGCCCCATGGACGTAATCTTTCGATACCACTTGCGTCCTCTGGTATCCGATTCTTTGCTGAATCTGCTGCCATTAACATATTGGAGCTCCGGATTTTCCTGAAATAACGCTATCGTTTTACTCAGATATTTCAGATCTGTTGATAAGTCAATATCCATATACCCGACTATATCACTGTTGTTTAACTCAATTCCTTTTCGAAATGCAATGCCAACACCACGCTCATTTATTCTTACGTAGGTAACCTCAGGATATTTTTCTTCCAGTTCCCGTCCGATCTCAGGAGTCTCATCATCCGACCCATTATCAAGAATCATCAGCTGAAAGGGTATGGTTACATTCTCCTTTAAATATGCCATAGATTTCTCGATGCCGTTCCGAAGCCTCAGACGTTCATTCAAAACCGGAAACAAAAGATTAATACTTAACTCATTCTGATTCATTCTTCCCACCTTATTAAAATGTTACTTCCCCATCATGGGATATCAATGACACACTATCAATGGCATCCAATGAAGCAATATCCTGAACCATATCATGTCCATCCTTCACGCGTAACTCAATAACCATATTACACTTCATCATGGAAATATTTCTGGATTTTATCTTATAATATCTTGCGTATTTCTTTACCCGCTCAATCACCTCTGACTCTTCTTTTATATCCTTCAGATTCATAACGAGGATCATCGGAGCCCTTCCAACCGGCAGCATATTCAAAATCACTACCAAAATTGTTAAAAGTGCAGATAAGATAAATGCGACCTCCATAACTCTCGCCCCACAGCAAATGCCCACTGCTATCGACCAGAATAAGAAACAAAGATCCATTGGCTCCTTAACGGCTGTTCGAAATCGTACAATAGACAACGCACCAACCATACCCAATGAAATAACAATACTGGATTGAACTGCCAAAATAATAGCAGCTGTAACTACCGCTATGACCGCAAGTGCAATGTTAAAGCTTTTGGAATAAAAAATTTTCTTAGTAACCAGACGATATACAACAAAAATATAGCAGGCCAGAATACAGGCAATTCCCAACACCATTATTGTATTCTCTAATGTAATACTTTCGCTTGTATAATTTGATAAAAAATCGATCAAAAATATTTGCATTTGTATAATCCTCCATAAAATCAGCGTGCAAATTTCCTACATAGATAATATTTTGAAAACGTACTTACCTGTAGTCCATTTAATTGAAGCAATGAATAAATCTCATCCGGTATAAAATCGTCAAACTTCACTTCCATCAACGCACTTCCAACAGGTAATATGCCTCTTCCTCCAACCTTTAAATCCAAAAAACTATTTGTATCATTAATACTTTTTATATTTTTATCAAAGGTTATCCTGACATTGGCATCGCCCGGTCGATAAACATATGGAATTCTATCATAATCAACAATGATCTTCGGCATCATTAATCTTGTTTCCATCAGATACGCTAATTTCCATAAAACCTGTTGATCTTCCTTAATATCTGAAGGCACTCTTCCTGCCATCAACATTTCACATTGCTGTAAGGAGATTCCACAGTTTCTTTTTAGTGTCATGCCATGACACTTCTGCTTAAGTTCCAGCTTAATACGTTCCTTAGCACCATTATAAATACGGATACGGTACTTTTCTCTATTGTCGATACCGTTCTCATTAGCCATAAAGCAGCTGTTTTCATAATCATCGAAATAAAGACTTCGTATATTATAATATCCCTGTTCTCCAACATACGAATCAAGTTCGGCTATGGTATTTATCTTAGCATCCTCCATAAGTATCTGTGCCTGAGACAGTATATACTTATATTCATGTCTATACCGAGCTGTTTCCAATTATTTATCTACCTCCCTGATCCAAATTCCCTCAATAACGCAATCCTTCTCAACAACATACCCATTCTCTACCTGCTCTCCTGTTTCCATATCAAAATATCCCCTGAAAGAATAATCCGGATGTTCATAGTCAGGCAGGTGTTCCAATGCTGTTCCTCTTTCTACCCAGTAATATAAAGTCTGGTTATATCCCTGATCCAGAAAAGGTGCCGGATTTCTTACCTCTACCACACAGAAATCCCGTTGTTCGATCCATAATTTGTCCAAAAAGGCAAGCTTTTCCGACATGAAATTTCTCACCACTGCGACATGTTCATCCAATGTATCAAAGCAATGATAATCCTCTCCCTGTCGATCCTTTTTATCCTTTATATCCTGTAGTTCCTCCGGAACAGTAAACCACCAGTCCTTTCTTTCTGTATGCCAGCGTAATGTATCCAGAAGAGTAGAACGCCTTATGACTCTTATATCTTCTTCAATACCACTGTCCAATTCCTTCTTATAATTTTCACGAAATACGCTGCAATATTTCTGAATTACTATTTCTCTGAATTCCGGATGCTTCCACATTGCTGCCAGCCAACGGTTCTGATTGTTATTATCCTCCGGCCGTGACATACAGATTATAGAAGTTAATGCTTCCGGAACTCCATACATCGGGGTGTTGACATTCCCCATAATACCATCGAAATCCCAGGCCGGTCCTGAATACCATAAAGAGTCTTCCTCCCTGGATGCATATGCAAACTGGCTTGTAATACCAATATCATGATCACCTGATAGTTCTTCTATCAGCCATGCTTCTGCAAATGATTCCAAATCAATCAGTTCTTCTAAGGCTTTACCACTTTTTTCACTTATACCGTCTTCTGCAAACAACGCACTTTCTACATCATTCAGTCGTCTTTCAATAATGCCAAGATCTTCCTTCGTCAAAACATCTTCACTGTGTACAATAAAAATTTGTCCTCTGTCTGTAATAATCTGAGTTGTATCTTCCCGGGCCCTAAAATCCAGCTCCATTTCTATGAACCAACTGTTTTCAGGATCAATTTCAATTCTGTTTTCTGCAATTTCTACAGCTTCCGTGAGCAGATAAAGTCCCTGATATTCTCCATTCAAATAAACTTCTACATACTCTCCCTGAGGCTCGTAAGCTTCCACACTTTCATATGCCAAATCTCTGATTACCTTATTTCGGATATAGGAGCCATCCGTTGCATTCGCAATCAGATTCCACTTCAGAGCCGGTTCCATTCCCAATACTTCCCGTGGTTTAAAAAAGGAAAAAGTGAACGGTTTTTTATCAAATGTCGCCGTCAGATTTCCTCTGACCTTAAACTTATTCAATCTTTCGTCCCAAAGCAGATCTCCCTGCTCATCCATCATTATTGCTGTTCCGGCTTCAATATATTTTTTATTGTCAAATTTTTCAAACTTTAATAAATCCTTCCGGTCTTCCACTGTCACAAACAATGCAGGTAAATTTTCAGACGTCAGTACCTGTAATGTAGACTCCAAATGACACACACCTTTTCTGTCATATACTTCCAATGTGTGAATTTCCTCATTTCCATCATCTGTCCATACATCTCTGTTTCTTACGGTTTCGCCATCTAACCGCAATACTCCGATCCAGTCTTCGTACCGGAATGTCATGGATTTATCCTTCTTCGCATACCAGGAAGGCAGAAACAGATAGAATCTGTCTTCACTTTCATCTTTCCATAAAACTAAACGGATTGCTTTATCGTCCATCATACATTCAATCGTAAGACGTCCAATAACAGCCTCCTCATAATCAGTTTCTTTTATAGATATAACACAGGAGAGAATAATGATAATACTGGAAAGAATAATCATAAACCAATATATTTTTTTCAATGCTTAACCACCTTTTCTATATCTGCTACAAGATATCGTTGCTGACGAAATACCAAATTTAATAATACTGACAGATACTTAAGAATAATGGTAAGCAATGCAAACACCCCAAAGAAGCCAAGAGCCAGAAAGCTCATGGTCGAAAGCCAGCCCTCCACCGGCTTATTGGAATTAAAAAAATCACTTATAACATAAATTCCCATGCCTATAGTCAAAAATAAGAACATACCACTTAATACTGCAGACAATTTTTCCATTGCATTCGTAAAATAAATAAAAGAATCCAACGCTAATGCCGTACGCTCCCGTGTTATCGTTTTATTCTTTATCCTTGCCATTCTGTCCTTACTCTCATAGGCAATCGTCGCATTTTTCAGCCCACAATTCATATATACTGCTTTACGATAAGGAATGTACTGTCCCATAGACTTAATTCTGTTAATTGCACGTCTTGACACAATCCGGAATGTTTCAGGACCTATCTTTCCACTTGTCCGGCTGGTACTGTTGTACAACAGGTAAAAAAGTCTGGAGGTCCATCTGACCTTTCCCCTGCTTCTTACTGCTACAATATCATTTCCCTCTAACAGTTTCTCATAAACCCTCATAATTAACTCAGGTTCATAATCCACAAACACATCATCAAATTCGAAAACGAAATCTCCAATAGCAATATCACGTCCGGCATTCATCGCACTTTCCAGCCCCTGAAAGAAGCTCATATGAATGATATTCACCATTGCCTTTATCTGATTATTCTCAATATACTCCCGTAATTTGGAAATTGTACCATCCGTACAGCCGTCATCCACACAGACCATCTCAAATTCCTGAAAATGGCTGTTATATACCGGTAAAACTTTATCCAGGAAATAATCAATATAGCCTTCGACATTATGAAGATATACTACCACAGATATAAATTTCTTCTCTTTCTGCATCTTATTATTTATTCTCCCACATTTACATTAAATATTCATCCAGATCATAGACTGTATTTATCTTTCCGGAAAGTACGCTGATAAAAACAGGCTCTTCACTGAGCACCCTGATTGCTGTCGGTCTGGAGTCATCTACCTCTGAAGATTTCAGAATGGGTTTCATAGAATACAGGGATTCTCTATAGGTATAGACATATTCATCTTTCAAATATTTATCTGCCAGATGTGACATATACGGCCACGCTGAATCCGGTTTATGAGGACAGAGATTACAATTTCCCAAATGCTCCTCCGAACAGCTAAAGTCCGGATCCTCAATTCCTCTCTGGCATTTAAAGGAGGGGAATCTATCGTATGAAGTCACATGGGGGGTAAAGGTTACCGATGTCAATGAATGAAGCCCTGTCTTTCCAAAAGGCATGATAGAAAAGAATGGTCCATCCATTACGGTAATTCCTGTGCTCTTAAGTACCTGAGACGGCTCACAGAGAATAATTTCACAAAGCTCATATTTAATATCAAAGAATGTATGATCCATCCCTTCTAATTTATTGATGATCTGATTTACAGATGCATAGGTTGCATTCAACACAAATGGAGCTTCCATCCTGCTGTCTCCGTGCAGCCATATTTCAAACGAATTATGCTTTTTAACGATCTTTTCTATTCTTGCTCCATAGACAATGGTAACATTGGGAAGATCTTCCAGTTCCTGCTCATAATATTTTTGCAGGATTTTGGCATCATACGTATATTCCTGAGTCATAAAAGCCCCATCACACATTCCAGGCTTAAAATAGCCGGAAGGTGACACTTCATCACACCGAATTCCTGC
>FR902940.1:17973-92787 GCA_000438155.1 Firmicutes bacterium CAG:95
TTCCTGCTGCCTTACAGAAATCCACAAATTGTCGGGCATTTGTCCAGGAAAACTTGTCCGATGTAGCGTATACCTGATCAAACTGATCATAAATGCAAAATCCAAAATCCTCTACAAAACGTCTGAAATAGCCTGCCGATTTTACTGCTGTTGTCAGGCTTCTCGGATAATGATATCCCATGTGGACTCTCGCCTGATTGATATAAGTCGCCCGTTCAAATGGTGCCTGATCGTATTCCAGAACTAAAACCTTTTCTCCCCGCTTTCCACAAAACCTGGCCGCATACAATCCATACAGGCCTGCACCAATGATAATTCTGTCATACTTTTCTCCCATAAGCTTCTCTCCGGTTTTATTCCTCTATTCTTCTAAAAAAAGCAAACTGTGCTCCATTGTATTCAAATTCCTCATGAACATAAAAGTGGTCTGTAAGTCCCGGATATTCACATTGCATATAATATAGACTCGCAGTTGAACAGAAAAACCATTCTTCATCCTCCAGATCCTTTCGCACCATCTCCATGGTATCAAGAGGGGTGTTTCGGTAAGACCATTCCGTCGTATGTAAATGGGTATCCCTGTCTATCAGTGCCATCAGCTCCGGAACACCTTCTCCAAAAGATTTTGCATCTGGTGGAATCTGTATCCAAATGTGCTCTGCGAACTCGGCAAGTTCATCCCGCTTCCATATGGTCTCAGCCGATTTTTTCCATGCAGAGGGCATGGAATACAGGCTGTCAAAGGCCATAATGAACAAAATAAATGTAGTAATAATTCGTAATGAGAGAAACAGGAAACGCTGTGGTCTGGCAAATAATGCTTCTTTACTGCCTTTCCACTCTAAATATACCTGCTGGCTCTTCTGAAGAATAATTGCCTGTATGATCAGCATCAGAAACATAACAATAAACATGCAGCCTTCCACGGGCCGATTAATATAATACAGCATTAATCCAAGACACATTACACCCAAAAGAAAATAATATGGCTTTTCTCCCTTTTCCTCTCCCTTTTCAGGTAACAACAGGTAAAGCAGCGACATAACTGTAATTCCAAGAAACAGGACAGCAGATCCAGTCCATGCATGTGTCACATCCGGAAGCGGGAGCTCTATACTATCAATATAACCCCTGTCCGAAATAAGCGGGAACATAAACTCCTCAAAGTTCAAAATACTGCCACCCGCCAAAAGATTATACCCATTAATCACACCATAAGCCAGAACAAACGGTAATAATACATAAATGACAAGTTCCCTGAATAACAGCCCCACCTTATGAATTGAAAACCTCTCTCCATCCATGGCATACCATGCCCAGCTATACGCTGTATAAGCCAGCATAGTAACCATTCCCACCTCTGTTGACCAGACAAATGACAATGTCAGCAGAATAACAGAAAGCACAGGATACCGCTTTTGTTTTCTGTGTTCAAGTAAGGCAAGTGCTGCTATTGCAACCGGGAATATCATTCTATGAGGGTGCACCTGCATATATACCCCTCCCTGCATCAGCATAAAATACTCCTCGCCAATCGCAAACAATGCCAAATAATAAATCACATTGCTTTTAGCAAAATAATTTAATATATACGCAAATAACAGGATCGATACTGCTGCAATCGCGGCAGTCACGATCCAGATTCCTGTCAGATAATCCACATGAAAGAATCTAAGCAGCACTTTCAGAACCGGCATATAAAGAATTGCATAATGTCCATATAAAGATTCCATATGATGGCTATATGGTATAAGCCAGCATGCATTTATGATACTGTTGGTATATGCATGGCTGTGATATGTTCCTCCCTGGACGTCCTGAAAAATATTCGGTGCATAAAATTGAACTGATGTACCAATCGTAAACAAACCCGTAATTACAACCCGTACAATCTTATTTATTCCATAAGGTTTTTCTGCTGAAGATCTCTTTAAAAGAAAAAGACATACTGCTGTTCCGGCAAGCATCAGCGTTATCCAGATGGGAAAGGGAAATGTTCTTCGTATCAGTTCAGCTGCATCCAGAGCTTCTGCCGTATTTGTTTCATTAATATAAAACAATATCAGCCATACCGTAAGTGCCACAACCGGTAATACACACCATATTCTCTCTGCTTTGTCAGAATACCTTTCCTTTCGTCTTCCTGATATAATGCAAAATAATACCGCAGCAAGCACAAAGACAATACATGCTGCAACAAAAAATCCCATATTCCTTAATGGGATAAAATATCGTAATAGTGCAAAGCAAAAAAAACTAAGACTACCTATAAAAATACTTTTTCCACGTAATGACATCTCTTATTTACTCTTTTCCGGTTAATGTAATATACACAGCTTTGCCTTTTTATAAAGCAATTCATTATATCATTTTGCTTGAGCAGCGTCAAATCAGCATCTCGTGGCTCTCCTTCCATCATTTCTCATTCTTCAGGCCAATCCGATATATTCCATATTCTTCTCCACGAACTGTAACGCCTTCCGTCTCATAAATGCATTCCTGTCCATCCAGCTTCTCCGGATCCGCAATACAAGAGTCCCTGCTCTGTATAAGATAAATATAATCTTTCTCCGGGAAGCTTTCCCTGCACCATGCAATTACCTGATCCAATGATATTATCTGACTCTGTTCTTCACTCCAGTCAGCATAAGTAGTAATCTTCCCACTTCCTGCATAATAAAACCGGTAATCTTTCAAATAGGCCAGGATAGTGGATTCCATGGGTACATCCGTCGAAAGAATAATTTCATCCGGTGAAATCTCCTCCCTGATAAATTCTGCTGCATTCTGTCCATCCGAATAGCTTCCGTGAAGTGCCTGCTGCAGATTTGACGGCTCTGCATCCGAATTCCAGTGCAAGAGCATGACCACTGCAAGGATTCCAAGCAGAACCTGCAGGATCCCTGCCGCTCCCCGGTAAATCCGGTCCTTTTCCCTTTTCTTTTCCTCTGCGGTCTTTTGCATTGCCCATAACATCCACAGGAACGTGAAGACAAGGGAAAGATAATGCCAGATATGAAGCTGATAGACCATTACACTGAACACACACTGGAAGAGATAGCTAAACAGCATGACCGTGGCGGCTCCTATGTTACGAAGCCGGTATGAAACAACCGCTGCTGCCAGAATAACAGCCACGAAAAAAATCGTACACATGGTCTGGCTAAAGCCGGTCACACGGATGAGAATAATATATGCATAATTCCGGATTTCACGAAGCAGTTCCCGGCCGCCGAAGCTTTGAAACTCAAACATGGGACTGTCCGAAACCTGATAAAACTGTACCATCCAGAACAAAAGACTTACAAACGGGATCCATATTCCCTTAAGACAATTCCCTAAGCGTTCCATAGATCCGGTATGAATTCTGTTATAGACATTTTCAACAAGCCAGACGAATGCAATCATACCTGCCGGAGCTATGGCAATCGTATCAGCCTGAACTAACAAACCAAGCAATATTCCATAACGAACCGGATGTGCATTTCTCTCTGAATAGTTCCATGCCAGCAAGATCAAAATCAAGGCTATCAGACAGTAGTTCCGAGCAATCGTCGGATAGAAATAGGTAAATACCGGTGAAAATACAACCAAGGCCTTTATTCCAATCCATTGTGGGCCCTTCCACAAATAGATCCCTGCCGCCACTGTCATAACTATAGTACTGATCATCCCTATCGTCCGGAACGGCAATCCAAATTTAGCAAACGGCATAACAAGAAAATACCACAGGCAAGGATGCCCCTGGTATTTAATCTCTTTTAATAACTGCAGCGGACTTAAGTCCCGGGCCATCAGCCAGACATTGGCTTCATCCCGCCAGGGTGCATGATACCATAATAATATTCCGTTAAACAGTACGTATACGCTAAAAACAAGTATGACCAGATAAGGTTTTAGCTTCTCGCACACTTCTTTCATCTGCCGGTTTTCCTTTCGCCTCAATCTGTTCATTATCATACCGTAAATCACGAAAAAGAGCAATCATTTGACGGAATATATATTTTTCACTCATTCCTCTCTTGAAGAAAATACTTTATTTTGATATCATAAATTGAATATTATAAGGAGTCTTAGCAAATGAAACTAACCAGCCTTTCTGCCAAAACAAATGAAGAAAAAAACGCTATCTTTGGACGCTGTCCGCCATTGTCATCGTTATTATTGATTTTCTGGTATTCTTTCGTGCAGAAGGAACCGGAGATATCCGGGAACATTTTATTTATTGGATTGATAACGTATACCAATATGGTTTTCGCCAGGGATTCATTGAAAACGCAGATATGTATCCTCCGCTTTCCACCATTTTGATGTATATCGGTTCCCGCATCTTCTTTATCTTTGAAAATGCCCAGGCCATTCGCGGTATGGATCTTCTTATGCTGCTTGTATGTGGCCTTTGGATTATCTATAAATATAACAAACCCGAATATGGTTTCTGGATGATCATTTCATGCTTATTAAGTGTTCATCTCGGCTTTATAGATGCACTGGTATTTCCCTTCTTAATTATTGCTTTCTATTTTTTACAAAAAGAACGTTATTGTCTGTTTGCCGTATTTTTCACTCTTTGCTGTTGTGTAAAAATGCAGCCATTAATTATTGCCCCAATCCTTGTATGCTATTTTATTACTCTATCGATCAAGAAACCGTATTTCATTGCTCCAATCAAACGGATTCTGCAGATGGGAATATGCGCTATTCTTACCTTAACTCCATTTTTCCTCATTTATGGAATAGAACCGATTATGAAATGTATCCGTTCCGGACTTATTGCTCCCGGTTTTAGTCCCAATGGTCTGAACTTTATCTGGATTGTTCAGTATTTTCTGGAAATGTATTTTCCTGATAAAACAATGCCATTAACGAATGGACTTCCGGAAATCTACTGGGGACCGCATGGGGTTATGCACATTTTCAACTATGTTTTCTGGTTTATATTTATTGCTTTGGTTATTTTTACGCTGCTTATAAAGCATAAAACCCCAATTATCATTTTAAAAATATGTATTATTGAATATACCTTTTACTTCCTGTTCAAGCTGGCTGTTCATGAAAATCATCTAATTCTTGCCATGGTATTAACAGCAATTCTGCTATGTTTGGAGGATACCATGATCAACCGATGGATTTTTATGGTTTATGCCTTTATAACCAACATGAATATGTATCTGTTTTATGGCATTACCGGAATAACTTATTTCCACAATTTATCTGTCGCTAATATTCCCAACAGTGTAATTCTGGCAAGTGCCAACACAGTGGTATTACTCGGTGTTAATCTCCTATTATTTATCAGTATATTAAAGGATCAGCGTTGACTATAAGGACTCCGGTAAAGGAATTGTTCAAATGATTCTCCTCTATATCATAGGACGCTATATTCGCACATACAGGGATGTCTCTCCTGCTAAATGGAAGTGCTTTATTCTCTTACTATTACTGTGGTGCTTAAACACCCTTTCCATTCTGCACCCCATCCAATTTGGCGGAATTACACATTCACTTTGCCGTGACAATAGCATTACAAACATTCTCATCACAATTCTACTCTTTTATATTTTTAAGAGTATTGATGTTTCTTTCCAGTTAATAAACCGGCTTACTGCTAATATTTTTGCTGTTTTTGCTCTGGAAAATGCAAGTACCCATATTTTAGCTCAATTAATGCTAGATTATGAACTACAGGTTTCTGGAACCTTTATAGCCTTTTTCCTCATAATTCTAATGGTGTTCGGAATTTTCCTCTTGAATAGTCTCATTGGTGTTATAAGAGAATTTCTGTTATCCAGAATGGATCAGTTTATTATCAGATTACTAGTATATGGTAAATAATCCTATGTCAGATGAAAGTTACTGGCATCCCCAATATAATGCAAAATTTTATCCATTTTCACTTAAAAACTCATGTACTTGTAACAGAACGGACACCAGGCAGACGACATGGAATATAAACTATCAAAGGCCATGATAAACAGAATAAACGTAGTAATAACCCGAAGTGACAAAAATAGAAATCGCTGAGGTTTGTCAAATAAATGCTCTCTAGTGTCTTTCCACTCCAGATATATATTCTGACTCTTCTGCAAAATGACTGTCTGTAAGATCAACATATGTTCTCCTGGGATTCGGTCATAGTCAATCCCCACACATTAAACGTCTGTGGCAACAAGGATGTATCATTCCCATTTAAAATATAGTATAATGAATAATTATATTACTATCATAACATTATTTTATTAGCAGGGGAAAAATCATGAAAGCTTTGACCAGAAAATCAAATTTTGAACTATTAAGAATAGTGGCAATGTGTATGATTATTTTAATTCATCTGTCTTCTGCCATTGATTTAACTTCTTTTGGATTAAAAGGAAACATCGGGACCATACTAGGTGGCACAATTGTAGGCATCTGTAATATTGGTCCAAGTTGTTTCTGCCTGATATCCGGCTATTTTGGGATAAAATTTTCCAAGCAGAAGTTAATCAAGATGGAACTTCTGATGATTTCTTTTTCCCTGCTTGAAACAGCACTTTTATATTGGTTTTTCCCTCAGGAAATGACTGGAGCTGCCTTATTAGAGCAACTAATCAAATCCATTATTCCATTTGCCAGTAGAAAATATTGGTTCTATTCCTGCTATCTATGTTTATTTATTTTTAGTAGATTTATTAAGAAATTTATTGAGAAATTAAAAGAACAGGAATTGCAAATATTCATAATAGTATCCCTAGTTATCTTTAGTATTTTTCCAACCATATTTTATTTTGAAATCGTTCAGGATTCTGGAAAAGGAATTGTTCAGATGGTTCTTCTTTATATTATAGGACGCTATATACGCTTATATAAAAATTTTCCTATTGCACGCTGGAAATGTCTTTTAGCCCTTCTTTTCCTTTGGGTTATTAACACTATTTCCATTATGTACCCCATACATTTAGGAGGGATTACTCATTCCCTCTGTCGCGACAACAGTATAACCAATTTAGCAATGACAATCATATTATTTTATCTTTTTAAAGATATTAATATTACTTCAAAGATAATTAATTATCTTACCATAAATATATTTGCTGTTTTTGCACTTGAAAATTCCTTCACCCATATATGTTCCGGAATTATCCAGCAATATGGATGGGGAGTGCAGCAACCTGTTATTGCCCTATTTCTATTAATTGCCATATGTATAATTATATTTATTGCCAATGTTGGTATTGGTGCAATACGTGAACTTTTCCTTTCCAGACTTGACCAATTAATCATTCAAAAAATAATTTATATATATAATGGTTTCCTTAGGCGCTTTATAAAACACTTATGAAAGCGGCGTTTTTAGCACCCAATCGCCCTGTTCATTTTTGTAAAAGATATCTTTATTATAGAAGCCATCAACAATCTTCCAAAATTCTGTTTCAGTATATCCACAGAACTTACAAAAATCACGTACACAGAATGGATCTAATTTGCCATCATGATCGTTCACCAATTTTATTGCTTCCTCACGAGTTATCATTCCATATCGAATCATACGTGATGCATAATCTGTTGCTGATGAATGTCCAAATTTAGGGTATTTGAGCCATGGGTGCACAATATAAGCCCTTGAATCAATCTGGTCAAAATCTTCTATACAATTGGTTCTCTTCCATTCATGTGTTAAATCATGAAATCCCCGTGACTTAGCAAAATGATAATTGCTTATGGAATTCCATGGCACAAAATAGGAGACATAAATTGGATCAAGGTATTCCATGACTTCCTTTAATGGTGCTTCTGTCAGTGCCAAATCTTTTTCAGTTATTCCAGGAATACTTAATAATTCGGAATGATCCACTCCTAATGCAACACCATTATTTAATTGTTCTCTGGCTGAATATGTTTCCTTACTATTGTTTCCACCATATTCATAGCTTACATTTTCTCCATATACAAGTAATGGTGTTTGAAATTTATGAGCCATAATTAATGGATACGTATATATTAAACGATCAATATACCATGTCGGCTTTCCATATTTTTCAAACATATAACGCATAAGAATCTTTTGTGTTCGTATATCCGGTTTCATACTAATAATAGAACACCCAAATTCCTCTGAAATATTCTTTAAATTATGTATTCCTGCATCTGTCATGTCAAAATTATCTTCAACACTAAACAGGATAGGATTCATATGCATTACTTCCTTCATTAAATGCACTTGGAAATGACTATCTTTTCCACCACTGACTGCAATCGCACAGTCATATCCGGAACCATTCATTCCTCTATATTTATCACATATTTTCTCCAATTCTTTAAATCGTGCTTCCCAATCAATTGATTTTCTTTTTTCAAACGCCTGACATGCTGAACAAACGCCTTCCTCATTAAACGTAATTCCAGGTCTCGTACTTGGCATAACACATTTTGTACAATACTTCATTTTTCTCCATCCTTTCTTTAGTCAACTCCAAGTTTTGCTTTCATAATATTTAGCTGTTCCATTTGTCCCATATCCAGCCAATCATTTTCACTAATGGGATAAACTCCTATATGTACTCCATTATTAATACATTTCTGGATAACATCTGTAATATGGATAAATTCAGCATCTCCTATATAGTCAAGAAATTCCGGCTCAATAACATATAATCCCGTATTCGTAAGAAATTCCATTTGCGGTTTTTCTTCCAATTTTGCTACCGTTCCATCTGCTTTCGTTGTAACTACTCCATATGGAATAGCTTCCCGTTTTAAAGCGCATACCATTGTTAATACATTTTTATTCTTTATATGATAACGATATATATCAACATAATTTTCATTAATCAAAATATCACAATTAGACATAAAGAAGGTTGTATTGATTTTCCCTTTAATTAATCTAAGCCCACCAGCAGTTCCCTGGAATACCTCTTCCTCCACAAATGATATTTTATTATGAAATTCTTCATCTCCAAAAAAGGCCTTTATTAACTCCTTTTTATAATTAACTATCATTGTAAACTCTTTACAACCAAACTGTTCGAAATGATCCATTATATGTTCAGTTATCGTTTTTTCTCCAATTGGGATCAAAGGTTTCGGCAGAATCTGTGTATAGGGAGTTAATCGTGTTCCTTTTCCACCTGCCATGATTACAACCGGAATGTTAATTTCATTTAGCTGATAATACTTATTTCCCTGAAGAAATTCGATTGCTACTATTCTCTTTTGCCCATCTACAATCGGAATCGATGTAAGCATCTGACTATTCATATAATCATTTGGAGAAATGTTACTTTCTTTCTCCAAATATCTTACATCCTTATACATTACCTGGTCAATTGTCCCCTGAATAGACTGCTTTTTTAAAATATATCTTCTAATGTCACCATCCGTTACAGCACCCAGCAGTACATTGTCTTTACTGACTACATATAATATTTTCTCATCCAACTTATCAAGGCTTGACATTGCATCGATTATTGGTGTTTCTGGTCCAATTAAAAACTGAGCTAATTGCATATTCACCTCTGCTATATATTATATATATCTATCTTATATTTATCCAAATTCTGTTCAAACCATTTAATAGTCTCTTGAATACCATCCTCAAAGCTATATTTTTGTTTCCATTCCGTTAACTCTTTAAGTTTCTGATTAGAACCCAACAAGCGGTTAACTTCACTGTTTTCCGGTCTCAAGCGTTCTTCTTCACAAATAATTTCTGCTTTAGGATTCAGTTGTGCAATAATCACCTTTGCCATATCGCCTATAGATATCTCTTTTCCGGTAGCAATATTAATTTCCTTACCAATTGTTCTGTCTGATTCAGCTATTGCAATATATGCGGATACTGTATCCTTAACATAATTAAAGTCTCTGGTTGGACTAAGTAACCCTAATTTAATCTGCTGTCTGCCTCCAAGCAACTGCGTTATAATTGTCGGTATTACCGCTCTTGCTGATTGTCGCGGTCCAAATGTATTAAAGGGTCGTACTATTGATACCGGTAAGTCAAAACTACGATAAAAACTTTCCGCCAAGCGATCCGCTCCGATTTTCGTTGCTGAATAAGGAGATTGACCCTGGAATGGATGGTTTTCGTCTATTGGAACATATTTAGCTGTACCATACACCTCCGAAGTTGATGTTATTAGTACCCTCTCCACATTCAACTCCTTAGCTGCCTGTAAAACATTCAGTGTACCCTTTATATTTGTGTCTACATATGCATCAGGAGAATGATAACTAAATGGAATTGCTATTAATGCAGCTAAGTGGAATACCATATCAACGCCCTCAATAGCCTTCTTAACCCCATAAGGGTCACGAATATCACCACAAACAACCTCTATCTGAGATAAAATTTCCGGTGCTAATGTATCTAACCATCCCCATGTATTAAATGAATTATAATAAGAAAATGCCCTGACACTATACCCTTTTCTTACCAGTTCTTCAACCATATGACTCCCTATAAAACCATCTGCTCCCGTTACTAATACCTTTTTCATGCCTTTTTCCCTTTCAAAAACTCTGCATATTCAAAATCATTCTCATCATCAATATCTACTGAATTGTATTTATCCATTACATAAGCATAACATTTTTTATCATATAAATCCATAATATCTGATAAACTAGCTACTCTCACTAAATAAATTGCTCCATTAACCCGATAATACGTCGGCATCTGCTGCCTTGGAATTTCCCGATACTTTTTGTCTACAAATCCTTTCATATTATAATCTTCTGGCAAAGTATCCGTCCAAAGTGGTGAATGTTCTACCGCACAAACACTAATAACCGCATTTGCATCCTTTTGAAGAAACGTATTATAGGCTCCGATAATATCTTCTGCCGTGCGTAATGGAGTCGTCGGCTGTAATAATGCGATTGCCTCATACTCCTCTCCACGTTTTTGATACTCATTAATGACATACCTTACAACATCCCATGAAGATGCATGATCTGTTGCATACTGCTCATCACGCAAAAAGGGGACATCTGCGCCAAATTCCCGTGCAATCTGTGCATACTGTTCCGAATCCGTTGATACATGAACCTTACCAAAAATATTACTTTTCTTTGCTGCCTCAATCGAATATGCAATAAGTGGCTTGCCACACAATTGCTTTATGTTCTTATCCTTTAACCCTTTTGAGCCACTTCTTGCTGGAATAATTGCTAAAATGTTGCCTTTTTCCATGATGCATTTTATACCTCCAAGTCTGCCAAATCGTAAAAATGTTTCTTCAAATCAATATTTTTTTTATTTAAATTCTCTGTCAAAATCTTTACAATTGCATCTGATGTACCCTTTTTCTCATATGGATTTTTTTCATTACAAATTTCATTGCGAAATGTCTGAGACAGTGCTTTCTGAATAGCATCAGTAATCTCTTTTTCTGCAACTCCACAACTAATAACTGTCTTTCCACATACTCTTCCCCTTTGTCTGTCGCCTATATTAACCGTAGGGACGTGAAATGTGGGCACTTCGGATAGGCCACTTGAAGAATTGCCAATTACTACATCCGCTAAAGATACTGCACTCAGATATCTTAGCTGTCCCAGGGACGTATATGCCTTACTCTTTTGAGGATGCTCGTTTACGTAGTCATCAATCATATGGTTGATGACCCTGCCGCCTGCATCTGCGTTTGCCTTTGTAAAAATAACTTTCAAATCTTCAAAATAATCTAATGCATTTAAGATATTTTGAAATTGTTCCCGTGCCGTATCATCTTCCAATGTAACCGGATGAAAGGTTACAACTGCCATTTTTTCTAAATCCCTGTTCCAATAAAACGCAATCTGCTCTTGCAAATCATGCATGGATAATTTTTTTACATCGCATGCATTTTCTACAGACATCGCTCCCACCCAAAAGACTCGCTCAGGTGATTCACCCATTTGAATAACCCTTCTTCGATGTTCCCTGGTTGCTGTAAAATGAAAATAACTCATTTTCGTAATAGCATGGCGAACAACATCGTCAACTGCTCCTTCTGTAATATCTCCACCGTATAAATGTGCTATTGGAATTCTGGCATTCATCGCTGTTGTTGCAACTGCCAGAATCTCATACCGATCACCCAAAACTATTAAAAGATCCGGTTTTCTTTCTGAAAAATAATCAGCAAAACTAATCATTGCAAGTCCCATACTTTTTGATATTGCAGATGATGTATCTGCGCTCAAAAGAATCTCTATCTTACGATCCAGCCGAATCCCATCCTGTTCAATTTCCTGGCATGTCATGCCAAATTCAGGTGATAAATGCATTCCTGTTGCAACAACCCTTACTTCCAAATTATTCTGAGCCTGCAGTTTTAAAATTATTGGTTTAAGCAGACCGTATTCGGCCCTGGTTGCTGTTACAATACATACTCTTTTCATAAATTTAATTATCCAATCCTTTAAACGATAATACTCTTTTATGGTACGTTGCTATTTTATCATATCCTAAATCTTTCAGCATATGATACCCTGTTTCCAAGCCTGAAAATGCGCTATAAACAGAATGTCCATCGGAACCTATGGTAATTATCCTGCCGCCGCAGTCCTTATACCATTGCAACACCAATGCGTTAGGCAATGTTTCTTCCAGGACCGTTCGCAGACCACTTGTATTTATTTCTATGCCCTTTTCCCGTTGCACAATAATTTCAAACAGTTCCATATATTCCTTCCTGAATATTTCTATCGGAAATTGTTCGCGTAATTCCTGCGGAATATATCGAAAAGGCAACGTAACATGTCCCATTACATCATAGTCACAATTAGATGCCACGTCTTTCAAATCTTCCAAATACTGATTCAAAAATTCCTTACAGTTTTCCGCAGTAAAACCAAATTTCGAAGGATTACCCTTTTCAGAAACCGTATGTACGGATGCAATCACCAAATCTAAAGGATGCTGTTGCAGCAATTCCTTAACGTAATTAATATTTTTGTGCGGTTGTCCAATTTCTGCACCACTCAAAATTTCTATTTTGGGAAACAAATTCCTACATTGTTCTATTTCTATTTCTCTTTCATAAAAATCAGGAACCTGGTTTTCATTTTCCAATCCAAGCTCAACATGATCTGTAAAACATATCTGTTGAATTCCCTCATGAACTGCTTTATCACAAAGTTCTTTTAGTTCCTGTCGGGAATCAAAAGAAAATTTTGTGTGAAGATGATAATCCTCGATCATATTTCCTCCATGAATTCCAAATTATTTCCATCATTATCCATGCAATAGCATACTCTTTTTCCCTTATTTGGTCCTGCCGGTGCATGACATAATTCTCCACGGAAAGAAACATGATTTTTTTTCATTCTCTCCATCCACTCGTCATAATCTCTAATATTAAAGCAGACATGAGCACTACCAATATTGTTTGTATGTGTATCAAGTCGTTCGCCGCCTGCCTGAACATATTGAATCAATTCAATAGAGCAATTTGCCGCTTTCATATAAGCGATATTCATTTTTGCCTTTGGAACCCCCGTCACTGCTGCCGAAAATGCTTCGTCACGTTCGGCAAGACTTATCAACTCAAGTCCTAATACATTTTTATAAAATTCTATAGATTCCTCCAAATTACTCACGGTAAAACTAACATGATTAACTGTTGATATCATAAGTCCAACCACCTTTCTATAATATTTCCTGGTCTACATATTCAATATAATCCTGTCTTTTATATGGGTACTCCTCCATAAATTGTTTTAGGAGACTCTTTACATCATCATATTCTGCCTCATAAAATGGTGTCTCTCCACGGTAGGGTTTCCCCACTCCATGAATCATAACAAGGTGCAGCTTTCCGGCACTCGATTTCTTATCTTTGTGCATCAATTCCACAAGTTTCGCAACATCCAGTTCCTCAGAGATAAATACATTCAAATGTGCCTTCTGCATTAATGCAAATATCTTTTCAAACTCACTTTGTTCCATAAGATGCTTCTGAACCGCAAATTTCATTGCCATAACCGTTCCTATTAAAATTGCATCTCCATGAAGAATCTTATAGTCAAAATACTTTTCAAGTGCATGCCCAAATGTATGTCCCAAATTGCTTGCCAGGGGATCAACCTTTCGAATCTGTATTCTTGCATTTATCGTACTCTCGACTATTTTTTGCATCAACCCGATATCATAATCTGTATTTTGATATTGAACAATTGTTTCTAAGAGTTTACCATCTGTAAGCAGGCTGTATTTAAATGCTTCCGATAAACCCTGACGCATAATTCTCTTGGTTGTTGTACGAAGAATCTCTATGTTATTATAGACAACTTCCGGGTAATAGAATGTTCCCAATAAATTCTTTGTATTATAAGAATTCAAACATGTCTTTCCGGCCGTTGATGCATCTGTTTGTCCAATTAATGTTGTCGCTATAATAAAAAATGGTAACCCCCTCATGTAAGTTGATACTGTAAAGGAAACCAGATCAATTATAATTCCTCCGCCTACCGCAACTACTTCATCATATCTTCCTGCCGAATCGCAACTACTGCATCATATCTTCCTGCCGAATTTCCCTCAAAAAACTGTACCAGTTCCGGATAAAATGCAATACTCTTGGAACGCTCCTCAGGTACTACATCAAAACTGAATACTTTTTTACTTTGCAAGTTCATCTTTTTAATAATTTTATCCCTATACAAATCAGAAACATTCTTATCAAATACAAAAAATATTCTCTCATACGGTTCAAGATTCATTTCTGCCAAACGCGAAAAGTCTGCAGACTCATCAATAATAAATTTTGTACTATATTCATGCCGATAGGTTGCCGTTATATCCATTTTTGTCATCTCCCTTACTTTTCTTTCCATGCGTTTCCTGCATTTTGGACAATATATTTTCCACCGGATGCATCTAAGTTTATGCCCGTTATATATTCTGAATCCTCTGAAGCCAGAAAGCCTACTACTTTGACCATTTCATCTACTTTGCCAAAATGATGCAGTGCTATGGCATCCAGCATATTTTCTCCATTATTCTGTATTGCAGGCTTTGTCATTTCTGTTTCTATAACCCCCGGACTATACCCATTTACGCGAATACCTTTCGGCGCCCATTCAGCTGCCATTGTACGCGTCAGAGATGTCATTGCCGCCTTAGAAGCCGCATAAATTCCGGAACCTGCTGAGGGAATTGTCGCTGCAAATGATAATGTATTCACAATTACTCCTCTTTTCTTTTGTTGTTCCATCCTTCGCATAATCATCTGCGATAGCAGCACTGTAGAAATAACGTTTGTATTAAACACTTCCTGTATCTGACTTCTCGTTACCTGTTCCAGATTTTCATAGCAAATAATTCCGGCATTATTAATTAAGATATCTACATCAATATTATTTTCAGCTAATATTTTTTCTATATATTCACACTTCTCAATGTCTGAAACAATTGGAAATACTTTATCCGTTTTCACAATTTCCGCACTTCTTGATATTGTAACAACATTAGCTCCTTCCATAACAAAATAGTCTGTAAGAGCCTTTCCAATTCCTCTGGAAGCTCCAGTTATTACAACCGTTTTTGCTTCAAATTTTTTCATTCTGCATCTCCTGTATCTTTAGCAACATCTGCTCAGCACGTACTATGTCACTTTTCTCATCAACATCCATCCAACAATAGTCTCCTACTGAAACAGGCTGAATTAAGTGCGTCCCAAATAATTGTCGCAACGGGTCATGAAACCCCATCTGCAAATTGTCTTTAATAATTGAATGCGTATATTCAAAAAAGCTTCTGCTTAACTCGCGAGAAAAATAATATATTCCTACCGCATATCCCTGTGCATCTACTCTGGACATATGTCGTCCAAGATCCGTAATCCTATCATTTTGGATTTGCACACGCGGACTGTCGATTTGTACCGGATAATCCTTGACATCAACAGCAATGGCACCATTCTTATGTCCCTGCATTTGCAAAAGAATACGGTAATCAAATACCATATCTCCATTTATTAAAAGAAAGTCTTCTCCATCAAGACTTTCTTCCGCTTTAAGTAAAGATACCAAATTATTTGTATTTTCATATTCCTTATTTTCAGCAGGAATGATTTCCATATTGCCTTTACATCTCTCAATTTCTGCTAAAACCGTATTCTTCTGATATCCGAGAACAGGAACCGCACTAGTGATTCCCGCCTTTTGTACATTTGAAATAACATAGCTTAATAAAGTGTTCCCATTTAATTGAATTAAAGATTTATGTATTGGACCAAATGTTTTTTGAATTCTTCTGCCTTTGCCCGCTAATAAAATAACCGCCTTCATAGTTATTCAAATCCCCTTATAAATAAATCTTTTAATATCCTGGGTGTCTTTTCCCTATACGTTTTTATCTGCTGTTCATATCCTCCCTCAACAGGGTGTTGATTATAATATGTCTGGCATGTAAAAAGCTTAGATATTCCCATATTCTTCAACACAATACTTTGTGAATCATTTATTATTCCTTCTTTAAGACTATCTGCAATCTCTTTTGAAACCTGACCACAAACAAACCAAAGCGGTACTCTGTTTTTCTTTGCAATATCCATAACTACCGACGGTGCTTTTCCACATGCTGTATTATCAAGTCGCCCCTCACCTGTAATTACCAGATCAGAACTTTGTACTGCATCCTCTAATCGAAGTTTTTGAGCAAAATAATCACTGCCCAGACAATAGGAAACATTGCGAAAACATTGTTCTATTCCAAACAATATTCCGCCTGCTGCGCCTGAAAAATCCTGGTTTTCTAAAACTCCGGTAACATTAATAATATTCCTAATTCCTTTGTTACAAGTTTTCAGTATTTCTCTTCTTTCAACATTAAAAGTTTTTCCTATTTTTAGATTTGTAATTCCTTCCATCTCATATGCTTTTGCATTTCCATCTACGATTACCGAAAGTGTAACTGCATTATTCTGCGGTTCATATTCTATCCGCTTAATATTTTTTAAATCCTTCCCCCTGATTGGTGCCGGCATAATTTCATTTGAATATGAAAAAAATCAGGCTCCCAATGCCTGGGCCATACCCATACCGGCACATACAGTTGAAGTTCCACCTAAATATAACTGTATCTTCGTGTATCCTTCCTGGATAACCTCATTGATTATCTGACCAATTCCATAATCCGTAAGTAATAATGGGTTCTTATAAGCCTCCTCATGGGGATATAGGCGAACAACTTCCGATGAAATCACATGCGCCTCTGAACCGTTTACCAGATATCTTACCTGCATTTGCTTTCCATAGGCATTTAAAACGCCTTCAAGTACCCTTTCTTCATAATGAAAGGAGTCCCTAAGCACTTCATAGGCATATTCCCCACCATCACACATTGGAAGTTTGACAAGCTTTGCCTGGATACCTGAAAGAGCCCCCGCAATAATGTCACATGCCTCAACAGGATTATATACATCTTTAAACGAATCTGACGCAATTAATATATTCATTCTGCTTCCATTTCTGTTAAGTAATTTACAATATCTACAATTCTTGATGAATATCCCCATTCATTATCATACCAATATACCAATTCGATGTGGTTTCCATTCTTTACCTGTATCCATCGTGTATCTAAAATGGTAGAGTATTCACTCTTCACATAGTCAGCGGAAATCAGTGGCTCATCTGTTGTTTCGATAATTGTGTATTTCTGATTCTTTTGTTCCTCTTCAAATAACTGAAGCAGTTCTTCTTTTGTTGTATTTTCTTTTAACACAAGAGTTAAAACTGCACTGGAAACAATCTGTGTCGGAATACGATATGAAAAACTTGCAATTTTATCCATTGCTTCCGGAAATACATTGCTTAAAGCTCTCACTGCAGATGTAGACTTCGGAATTAAATTCTGTGTAGATGCTCTTCCAAGTGCATAATGCGAATATACATCTCCTGGCTGGGACCAGGATTTTGCTGGTCCATCCAATAGATTCTGATAAGATAACCATGGGTGAAGTGTTACCAGAAATCCACTTTCAATATCATATTTCTGAGCTAACAGATTATAAATCGGTCCTAAAGAAATAACATCGCAAATACTGGATGATATAATCTTTTTAGATACGTCTTCCAATTCCTTTTCATTTACGCCAAATATAATATTCTGAGCCTTTTTCGAATCAACATTTGTAATAATGAATCTTTTTACGGTTGACGCTGCTGCCATCTTTTCAATTTGTTCAATATTCTTCTTGATTCCTGACGAGTCGATAACTATATCGATTCCCGTAAAATCCACATCATTAATTTCTTTCTCATGGCTTACTCTTATAGTTTGTCCGTTAAGATAAATATTGTCCTCATCGCTTGTGATATTTTCTGTCAGTCTGCCATAAGTGCAATCATACTTTAACAAATAAGCCATGTTTTTATTGTCTGGATTAATATCATTGATTGCTACTAAATCAAAAATATTCTTTTCCAAATTAATTCGGACAATTGCACGCCCAATTCTTCCCAATCCGTTAATTAATACTTTCATTTTTTTCATGTTGTCACCTCTTAGTCTAAAGATATTCTTTAGGTATATTTTTTCTTACTAAATTATTTCCCTTTTCATCCAACACTTCTAATGTATGCTGAATTTTATCCATAAGTTGATACAGTTTCTGATCCGATTCTTCCGACAATCCGATTTTTGCAAAATTCTGTGCGGTTGAACCATCATTTGGAACAATATCACCCAAATTTTTGATTTGCACAAACCAGTCTACTCCCTGGAGTGATTTGACTGCATCAACATTTTTCACTTCAACTATTTTACCGCTATCTACCTGGAGATTCTGGCACGCATATTTGGATGAAAAATAAGGATTCAATCTTCCTTTGAACTCATAGCGTTCATACGTTCCCTTTAGTGCATATTCTATCATCATTTCCAGCAAATCAACTCCGCATGCCTTTTCAACAAACTTATAAAAGTGTGTTCCGCCAAACCGGAATTGTGTTTCGATCAAAAATAATTTATCTTCACTAATCATTCCTTCAAAAGAAATAATTCCGTTATGAATACCTAAACCATGTATCATATCTTTTAGTGGTGTCAGAACCTGCTGCTCAACAATTGCAATATTCTTTGAAGGATACATATAAGATACTGCAAGTGGCACTGCACTATCAGAGGTACGTACAATAGACCGATCTGCTACACTGGCAATATATACATCATCATTCTGAACTGCAATATCAATAACAATCAATTGTCCTTGCGATAAGTATTTTTCAACTACTACTTCCTTCTTAATGGATGCTTCCAATGCTTTAAGATAAGCATCCTCTACTCCCTCGCGGCTATGCAGTATGGTCATTCCTCTTGTACCACCACTATCCGTCGGTTTAAAAATAACCGGGTACTCAAAATTTGCAATCTCTTTTTCTGTCAGATTATTTCCAACATAAAACTCTGGTATTACCGGAACCCCATATTTTCTGCAGGTTTTTTTAAATGCATATTTTGTTACAAGCTGATCCAACTGTTCCTTTTTGGCATAGAAAGGAACTCCCATTTCCCTTGCAACATATGCTGTCGTGTATAAATTTACCTCATTCCAGCTTGTAAATAATCCATCAACCTTCTGTTCCTTGGCAAAATTCAAAACTTCCTCCGGATTATATGTATCAACGTCACATGCCAGATCTGCATATTGCTTAGCCATTGCATTTTTATTGTAGTTAATAATAATGGTGTATATTCCCATTTCCTTCGCTTTTTTTATGGCCAATTCAAAATGTCCCGATGCTCCAATAAATAAAAGTCTTTTTCCTTTAAACTCTGAATTATTCGACTGCATTATTATATTTTACCTTTCTATTAATTCGTCCTCTTCATAATCGCGATTAGCTCTTTTGCCAATCACTTCATCCCATTCCATTGGTGAAATTCCTGTTCCCGGTCTTTTGCATGCTAAATTATCTTCTGTATAAACTTCACCACATTTTATGGCTTGAGCAGCTACAATGCTTTTTCTCGCAATTGCTATGTTTTTACTTTCCGCTTTACTCGGAACCTTTTCGCCTGTTCCCAATGCCTTTTCAACATTACGAATAGCCTGTACCATTTGTTTGAGCTCATCAGGCTCCATGCTTGCAACCTGATCGGGACCCTGCATACCACGGTCTAATGTAAAATGTTTCTCTATTACAGTAGCTCCTAATGCCACTGCCGCAACAGGAACTTCCAACCCCATCGTATGATCCGAATATCCCACGCTTACCTTGAATTTCTCTTTTAAAGAAAGCATTGCTCTGATATTTGCATCCTCATAGGCAGTTGGATAATCTGTATTACATTGCAGCAAAGTTATTTTACCCACACCTGACGCTTGTAATACGCTCATTGCTGCTGCCACTTCCTCAAGTGTACTCATTCCTGTTGATAAAAAAATAGGTTGTCCATACCCTGCAACATGTCTCAAAAAGGGTAAATTGGTAATCTCACCAGAAGGTATTTTCCATTGCGTCATGCCTAATTCGTGAAGATAGGTTGCTGATGGAATATCAAACGGTGTTGATAAAAACTGAATATTTTGTTCTTTACAGTAATTTATCAGTTCAGGATAAACACTCCAAGGAAGCATTAATTTCCTTGCCATTTCTAATTGGCTTTCTTCCCCATCCGCATCTGCAGTATTTTTCTTTTGATAATCCGCTTTTTCTGCATACTTTGAAATTACATTTTCAGGGATTCCCGTCTGAAATTTCACAATATCTGCCCCCGCCTGGGCTGCAACCTTAACCATCTTTTTAGCTAATTCAATATCCCCGTTATAATTCACACCGGCTTCGGCTATAATAAGCACTTTTTCTTCTCTATCCATTGTTCTTCTTCCATCTGATTCTATTTGAACTTATTCACTAAATCCTTCTGTACTTTCCTTTGAAAAAATAGTTCGTAATGTTAACAAAATTATTTTCAAATCCAGCATCAGGGAATAGTTTGATATATAACTCAGGTCCAACTTCAGTTTATCATATGCACTTGTATTATATTTTCCGTACACTTGTGCATAGCCTGTAAGTCCTCCCTTAACCTTTAGTCTCATTCCAAATTCAGGCACTTCTTTACAATATTTATTAACATGCTCTATTCTTTCCGGACGCGGACCGACCAAACTCATGTTTCCTACCAAAATATCAATAAATTGTGGCAGTTCATCTATTCTTGTAGCACGAATAAATTTTCCAATCGGTGTTATTCGTGGGTCATGTTCTACTGCGGGAATCACCTGCCCTGGTTTTTCTGCATCCATAATCATGGAACGGAATTTATGGATTTTAAATTTTTTAAAGTCTTTCGTATATCGTTCCTGAGTAAAAAACACGGTTCCGCCATCATATATCTTAATGCATAGCGCAACAATCAGCATTAACGGTGATAGTATAATCAATGCCAACAGCGAAATTATGATATCCATCATTCTTTTCATAAATCGTTGTTCAAAAGTAAGTTCATACTCGCGGATTAACGCTAATTGTGTGTCAAACAAGTTCAATTCTTCCGCATTTCTCATCAATATGTCAGAAATTTTAATGGTAGAATACACTCGCACAGAATGGTAATAGCAGTCCTTTAATATACGATTACGTGCAGACGCATGAATGTCAAAGAGAACCACACCTTCATAAGAATATAATTCTTTACTTTCAAGTAAATCTTGAAAGCTCTGCCATGGTAAAATCTTTGCTATCTCGTATTTATCACTTCGAACCCTGACTTTATTTTCAAAGTTTGTGGGAGAATAGCTGTCATATAAAAGCAATAGCTTACGTGGCGGAAACAAATAACTTAATAACTTGTACGATAATACGTTCCAGACAATTACAATAATCACTTGAAAAAGAGTCATCCAAATAATCGCACCAATACAAGATATATCTGCTGTCAACAAAATTATTACAAGATAAATACATATATTGCTGAGAACAATTGCCATTCCCTGTGAGAACGAAATATTGTTTCTTTTTAATAAACCATACTTGGCGCCCCCTAAATTATAGGTAAACACCAATAACATTATTGCATATATTCCAATAATTGCAACATTTCCTATGGAGCGATAATGTATCAATGTAATATTGCGATATTCAGAAAACCACACGTATGCAAAGCATGCCACTTCTGCAATTAGTAATACGAGAATCATCATATATCTGCTGATTCTTTTTAATTCATATTGTGATGCCTGCTTCTTTTTACTTTCGATAATAATCTACCACCTTTTTTACTGCAGCTATTACACTGTTCACGTCATCATCTGTCAAACTTGGATACAATGGGATACTCATAGAAGATTCATAATAAGCCTCCGCCTCTTGGCAAATTCCTTTTTTATATTCCAATTTTTCATAGTATGAATGCATATATACCGGTAAATAATGTACCTGCGGGCAAACATTCTCTGCATATAATGCATCAAAAAACTGTCTTCTTGTACATGTAAGTAACTCCATATTAAGTCTGATTACATACAAATGTCTTGTTGTATCCGACTCCGGAATTTCTTTCTGCACTATAATTTCGGGCATTTTATCAAATGCTTCATTATACTTTTTTACAATTTCTTTTCTTCTTGCAGAAAATCTATCCAATTTATTCAACTGGCTGCATAACAATGCTGCCTGAAAATCTGTCGTTCGGTAATTATATCCGAGTTCCACCATTTCATTGTACCATAACGCATCTGTAGGATGACACATTTCGTCCTGATTTCTTGTTATGCCGTGTGTACGTAATCTTAACAATTTCCGATAGAGCTGTTCATCATTTGTTGTTACAGCTCCGCCCTCTCCACTTGTTACCGTTTTTACAGGATGGAAACTAAAGCAAGTCATATCTGCAATACTTCCTATTGGCTGTCCCTTATATTTTGTTCCAATTGCATGTGCCGCATCTTCAATTAAAATCAAATTGTTTTCACGAGCTATTTCTCTTATCTCATCAAGCTGCACTGCCTGTCCGGTAAAATCTACTGCTACAATCCCCTTAGTTTTGGACGTAATCAACTTTTTTATTGATTCCGGATCAATGTTATAGGTGTCTCTTCTAATATCCGCAAAAACCGGTTTTGCTCCACAATACAACACACAATTTGACGATGCTGCAAATGTTATAGAGCTTACAATCACTTCATCTCCCTCTTTGAATCCAGCTGCCAATGCTGCAATATGTAATGCTCCTGTTCCGTTTGCCACAACCACAGCATATTTAGCACCTGTCACTTCACAAAGTCTTCTTTCCAGTTCTTCAACTTTGGGTCCGCAAGTAATATAATTACTACGTAATGTATCTGCAACTGCATCAATATCATCCTGCTCTATACACTGTCTTCCATAATAGATCGGATCTTTTCTAATTGGTTCTCCGCCAAATATTGCCAATTCTTCCATGTTTAATCTCCTTTATTAAATCAACCTTTTCGCCAAACCATTCGATTTATAATACCTACATAGCTCTGAATAATTTTCACCACTTTTGTACTTACATTTTCATCAATATAGTCAGGAACCGGCACCCCTAATTCTTTATTATAATTCATGGAAACTGCTATTTCAACTGCCTGTAACAAGGACTGTTCTTCTATGCCTGCCAGCAGGAAATTTCCCTTATCAAGTGCCTCTGGTCTTTCAGTAGAAGTCCTAATGCATATTGCCGGAAAAGCATATCCTAAACTTGCAAAAAAACTACTTTCTTCCGGAAGCGTTCCCGAATCAGATACAACCGCAAATGAATTTATTTGCAGGCAATTATAGTCATAAAACCCCAATGGTTCGTGCATGATAACGCGATTGTCCAGTTTAAAATCGGATTGCTCCAATCGTTTCTTGGACCTTGGATGGCAGGAATATAAAATTGGCATATTGTATTTTTCAGCCATTTTATTTATAGCACCGAACAATGCCAGAAAATTCTTTTCCGTGTCAATATTTTCTTCTCTATGAGCCGAAAGCAGAATATATTTTCCAGGTTTTAAGTCTAATCGCTCTAAGATATTTGAACTCAGAATATTTTCCAAATTTGCATGTAAAACCTCTGCCATTGGAGAACCGGTTACATATACGCGTTCTTTTGGTAATCCGCACTCATGCAAATATTTTCTCGCATGTTCCGAATATGCCAGATTAACATCTGAAATAATGTCTACTATTCTGCGATTTGTTTCTTCCGGTAAACATTCATCCTTGCAGCGATTACCAGCTTCCATATGAAAAATCGGAATATGAAGACGTTTTGCTGCAATTGCAGACAAACAACTATTAGTATCTCCAAGAATCAACAATGCATCCGGTTTTATTTGTTCCATAAGTTTGTAAGACAACCCTATAATATTTCCAATTGTCTCTCCCAAATCAGTCCCAACGGCATTCATATATGCTTCGGGTTCCTGTATATTTAAATCTTTGAAAAAGATTCCATTCAGATTATAATCATAATTTTGCCCGGTATGTGCCAGAATACAGTCAAAATACTTTCTGCATTTTGAGATAACTGCACTTAATCGTATAATTTCCGGTCTTGTTCCAACAATAATCAATAATTTTAATCTTCCATCTTCTTTAAATCTAACGTTAAACATTTCCTTGGTATCACTCATATAGCACTCCTCTCTATTTTTCCACATATTCGCGATATGTTTCCGGATGTTCTGCATCAAACATCTCATTTGCCCACATTAAAACCACCAGATTTTCACTATCTGATAAATTCTTTATGTTATGAGCATATCCGGGAAGAATCTGAACTGCCTCAAATTTTTCATCTGAAACCTCAAAATTATATATTTCGTCCGTACCGAGTTTGCGCTGCTGAATCAGTCCATGCCCTGATACTACCACAAAAATTTCCCACTTGCTATGATGCCAATGTTCTCCTTTTGTCATCCCCGGCTTACTTACGTTAATGGAAAACTGCCCATTTGAACTAGTTTTGATAAACTCGCAAAAACTTCCACGTTCATCCGTATTCATTGGTATTTCATATTTCATCTTATACGGAGGCAGGTATGATAAATACGTAGAATATAATTTTTTCTCAAATGAGTTTTCAGGTATTTCTGGCATTATATGCGTAATTGGTTGTTCATCAAATTTGTAAATCATCTCGGCAATACTTCCGAGGTTCTGCCTATATGTGATAGGAACGTAGCAATAATTTCCGTCCTTTCTTTCTATCACATTCAATCCGTCATATTCACAACGATGTTCTTTTTGTTCCAAAGCATCCAGCATTTCATTTACAAGGTCGTCAATATAAACCAGTTCCAGTTCTGTTGATTCATCATTTATCTGAATCGAAATATTATTTGCTATATTATTGCAAAAAGTTGCTACTACGGAATTGTAATTGGGTCTGCACCACTTTCCAAATATATTAGGAAAACGATATACCAGCGTACGAACCGCGTTTTCCTTTCCATAAGTTAATAGCACCTGCTCTCCTTCCAGTTTGCTCTTCCCGTAATCACTATTATTATATCTCCCCTGCAAAGAAGCCTGGATAGATGAGCTCAACATAATCGGACATCTATTTTTATTATTTTTAAGTAAACTTAGCAGTTCTTCCACAAATCCACAATTTCCGGTTTCAAATTCTCCCTTTTCCTTGGGTCGATTTACTCCCGCCAAATTAAATACGAAGTCCGCCTTGCCGCAATACTCATTAAGCAGTTCCATCCCGGTATCCAAATCATATTCATAAATTTCTTCAATGTTCAAATCCGGTCTGGTCTTATCCTTACCCTCTTTTATGTTTTTCAAAGTAGTCACAAGGTTTCTACCAACAAATCCCTTTGCTCCGGTCATAAGTATTTTCATACAGTTGCTCCTTTGTCCATAATTTTTCCATCTTCCACCTGAAACACACTATCACATTCCCGAATGGTACTAAGTCGATGTGCAATGATAATCATTGTCTTTTTGCCGTGCAATGCATTAATTGCTTCCATAATTGCTTCCTCTGTATCATTGTCCAAAGCAGATGTTGCCTCATCAAAAATTAACACATCCGGATTTCTATACAAAGCACGTGCTATACCGATTCTCTGTCGCTGGCCTCCCGATAATCGTACTCCGCGTTCACCGATTGCCGTTTCAAGTCCATCCGGCAAAGAACGAACAAAATCGGCCAACTGTGCATCCTCCAATGCATTCCATAGTCTGACTTCATCATTTTCTACATCATTTCCAAAAATGATGTTTTCCCTAATTGTTGCATCCAGCATAAAAATAGTCTGTGGAATATAGCCAACATGCTTTAGCCATGCCTCTTTATTTTCCAAAACATTTTCTCCATCGACCAGAATCTGCCCTTCCTGAGGTTTCAGCAGTCCCAGAATAATATCAACAGCAGTTGTCTTTCCTGCCCCTGATGGTCCTATAATACCTACGGAATGCCCTACCTGGATTTTCATATTTGCATGATTTAGAATCAGCTTATTGCTATCAGGATAATGGAATGTAATATTATGCAGTTCGATATCCCGTTGTACTGAAATTTCTTTTATACATACAGACTCTTCTACTGATTCATTTTGAAATTCTTTCAACGTTTTTATAATACTATCCAGTGCCGGTTCCAAAAAAGAAATCTGGTTTGTAGCTGCTACAATTCGGTTAATATTAGGTAAAAGCTTTATTGCCGCCATAGCAAATGCACTTAAAGATGGAATAAGCATTTCTACATCATAATCAATATAAAGCATTATCCCAATAATAATTAAAACAGAAATAATACATCCTCCTTCAATAAATAATCTTGGAGTGGCTTGTAATGTATTGTTTACTCGATTTGCATTAGACTGTTTTTTCCCGTATTCTTTATAATTTTGTATAAAATAATCTTCTGTACCGGTTACCTTCATCTCTTTAACACCGGTAATAGACTGAAGCAGCCATTTATTTGATGCTGCACAACTCTTTTGATAAATGGTTCCCTGCCTTCTAAGTTTAGGTCTTACCGCCTTAACAATCAAAAATACCAGCATTAACATCATTATCGCAGAAAATGCAGTTACCAGCGGATTTATTATGAGAACGGTAACCGTAAGTGCCAATGCCACAACGCCGTCCGACAGCATGCCAAGCAATATGGAAAGCAACTGAAATGCATTAAGCGTATCTGATTGAATAATACGAATCACTTCTCCTGATTCAATCTTTAAAAAGAATTCATAAGGACGATATACATAAGAAGACAGCAATCTGCTCTGCATTAAAAACTGTCCATTGCTTACAAAACAATACTGCAAATAATACTGCAATACCAGATAACATGTTTTTATGACATATACTGCAACAATAAAACCGATACATGCCAGTGCAAAGTTTCTATAACTATCGATTTGAAGCACTTTACATACCTGTGCAATATACTCATTTTCTTCAATAATATTTTTATTCAGGATTGCTGATATCAATGGAATCATCATTGATATCCCAAGTACTTCCAAAAAAGCGCCCAAAATCATCATAATAAACAATATAACAACATGTCTTTGTTGTTTACCACTCAATAAAAATCTGTACTTCTTTATTATTCTTCCCATATATATGCACTCTCTCTGCCTTTACGCAAGCGTTTGTATAAATGCTACTATCTTTTTTGCCGTTTCTTTTTTGTCATATTGCCTTGTTGTTTCAGAAAGTGAATCTACATAGCTGCATATACATGCCTGTTCCATTGCCTGCATGTAGTTCATAGCTTCTCGTTTTGAAACAGATATCGTTTTATTCAGAATATCTGCTATCACTTTTTGTGCCTGTTTCGAATCATCCACTTTTATTGCTCCCGGAGCACCCTTAAAAGGCTGTCCTTCCCCAAAATACAAGGTACATTTTTGCATTAACATAGCTTCTAATATACACGTTCCCGTTTGAGTAGATACTGCAATTGCATAATGAATCAGCTCTGCTGCCGGAACCTCCAGATTAATCAGGGTAACTCCCGGAATCTCTGAAAGTTCTTTATAAAATCCAGGTTCCCGGTGTGGCTGTACCCAATGTTCTTTAACGTATACCTTTAAACCCAGAGCCGATGCTGCACATGCCAATGTTTCGATACTAAGCATCTGATTTTTGTATTCTCCCGCCCTGGGCATTGTTGTTTCTTCCGGTGTCTGTTGAAGGGAAAAATAAATAAATTTCTCATTCCAATCCGGTTCGACTGCAATTTTTTCATAATCCGCTAAATGATCCATTTTGCGTTCATATCGTATTGTATCCCATGTTAGCTTGGTCAATCGACACTGTTCTTGTAAATAAAAATCTCTGTGATTTTTATATTTGGGTGAAAATTTAATGTACGGCACTTTTAATAATCTTCGCCAAAACTGCATACTGCTGTTATAAGAAAAGACTGCTTTTTTCGTATCTAATTGAATTGCTTTCTTCTCTTTTGCTGTAAATGTTGAGGCATTATCCACACGATCAACAAAAGCCGAAAAATCCTCGCCAAGCTTTCTCTCCGTGATTCCCTCTTTGTATATCTTTTCAATCGTGTATCCTACGTTTTCAATCGATGTGCCAGAAACAAAATGTCCAATTGGTGTAATCGGTGCAAATAATGCAGTTGGAATTTTTCTTACTTTAGCAAGCGCATATAAAATATATTCCCCTGCATGATGCGGGGTTACCAGATACAACAGAAAGTCAATTCTTTCTTTTTCAAGCAAATTATTCCAGTACTTGACATGACGATAATATACCTGCTCCAGGTAATGAAAAGAATATATATCATAATGGGATTCCCTCATTAACATATGCATAGCCATTGCTTTATATGGAAGCATTCCTTCCAATATAAAACGCGGAATATCCCCTTCCATTTCCAAAAACTCAATGCAATTATGACACATTGCCAAGCGAAGTGGCTTATACTCCAATTTTTCATCTCTTTTTTCGCTTTTTTCCACATCCAAAACAATTGCACGTTCCAAAGCAAATTTCTTTTCCAACTGGCTTAAAATTTCATCTGTGATTCCGTCCCTGTCATGTATATTTCGTATGATACATCTCATTTTGTTTTCCTCTTTGCAAGTTATTCTTTTCTTACTACATTTGTGTAACCTTGCATATGGTTTCGTAAAAAACTTCCCTTACATATTTTACTTCATAATTATCCTGTACAAACTGTACTGCCTTTTCTCTTACCCGCGTTGTCTTCCCAGAATCAGTTATTATTTCTTCTATGGTGTCATATAATTGCTTTTTTTCGTATGCTGTAAAAGCAATTTCGTTTTCACATAAATATTCAAGCAACTTCATATTCTGCGGTGCATACAATAACATTGGTCTGTTAGCAGCCATATACTCCGGTATTTTGGTAGATATAGAATATTTAAAAAAACCCATCAGTATCGGATTCTGAACTTCCACATGTACTAATACGTTTGCCTCTTTTAATATTTTGTTCACTTCACTATGTGGCACCTGTTCATGAACTTCTGTAATTAAGTTGTCAAAGTAATCTTCCGGTATCATTTCCTGTGAGCCTGTGTATATTTTAAGTTTGACATTATACCCATTTTGTTTCAATTTTGTCAGTGCAGTTTCCACATCCTTTAATGCTTTCCAGCGCTCCAAATGAAGTCCCCCCGTATAAGTAAATATAATAGAATCCCCGCTGTTCTGTGATAAATTATAGAATTTTTCAAAATCAACCGCATTCATTAGTGCGATATGTGAAATACCTGTTTCTTTCTCATAGTCTTCTGCCATATAAGGACTAATAGCAAAATTAGAAACACTTTTTACATAACATTTTTTTAAATATTTTTGCAGACATCCTTTGTACCATTTACTTCCTATGATACTCTCATTCTGTAAGTAATGTGCCCAATCGTCCATAAAATGAAGAACAATTGGAATATTATATTTTCGTGATAGTTTTAATGCAATTTTCATTACACTAACACTGGCGCCACACGTATAAATCACATCCGGGTTAAATCCTTTTAAGTATTTCTCCCAATGAATTGTACCACATACCGGAGATACATCAATAAGCCGATTAATGACTTCTCGCATGTTCCCCTGGGATGTAACATTTTTTGCACCTTGAACATCGTTTACTGTAGAATGATTTTTTTTGGTCTTATTTAAAAGATTATGGATTTTTCTGATTAGATAATAAACCGGTACTACATCTAATATATACTCCGAATGTATATTGTTTCTTTTATCGTTCTCTCCTGCTTTCCTGTCCATATGCAATTCACATAAGTTTTCTGCAGGCCAACCGCTTAAAATATTTCTCAATGTAATCCCGGTTGCATTACAATTATAGATACTCTGGTTATTCAGAATTAATATATTAGGATACTTTTTCATAACTCTATTCATTCTCTTTGCATATTTTATACTTCAATGAAATCTCTCACCTGTTGAATATATCTTTCATAGCAGAATTCCGTTTCTGCCGTTTTCTTTGCTTCTCGCTTTATCTGTTCAATCTCATTTCTTTTAAGTGCCAAAATTTTTCTCAATGCTATTCCGACAGAGACATCTGTATTATCTCTTATGATGACAGCATTAACTCCATCATTCAGATAACTTTTTAAATCCGAAGAAAAATTACAAAGCATTGCCGTTCCATGCATCATCGCCTCAACTGCTTTCGTAGGGAATCCCGCCTGCGCATATCTTTCTTTCTCCGGACGAAGCAAAAAAGAAAAATCCGTTCTTATAAGTGCCTTTTGTACCTCTTCTCTGCTTACCCTGCCATAGACATTCACTTCTTTCGGTATCCGTGAGATGCCTGTGCGCTTTTTTAACATTTCTTCATTTATTCCATATATATCTATCTGAAACTTACTACGTTCTTCATCACTTAACACATCAACTGCTGAGAGTAACTGTATAATTTCGTCCTTTCCTCCCATGTTTCCAGCGTACATAATTCGAATTTTGTCGTTTTGTTCGGTATGCTCAAACTCATATTTATCCATGATAACCGGTATTTTTGTTGTTCTTAATCCCTTACTTTGAAAGTGATTATATAAAAAACTACTTATAGCAATTACACGGACAGGTTTCCGTATTATGAAACAATTAAGTAAATCATTTGCAATATAAGACTTATCCCATCTGCCCCTTTTAAATTCACATGGTGAATACCATTCTTTACTATCATGAATCAGCGTAGTATTTTTTAGCTCTCCCATACGAAGCAACATGTTGATACAGTTAAATGGCAACTCAGAAAAATGAATTATTGCGGGGGAACCTTTACGCTCACATACTATATTATCCAGTATTTTCGCCACTTTCTTTTTCAGACCAAAATAAAACGAAAAATGAGCCCATATCGTTTTTCGTTCTTCAAATATGCTATAGCAACAAATTCCTTTGTATTTATAAATATTTTTCTGTCGACCTTGCGATATTACAATCACATCATAGCCCAGTTGTTGATAAATCTTTGCAAATGCCAAATCTCGAACAGCTCCCGCATCATTATCCGGGAAATCGTTCAGGCCGATTATTACCGCATACATTATTTATCCTCTTTCACACATTGTTTAAGGTTTTCATAAAAGGTAATTCTACGTTTCATTAGCAAATCTGAACTATATTGTTTCACATTCGCTATGTTTTTTTTGCTCATGTTCTCTAATTCCTGCGGATTATTAATAAGATAGCAGATTTTTTCCACAATTCCCTGCACATCGGTAGGTGCAAACAAATATTCCTTGTCCAATAATTCTGGCAATCCTCCCACATTACTTGCTATGCACGGAAGTCCTACCGCCATTGCTTCAATAATTGTTCGTGGAAGTCCTTCTGATTTAGATGGAAAAACCATCAAATCACATGTTTTTAAAAACTCAAGCATCTTTTCATGTCCACTGATTCTTCCAATAAAATGTACAATATCTTCCGTTCCTTTTTCCTTGGCATATTCTTCGAATTCAGGAATTTTTGTTCCTTCTCCCACAAAATATACCTGAACAAAATACCCTTCCACTTTTATACGTGATATTGCATCGATTAACGTAACATGTCCTTTCCCATCACTTTCAATTGCATTGGATACGTGTACAATTCTTAATGGTTCCTGTCCTGTGTATCTCTTAGGAGCCGTCGCAATATCCTCTTCCTTTATTTCTGCACTTGAATAAGAACTTACAAATTGATGCTGTTCATCTGCAGGATATTCTTTTTGCAGCATCTCACGTGTAACATAGGATACTCCTGATGCACTTTTAATCATTCTTTTAATAAAAAAAACATTTATTATTTTTTGAAATTCTGACAATTCTTCCAGTGTCTTTGGATTATTAACAATCTCCACAGCATACGGACGATTACGTTTTCGGAACATGTACATTAGAAAACTTTCAATTTGCGCAATCCGAAAAATATAGCAATCACTTCTTTTGCCCTCTTCCCGCATAATTCCCGCAAGCCGCAGTATCTTCTTTGCCATTCCTCTAATTCCGCGATACCAGGGTAACTCAATAATGGTTACCCCTTTACCACTGACCTTTTGCATTTTCATCTCAGACTTATATGCATCAGGTTTGACCTTTCCCATCAACATAACTTCATCAAATACTGCCAGATATCTTTTCAGGAAATCATAATTATATACTGTTGGAGAGTAGAAATTACCTGCTTTATCCTTGTATAAATGTACACTTCCCGTAACCAAAACTTTCATTTTTTCTCCTCTATAAAAGTTCATTTCTCACATAATCAGTTGTCAATAATTTTTCAACTGTTCCATCTACATCCAATAACGTTGTATTGTTACTTGTATATGCTTCATCACTTTCAGTTTGTACATTTCCCTGTACAAAATATTTATCATAATTCAAGTCACGCTCATCCGCAGCAATTCTAAAATAGTTACCCAGGTCCTCTGAACGTAATCTTTCTTCCTTGGTCATAAGCGTTTCATACAACTTTTCTCCATGGCGCGTTCCGATAATATGTGTCGGTGTATCACCAAATAACTTCTTAACCGCATCCGCTAATGTCTGAATTGTAGATGCATCCGCTTTCTGAATAAAAAGATCCCCGGGATTTGCATGTTCAAACGCAAATGTTACAAGGTCAACGGCTTCATCCAAGTTCATCAAAAATCTTGTCATGTTCGGATTTGTAATTGTAATTGGTTTTCCTGCCTTGATTTGGTCTATAAACAAAGGAATAACACTTCCCCTACTGCACATTACATTTCCATATCTTGTGCAACATATTACAGTTCCTGTATCCTTTACTTCCCGAGCCTTTGCATGGATAACCTTTTCCATCATTGCTTTACTCATACCCATTGCATTGATTGGATATGCTGCTTTATCGGTCGACAAGCAGACAATTTTTTTAACCCCCGCATTTATTGCTGCATTTAACACATTATTTGTGCCTTCAATATTTGTTCTGACAGCTTCCATTGGAAAGAATTCACAGGAAGGAACCTGCTTCAATGCAGCGGCATGAAATATATAATCAACTCCACGCATTACACTCGTTAAACTATCTGGATTTCTTACATCACCAATATAAAATTTAAGTTTCTCGCTATTATACAGTTTTCGCATATCATCCTGTTTCTTTTCATCTCTGGAAAAAATGCGTATTTCCTTAATATCAGAATCCAGATACTTCTTTAACACCGCATTTCCAAAAGATCCTGTTCCGCCAGTTATTAAAAGTGTTTTTCCCTTAAACATTACTTAATCCTCTCATTTCTTCTTCTAATTGATTTATTAAATGTTCTCTGGAAAACATTTGTTTTCCATATAAGTATCCATTACTACTATACTCTTGTAATTGTTTCTTGTCCACATTGCTTATCCACTGTGCTTTTCTGATAAGTTCATCTGCAGATATTTCGTCTGTAACGATACCAGCTTTCGCTTCCAGAATTATTTTCTTTGCTTCTCCTTGTACGCACCCTAAAACGGGCATTCCACAAGCCAAATAAGTTTGCAGCTTTGCCGGAACCGTCATTCTGAAAATTGGCGAGTCTTTTAATATCAATAATGCCACATCTGCTTGGTGGAGCAATTGTGGAATTTCACGTTCCTCTCTATTTCCATAAAAGAGAATTTTCTTGTCCAACCCCATTTTTTTTGTCTTGTTTTCAAGACTCTCCCTGTTTCGTCCATCACCTACTAGTATCCATCGCACACACCTTTCCCGCATTTTACTTGCTGCTTCAATTACTAATTCAAGGCCTTGTCCTTCTCCAAGGTTTCCAGTGAATATAATATCAAAAAACTCTCTTTTACCATGTGCCTTATAGCAGTTGGAGTCTACTGTGGAAAATTGCGGCCAATATTTCACTTTGTTTTGCTCTTTGTCCGTTTGTGGAAGCCTCCTTTGTATACTTGGTATAAACTGGCGTGAAGCTGTCAGTAGAAGGTCGCAATTTAAATATATCTTATGAACCAACCTCTCCAGCATATAAAGGATTGCTTTATTTTTTAATCCTGTAATTGCCACAACATTTTCCGGCCACAAATCTTGCACATTCATAATCACCGGAACGCCTGTCTTTTTCTTCAAACGAAGTGCCGGCATACAACATGTTATTGGTGAAGTTTCAAACACATAAATTATATCCGGGTGGAACCCTTTTACCATTTTCACTCGAGCATTTCCAAACACCCAAAAAGACAAATAATTCAGAATCATGCCTATAGAAGAGTGTCCTCTTGGTATAATTGGAATTCTAACCACTTCCAGTTCATTCCAAACCTCTTTCTGTATCCCCCAAAAGGTATAGCCCGGATATATTTTCCCCTGAGGATAATTTGGTTTCCCCGTAAAAACTCTGATTTCATGTCCTCGCTTTTTTAATTCTAGAGCTAATTCATTTATGCGAAACCTTTCCGGGAAGAAATACTGTGTTACAATAAGAATTTTCATGTGAATTCCCCTAGCAAATAAGTACGCCCACCTTTCCAATTAATTCAAGACATACCTTTCCCTCTTCATTATATTTTACTTTATAAAATGAGCCATTTTCAACCGAATCTGGTTCTTCAAAAAGACCCCGATAAGAATCAATAAAATAATCTTCCGATTTCATAATGAAAACATATTGATATTCTCGAAGTTCATCCGCAAATTCATCTTCTGATACATACCGGATTTTCTCGTTTGGCATCATTTCCGGATGATTCTTAATATGTTCTTTATATATGGACTCAGAAGCACACATTCCATCATTTCCTCTGATTGAAACTCGCATCCATGGTGAAACAGTTCCCGCAAATACGTGCTTGTTATCGCCTCTCCCATTATTTGTAATATAATAAACACGATCTCCTATTTTTGCTGTGCTTTGCGTCATTTTCTCTATATCGTCAAAGGGATACATGTATTCGCTGTTAAATCCGCGTCCTGTATTTTTATTTATAATAAAATTTAATGGTGTGCTAATTATAATCAAACAGCAAATTGCCAAAGCCAGTACTGCTTTTTTTATATAAAATGAATGTTTGAAATTTGTTGAGTGATTTATTGCATATACTTTTTCTAAATTCTGCAAAAGTAATATCAGTATAAACAATACCATTACGATACCATAAGACCCCATATATCTCTCATGCGAATCTACTACCGTTCCACTATAAACATTATAGAGCCGAATTCGGGATACTAAGATTATGGCACCATAGCCTATCGCTCCAATTGTAAGCAATACCGATTTTTTCAGGATATCCGTTTTATATTTCTTACGCTTTAATCCCAACCAGACGAAGGCACTTACCATTTGTAATGTGACTACGACTCCCATATAGGAAGCATTATACCATCCCAGTTCCCACGTGTTCTCTGTCCACATATCCTTTAAAAAAGTTATCCATAGCTGTTTCTGTTGTGCATCCGGTTCTGCTTTTACGAGCTTGTTATATATTTTTGATGAAAATGTTTCTGTTGTTGTCTCTGCCTGTGTTTCTTTTATATCTGAGGAACTGTTGCTTACTGTCTTCACTTCATCTATTGCTATCTCTTTTTTAGAATATCTGTCAAAAGATACAAAGGAAAGTATAATGGTGCCCAAAAACAATATAATCCAAATCCACTTTGAAAATTTTCTTTTCTCAAGGACATAATCCAAAGCTAAAATTCCTACAAACAGCAGGGCGAAAAAAATTCCATACCGCTTTGTTAATGTCAAGGCTATCAGCCCCAACGTCAATCTGACCACGTTAAATCCTGTTATGCCTTCCTGCAACCAACATACCATTAAATAAGCCATGATTGCTCCCAGCAGGCTATCTGCATACACGGTACAGAAGGAATCGTTAATAAACATGATTGGCACTAACACTGTTGCCAGTACCAGTGGGATTATATAAAAAGAATGCTTTTTTTCCGTTTTCCAGCAAACCGCCAATAAGGAAACCATTGTAATCTGATATCCCACATAAGTTATGGGTTCGCTAAACAGGCCATTCCAATAGGTAAAAAAGTACTCCAGCAACGTGGCAAATGGCGGATAATCCAATGCCGCAACCGTAGTGTACGGATGCTTTGACATGGAATTGAAATAAAACATATCTTTAATTGCTGTTCCCCAATGGATATATTCATCACATCTTGTATACCAAATTCCACGATTATAAATCAATAGCCCAGCAAAAATAACAGCGAATATTATCATGGAAGGACAGTAAATCTGAGATAACCTCATTTTGTTTTTATTAAATTGATAAATAATACTTACAAACAAGATGAGTGCAATCAGAATTACTAAATAGATTCCCTCTTCCAAATGATTACCCAATCCAAAAATATATAAAACTGTTCCGATACTCAGAACTCCAAGTCCCACTGTTTCTTCAAATCTCTTATTCCAAAGCAGCATATAGAAAACACCAAAACTATATAGCACAAAAAGCATCAGTGCCAGCCAGAACAGTACCGTATACTTTACAAATGCAATTTTTATTGTGATTCCTGTATTAATATCCTTATTGCCGATTTCTCCCCCTGCATAGTTTTCACTTCCATACAGATAAATCCCATTTCCCTCCTGTACCTCACCATACTTTAACTGAAACATATACTGTGAAGTTATATCTAATGGCTGATGATTAAAGTCTAAGACCAATTCTCCCTGCTCACCCTCATTACATTCCACATAAACATCCTGAGAAATCAAAATCTGTCCTGTTTTATTATTAATAAAAGAGACCTTTATGTCCCCTTTTATCTGCTCCTTTGCCAGAAAAGGAATCGTAATATGCTCTATCCACTTTACATTAGGTGCCCATGTCTGGCTTGCAGTTCCTGCACCGACATCATACCATACCGTTGTATCATCCGGTGCCACAACTGTATCCAAAAGTTGCCATCTGTTAATAAAACATACTCCCATCCCAATAATAATGATAATATAAATTAAATTTCTTTTCAACGTATCCCGAATAGTCATTCATATACTCCTCTTTATTCAATTCTCTATCTATTTCTTTTTATAATTTGCTCTGCCAATTCGTCTTTTAACAAAAGCAATGTGACAAGATATGTTATAACGCACACTGCTATTTTGCATGCCAATTTTATCCAAAATCCTATCATCAGTTGATTAATTCCCAAAACAATCGGTATAAATAAAATACTTGCAATTATTACTTTTATTTGGTGACCTATAAATCCTCTATGACAAAGATAAGGAGCTGCCTTTACTGCCAGTATGGTACACACAATAATTTCCGTAATCAACGTTGCTATTGCTGCTCCCGTACATTTCATTTTTGTGATAAAAATATAATTGAGTACCATATTCACAAATGTCCCTGTCAATGTAGCAGCAAACATATACTTCTCTTTCTTAACAATTAATAATACTCCGGCTCCGAACAAGTTCCCTAAAGTCGCAAAGATCAAGGATGAAAGTAAAACCGCAAGACTTCCTGTGGCTGCAAGATATTCCTTTCCTCCTAAAATCACTATGATCTCATTCCGCAGCAGACTCCCCCCCACAGCCATCGGAATCGTCAGACCTGTAATCAGTTGAAATACTTCCTTGAACGACTTATCATATTCCGTTTTATCCCGATAATACAAACTGCTAAGTCGGACTGCATATACTGTGACTACAGAATTAATCAAGGATTTAACAATATTGTATAACTTTGCAGCCGCTGTATAATAACCGACCTGCTCATCTCCCCAGATCCATCCGAGCATCGTGGTGTCCAGATTCACATAAATTGCTGTTGCAAGTGTCGTAGAAAAAATAAGCAAAATCGGACGTAAATGTTCCAATATCTTCTTTGAAAATACAATCTTAAGTGTCAGTTTTTTTCTAACATAAATATGATTTGCAAGGCCAATTCCAACAGTAGAAATCATCTGAATAATGACGTAGCGATAAACATCTTCCTGATTCCTTACAAAACATAACAACAAAACCAGGGAAAGGATCTGAAAGATAATACTTCGAATCGTCACATAGGCATATTCTTCATATATATTTAATACCCATTCCATTCCAATTGCATTTGAAAGAATCTGAAAGGAATAAATTGCAATCAGCCACCGGTAATTATGAAGCTTCACACTGAATATCAGTGTAACAAATAAACACACATAGGCAAAAACTGCAGACATAAGACTTGCCGTCCACATTTCATCTGCAAACTTTTGAAACTCTTCCTTCTGATAACTTCTCTTGGCTCCTTCACGAATTGCATAGGATGCAATTCCAAGACCTCCAATCAATATAAAATAATTTGCAATGGAACTTGCATAATTCGTCTGTCCGACTCCTTCCGGGGATAATACTCTGGTAATATATGGGAACGTAATGAGCGGAAACAACAGGGAAAATACCGTTTTAATTCCATTAAGCAGGACATTCAGACTCATAGATTTTCTTTTCATATAATGTTCCTCATTCCCTATCTCACCATCATCGCAATCCACGTCTTAATCATCTCATAATAATACCTCTTCTTACCGATCAGATGATAATGATAAAGTAATTTCATTGTATCCCGGTATCCCTTCCGTGTATCAGAGACGCCTCCACTGGTAAAATTCGTAATAATATCATAGGTCTTAAAATACCGGATTTCTTTCTCATTACGAATTCTCAGCATAAATTCATAATCCGCAGAATAGGGATATTCAAGAGAATACCTTCCAAAGGTATCATACAGCTTTTTACTGATAAAGCAGGATGGATGGGTAATCATATCCTGTTCTATGAACTCATGGTTTTTAATATAAACCATTGTTTCCCTTCCGTCCTTGACTGCTCTTACTGCTCCATACAGAATCGAATACCGATATCCGGTATAAAGGTTCTTCATGATCTCCAGTGCGTCCGGTTCATAATAATCATCGCTGTTAACAATGCCGATCAATTCCCCGGATGCCACTCCGATTCCTTTGTTCATGGCATCATAGATTCCCTGATCCTTTTCTGAGATCCAGCGCATCCGTCCTTGAAATAACGGCTCATATTTACGAACAATATCCATAGTTCCATCTGTAGATGCCCCATCTATAATGATGTATTCATAGTCCTGACAGGTCTGATTCAACACGCTCTGTATCGTTCGTTCTATGGTCATCTCACTGTTAAAACATACGGTAATAATTGTAAAAAGCATGTCTCTATTCCTTTACCTTATAATAATTCATCTTACACAACAGATCTTTTACTTTGCATTTCCATTCCGTATAGTCATAAGTAAGTCCACCTGACCCGGAGACACCACGGATCCTTGGATATAGTGGGAAATTGCTCACGTAAATATGATTGTCCCTTAATATTCCGGTATAAACATGCTCCAGGAAGACACCTTCCCGATCCATGACACGTCCATATTCATTTTCAAAATATTCCTCAAACTGCTTTACCGGCATAGCATAAATCCTGGTATCATAAATATCCCTCCGTGTTGGATTGGGAATATTAAAATATGTTCTGGTTTTCTTAAGGCTGGATGTAAGCTTCGCAATATTATCGATCTGAAGTCTTCCTGTCATTTTAACAAAATATGGTTCGTTCTTCAACAATTCACTATGTTGAAAAACATACCTCATAATCTCTCCCTCTCCATAACCCTTTCCATGGATACCGGCCTGTTCTGTATCCCCCTGAAATGACAGATATTCAAGCTGTGTCTGATGCTCTTCTGCCCTCTGTAGCAACCCTTCAAAGATATCTCCACCGTAATTACTGTTCTCGGCAAAAATAATCTTTGAAAACGCTTCAGATTCTACCAATGGCCGAAGTCCCTGCAGATACTGCTCCAGCCGTTCCTTTTCATCCCGTACCACCAGCTGTTCCATTTGTGAAGAAGGCCGGATCGTTCCTGTCACAATTCCGACAATTCTCCCTTTTTGCGCCTGTACTGACGAAATCACCATTCCCGCAAACAGCATCGGGAACCAGCTCATCTGTGTCGATTCCATACTGTTAACTGCAACACCGCTTCCCAGTAAAAGGATTGCCATGATCACAGTGAGGTAAAAGGTTTTGCGGTCCTCTACCTTTACAACATAATGCATAACACTGATGATCGCTGATAACGCAAGGAGAAGTCCACAGTATCCTGTCGCATAATATATTTTAATATACATACTTTGTATCACCAGCTGGGAACCAAGATCAATTCCAAACACATGTTGTAATACAGATCCATTTGCACACTTCTGAAGAATCCTCTGCCATTCCCCATACCTGCTATACATATTCCCAAGATCGAAAAGCCGGCTGCCAAATATCCCCGCAACGCTCTCTTTGTCAATCACTCCTATGACAGGCGCATATAAGAGCACTACCACTCCCAAAAGTCCAATCACCATAATAGTAAGCAATGCCCCGGAAAGCCGCTGATTGCGCAGAACCAGCTCTACAATGTAAATACCGATCACAGCATATACAGCCAGCATGAGCGCCATCTGGATTCCGGCATCCGAAAAAAACACCATATACGGACAGACAATAAATATTGTAAAAAGCTTTATAATAGAATTTCTGGCATACATTGCAATAAATACCATGGCAAGTATAAGGGCAAAGGCCATATCAGTATCGTTATAGTAAAAGTCCCCTCCTGCATCCTTTACAAGCCAGAGCTTTATTCCAAAATTACAGATACGTTTCCCAAGATTCAGATAGACAATAAGATATGATGCCAATACGAGGGAACCATAGCACTCCTTAATTCTGTCATAATAAATTCTCCCGACAAAATACAATAAGAATGCCGACATCACCTTAAAGTAAGTCTGATATCCCCCCGCAGACCGAAGCCACGAAACAGTTAGAAGAATACCATACGCTGACATAATGGCATCCGTAATGCTGAAATGGCTGCGGAAATCCGGTCTGACCAGAGCAATCTGATATGCCAGTAACAAAATCACCAGTATGACCATCCCGTAATCCAGGATCTGATATGGATAAAGCATATCTACAAATTGTTTTATAAATAAGAAAAAAGACATATGCTAACCTCTTAAATGTAATCAACAGGACAATATTTCTTCTTTGTATTTCTCAATAGAAACATCCTTCGTTAAATGTCTTGCCAGGTAATCCCTTCCGTTTTCTCCCATCTGCTTCAAAGCTTCACTATCCTTTTTCCGGATAAACTCATCCATCAATTCATGAATTGCATCATAATCCTCCGGAGTAACTACCTTACCACATGCAGCCTCCTCCACAATCAGTCTCGCTTCCGATCCTTCCTCCAGTATTCCAAATACCGGTTTGCCCGCTGCCATAACACCATACAGCTTACTTGGAACCGATACCCCTTTAATTCCCTTGGCATTGACAACAAAATGAACGTCTCCTGCATTCAGGCTGTAAATGAGATCCTTCTTCTCCTGATAGGGAATGAAAACTACGTTTTCGAGGTGATGCTGTCTTTGATATTCCTTCAGTTCCTGCAATACAGATCCTTCCCCGACAAATGCAAAAGCAATCTCTTTTTCCTGTTTATACTGTGCTATCAGCTTTAACAGATTTGGCAAGTCATAATATAATCCGATATTTCCGGAATACATGATGACAAACTTATCTCCCAGACCATATTTTTGCCGGAATTTCTGTACTCCCTGATCACTTTTAGAAAGGGGATAAATTTCCTTTTCATTAATCCAGTTATTGATATAGGCATAAGGAACCATCCGGGAAGCAAACCGGTTCTTAAGTGTTTCAATCATATCCCTTCCAACTACAATGACTTTATCCGCAGCCTTGCAGCTATGCTTATCCAGTAACATCATCGCATCCAGAATCAATTTATTATTGGTAAATTCAACAGCCTTTATCTGCTCCGGATTAAAATCCTGAATATTATAAATAAATTTTGCCTTCTTCAGATGTTTACCAATCACTCCAAGAAGCCCTCCAAGTACCGGCGGCTGGGAAATGGTAAAAACATAATCCTGATGTTCCACACGAAATGTGGCTGCAATTGCAGAGAAAAAATATGAAACAATGTTTACAATCCTGCTTGGGGCAAAATCCTTACGGAATTCCGGTACCCGGATACGAAGTACGTCCACTCCATTCATATTCTCATAGTAATACTTATGCTTACGATAGTACTGTGACACTTTCCCTGTATAAGAAGGAACAGTACAAATTACGGTTATATGAAAGGACTCCTGCAATCCTTCTGCAAGCTCTGTAAGAATCTGACCTGTAGATGCCACATCCGGATAATAATAATGGGCATAAATCAGGAGATTTTTCTTATTTTCATCCCTGTATTTTTTCCATATAAAAGCATCCTTTATGGAAAGCAGAACAAATTGTCCATTCGTCTGCACATACCGCTTCCAAAGCCGCTTGGGATCCTGTACCAGACGATACATCCATTCCAGGTAATGTCTGCGCATCCAGTCAGGGGCTCTTTTTACCGTTCCGGCATGGAAATCAAAGCCTGCCCCTACTCCAAGCATCACCGCATGAATTCTTCCCTGATGCTCATACATCCATTTTTCCTGCTTGGGAGCCCCCAGTCCAACCCATACAAAGTCTGCTCCGGATGCATTGATTCTTTCCACCGCCTGCCGATCCTCTTCTTCCGTGAGGGGGCGGAACGGTGGAGACTCCATTCCTGCAATCTTCAAATCCGGGTATTTACTTCTTAGATTCTTTTCCAGGGCAGCGATCGTTTCCGGTGTACTGCCATAAAAATAATGGGAGTATTCTGTATGCTCGGTAGCCTTCCATATGGCCGGCATCAGATCCGGCCCGGCCACCTGTTCTGCACTCCGATATCCCCTAAGCCTTTGAACCAGTGCCAACGGACTTCCATCCGGTAACGCCAAAAATGCAGAATTCTGTATCTTTCGATATTCTGCATCCTTTTCTGACATTACAGTAGTGTGAACATTGGACAGACAGATAAACTGCCCGCGGATCTCTTCTAAATGCTCTATCATTAAATTTACGGTTTCCTGCATATTGGTAATGGCGATGTTCACCCCCAATATACGATTTGTAAATGGCTTTTTCATTCTGTTATTCCTCATCGGAAAGCTTTCGGATCACCCTTGCCGGATTTCCCGCAATTACGCAATTATTCTCAAATTTTCCGGATACTACCGCTCCGGCTCCTACTACACAATTATCTCCAAGTACCGTTCCCTTTAATATCAATGCATTGCATCCAATAAAACAATTCTTACCAATCGTAATCGGTTTCGTCCCAATCTGTTCTTTGAGATCTTTCCGGCGTGCTTCCGGTTCAATAGGGTGAAAATCATTATCGAGAATCTTCACATTTCCACCAATATTGGTGTCATCCCCAATCGTAATTCCCTTCCTGGCATAAATGGTAGCGCCGGATATTCCTACCCGGTTGCCAATATGGATTTCTGCATCCTTCACTCTGGTAACAATAATAGTTCTGGAATACAATCCAACCAGATTTGATAAAAAAGAACTCTTTATCGTACAGTCCTCACCGATTGTAATTTCAGAACCGGAAGTATTATAGATAAACGGCAGCCCCTTAAGCTTAAGGTGTTTTCCTGCCTTAATCTGGTTCCATTTCATATACAACTTAAATATAGCACTAAACATGAATCACTCCTGCTCTGCTTCTTTCTGAAGGCACTGAAGTGCCTCCGGGTACTGCTCCATAAGCAATCTCCATACCTTATCATTATTCTTCTGCTGTCCCGTATTGCTGACCCATAAACCGCTCTTTCTGGTAGAAAGGATATTATAATAAACCAAAATCGTCTGATTGCAATTCACCGTCTTAGTTCCGGCCAGTAACTCCATGCACTTTAACCACAGGTCATCCGCTGCCAAAGCATATTTTTGCAGCTTCTCCTGATCAAAGGCTTCGTTCACCACTGCCCCTGGCGGGTATAAGATCCCACTGCAGCCTACTGCCAGCGTTGCCAGAGAAGGAGCTTCCCTTCCATTATCCGGCCAGTCATTATAAGGGAGAAACTCTCCCTGCCCATCAAATGCGATACGGTGGCTCCATTGACAAATCACATCCTGTGGAAACTTCAGATGTGTCTTCCATAATTTTTCCAAATGGTTCTCCGGATATAAAATATCATCATCAGCTGTAACGATGATTTCCTGTGGAAACCGCTTCATTGCTTCAAAATATTTCTTATGGGACTTCAGATCTTCACAATAACAGATTTCAAGTCCCCGTCCGGTTAATCGCTGTACGCTTTCCGGCAGCTGCTGATCCGGGAACTGTTCTTTTGCCAGCCATAAAATAACCCTCTTGGGTTTTAACGTCTGATTCAGCAAAGACGAAATCGTCTTCCAGACCTGACCAATTCTCCCCGGATAGGTGGTCAATGAAACGATGACCGGACCATCCTCAGAAATCCCTGTTTCACACTTTTTCTTCTGTGTAATGGGATAAATCAGATTCAGAATCAGTTTATTTGCTTTATATAATAATTTCCAGTAAGAGCGTTTTCTTTCTTTTGCCCTTACAACACTCTCATAAAAAAAACGAATCATTCTGTTATCCTATGGATCTTCTTGCAATCTGCTTATATGAAAACTCATGCCGCCGGTTACTTAGCGCTGCCCGCTTCATCTCCTGATATTCTTCCGGATGATCCAGCAGCCCTTGAAGTTCTGTCTTAATCACTTGTACCGAATCCTCTTTCAGGAAATGGACATTGCCGCCAATATCTACGTGAGTCGTTCCGTCCCAGTATTTACACAGTATGGGAATTCCCTGTGACACCACCTGCTCCCAATATACGGAATGCCTTCCCGGGAACACAATCAGATCTGCTGTGGCAAAATATTCATATGGCTGCTCTCCCCTGGCCCAGCCCATATATTGAATTTTCTTTCCATCACAGAGAGCATCAAAGCGTTCTTTCAGATCTTCTTCAACAGAACCAAAAATCAGCAGACGAAGCCTTGGATGCTCAATTTCCTTCACTGCCTCCATCAGAAGCAAAGTCTGGGTTTTGAACGAGTCGATTTTTCCGCCCGTCATCACGAGGAAATCATCTTCCCGGATACCATATTTCTCCCGGATTGCCTTTCGGACCTCCGGTGACGCTGCGCGTTCCACACATTCATCATCTGCACCCATGAAAAGCAGATCTGTTTTCTCTTTTGCAATACCATAGATATTCTGTAGGAAGTCCACCCGCGACGGCATAACGCCAAAGAACTTATCCACATAGGGTTCTACGGCCTTCGCACATGGTTTCCACCAGAAACGGTATAATGTATTTCTTGAAAACCAGTTCCGTGCACTGTTTGAAAAATCACTGTGATTATCCGCATTTACCTTCACTTCCGGATGATGCTTTTTATATTTTGCCACCTTACGGATGTCCTGAAACTGCAGATTATGGACAAAAATGACATCCGGCTGTATTTTCTCAAGCAGCGGATAAAACCCTTTAAAAATCCCAATCTGTTTATTGATCTTATAAGGAATCCTGAAAGCAAACGGAAGTCTTATAATATGAACGCCATCCGGATTGATATAGTCACTTTCCGTCTGGCAAAGTCCCCATTCTCCTTCATGGAAGCAATGGTCCGTGGTAATCAACGTAACATCATGTCCATCTCTTGCCTGATATTTAATAATTACATTTTCCTGATAATTGAGTCCTTCGGTATACCCCATGGACAAACAAACATGAACAATCTTCATAAGGCTGTCTGACCCTCCATATGTGTTGCTGACTGATTTCGTCACAAGACTTGCAGACTATTCAGAATCGTATAAATCATGACTCTGAATAGTCCGCAGATCATAAATATCAGACAGGCTCTTTACCTTAAAGCGCAGTATATTTCCCTGAAGAAAGGCAATGAATTTATTACTGGAATAAACCTTCTTCACGCTGAATGTAATTCCGTATTTCTTTAACACTTCCCGGCTCTGCTCAATTGCCAACAGATAAGGCCGGTAAATAGCATCCTTTAATTTTCTGGAATGTGTTCCGGAACTGATATTTACTTTCTGTTCACTTAAGTATCTCAAATTCTGGAAATGATAAAAAATTAACGGGAATTCTTCTCCACTTCCTTTTACCTTTAATCGGATCTCTCTATCCTGCACTGCTGCCAGTTCATACTGCCCGAGGTTCCATGGAGCCACTCCACCGCCTAAATGCTGCAGCTCATGAACTCCTTTAAAGAGCTTCGGAAACTTTTCCAGATACTTCTGATCCCCCATCCGCTCCGGCTCATACAGGTGATAGCACCATTCCAGGCAACGCTCCTTCCACCAGTTCAGAGCTTCCTGGGAATTCTCAGACTGATTGAAATAATTAAACTCCACGCAGTATTTCCCGCTTCTCTTACATAAGCGTCTTCCATTCCAGCTATTCTTAAAGCGGTGCTCCGTAATCGTGATATCATTTCCCGGCTGTTCCATTTCATCAAACAACACCTGCGGATCTGCAAAGAAATATAAATCCGCATCAATATAGGTACAGCTTGGTTCCTTAAAGTGCTTGAGGACATATTCAATCGTAACCGGAGTACAGGTCCAGCAATATTCTGCCTTGGAACGCTCTTCCTTCAGTTTCAGTAAGGTTGCATCCTCTATTTCAGAATGATGAACCATCACTGCATGCTCCAGCTTCAGATCCTTCAAAACCTCATAAGAAGAATCATCGAAACAGAAGATATATAATTTGAACTGATCAGACACTTTCTTAAGGGAATGATAGAGTGTCAATCCCTTATCCAGATAATAGCTGTCAAATAACGTACAAAATACCATTGTCCCTGTCACTTTCTGTCCTTCATTTCTTTTAAATATTCATCATAATCACGAATATATTCCGATCCATCGTAATGGGTATTGGCTAATACCAGAAGTACCGAATCCCTGGAAAAGTCATACATATCCTTCCAGAGCATTTTAGGAATATAAACTCCCATCATCGGTTTGTCAAGCTTCACAATGATTTCTTCCGTGCCATCTGTGATACGCACCTTGCTTTCGCCTGCCACATTAACCAGAACAAATTCCGATTCCCGGTTCGCATGCTGTCCACGGACAACCGTATCATCCGAATCATAAATATAAAACACTCTCTTAATCTCAAACGGAATGGCCTGTCCGCCCTCAATCACAACAAGCTTTCCGCGTTCGTCTCCCAGATCACCAAAATGTAAGATAGGGCACTGTTCTTTTAAGCTCATAAATACTCCTTAGGATGTTCTGTCAGTTTGTTATTCATGCTACATATGTGGTACGCATATCAGAATCGGCTCAAGGCATCTATAACCACATTCTGTTCTTCCTCTGTCATGCCATTATACATCGGAATGGACAATACCGTCTTAGCCAGATGCTCTGTAATCGGGAAATCTCCCTCTTGATGCCCCAGATACCGGTATGCCTCTGCCAGATGCGGAGGAATCGGATAATGAATAATGGTACCGATTTCCTTCTCATTCAGATACTCAATTAACCGGTCTCTCTCTTCACACCGGATCACATATTGATGATAAACACAGGTAGCCCCCTCCGGAATCTGTGGCAGTTTTATCTTAGGATTATGTATACCCTCCGTATAACGTGAGGCGATTGCAATCTTTTCCTGCGTCAGCTCTTCCATATGAGACAACCGGATACGCAATAACCCTGCCTGGATTTCATCCAGACGGGAATTGGTTCCTACCACCTTATTATAATAGCGTTTTTCACTGCCGTAATTTCGAAATACCTTAAACTCTTTTGCCAATGCTTCATCCTTTACTACAACCGCCCCTCCATCACCAAAGGCTCCGAGGTTCTTGGACGGATAAAAGGAAAAGCAGCCCACGTCTCCGAAGGTTCCGGTCATTTTCCCTTTGTAACAGGCTCCGTGAGACTGGGCACAATCCTCCACCAGCTTCAGATGATACTTTTCACAAAGCCTTACAATCTCATCCATCGGAGTCGCAATTCCGTATAAATGAACCACAAGGATTGCTTTGGTCCTGTCTGTGATCTTACCTTCGAGTTCCTTCACATTGATTCCGAAGTATTCATCCGGTTCTACGAAAACAGGGGTTGCGCCATTGATGGTAATCCCCATAACACTTGCAATGTAAGTATTTCCCTGTACCAGAACCTCATCCCCTGCTCCGATTCCGAGAAGCCGGAATGCAATCCACAGTGCATCCAGTCCGCTTGCAAGTCCTACACAGTAATTTCCCCCGGTATAAGCAGCAAATTCCTCTTCAAAGCTGCTTACTTCCTTGCCCAGAACATACCAACCGGAACGTAGTACCTCCAGTGCCTTCTGCTCAAATTCTTCCTGATACCGGTAGAATCCCCGGTCCATACGATTAGGCATGATTTTCATCTTTTACCATACCGCCTTTCTTCCAATATGCGATGATACAGATCACAACACCAAATATACCGCTGAACATTCCTGTACTCAGTACCCTGCGGAAATATTCCCATTCTTCCATCCGGTCAACTGCTCCTGTTACATGGACAGACCAGGTACATGCTAAAATAATTGCGGTCACAATCACCCAAATACCAAGGAAGAGTACAAGCAACTGATTTTCCCTGTCCGTAACAATATCACGTACTCTGCAAAGACCTGCTTTAATTCTACCATAAAAGGGTGTATCAAGGGAAATCCTTCTCTCTCCGCACCTCAGAATGCATATTTCCTTTGCTGGCAGTCCTTTATTAAACCAGTATGGCTTTGAGGTCTGGAAATACAGCAGTTCTCCAACAAAAAGAAACATCAGGTTCTTATATGACAGATTAAAAAAGAAAGGATCCGATAACCCTAAAACACAAAAGCTTATGATTATGGCAAGTTCAGTTTTCTTCTCGTTCCTGACATAATAACATATCATACCAATCATGAGAGTCGTCACAATCAAAAAAGGAATAACACCAATTTGTAAGAAGGAATACAGGAAAGAACTGTCTATCATATAATTATCATTCGGAGTCTCTCCAAATCTCGTACCAAACAATGTAACCGGCTCGGTCGTAAGATAATAATAGGAATAGGCCCACCGATTATGTAATACCTTGTCCATGATCTGGAACAGTCTGCCGGAGGTAACAAGCGGTCCCACAATCGATATCAGTGCACAACCCGGATATGCGATCAGCAGAATAACCTTCTCAACCACAGACACCCTTTTGCGCAGCTGCAGCCACAGGTTAACCAGAAGATAAAAGGTTGCGACAATCAATCCCGTATTGGAACAGGAATAGATATAAATGTACACAGTTCCAAGAAACATCAATGCAGAACTCATAAACAGTTCTTTCTTCGTCTGCTTTCCCAGCACATACATGATCAGAACCATCAATATAATATAGGTCGTAAACAGGGTATTCGGATACGGATACCCCAATGAGCGCCGGAGCACCTGACCGAAACCGGCACGGTCATTAAGATAAGTAATATCCTGTTTCCAGCCAAATACCGACAGGAAAACCAATACCGTAAATGAAATAGACAAAATCGCTGCAGCCCATTTCATGACTCTTTTTAACGATACATTCTTCATTCCGAGCATCATGGTAAAATACAGGAGTAACCCTTTCTCTCCTGTATTATAATACACAATAAGGCTTATGAAAAGCAGTGTACCCATCAGCAGATATTCCGCAAATGTATGCCTTGTCATGGCGATTTTCAAAAGAAACAACAGCATCCCGATAACCAGCATGATATTGTAAGGTAGCATTCCTTCATACAGGCCAATTGCCCTGGCTCCGAACATCACCGTAAAATAAGCCAGATAGATAATTTCCGATAATTGTATTGTAGTACTTTCAGTTTTATTCATCCTGTTTCCCCGTTTTATTCCATATATTCCACAAATACATTCCAGCGATAAAAAGCAGATAATTTCTTCCGATATAAACCGAAACAATATGCGCCTCCACAATAGTATACACCGAATAGGTAGAGAACAATATCATTTCAGCCAGCCTGTCCTTTTTAAAAAAATATCCGAGTAACAAAAACAGACAGGCTACGACAATAATCCCTGGAATGATTCCATACCAGTAAAAAAGCCGTACCCATCCCATATCAAAATAATAGGTATTATGAGGACTCGAAAACAAAGACCAGGTACTTATCGTGCCTTCCTTATATGTGGTATCCACAAGACTATGGATTCTTCCTGTCAAAAGCTTATCCAGAAACAGATAAATCTGAACCTTGCGGGTCAATGGTGCTCCCCAATAATACTCAAACAGACTCATTGCATCCTTCGCTGCAAAAAAGGAAAGCCCGATGCTCCCTGTTACTGCAGCAATATTGGCAGTCGAAAACAGTCGTTTTCCCCATTTTGCATGCAGGTGATCTGCCATGAAGAACAAAACAACCGCAACGGTAACGATGGCCATGGATGTTTTGGAATCCGTCAGGAAAAAGAACAACAGATTCAAAATCCAGACTGCCAGATAATGAAACCATTTCCATTTTGTATGATAAAGATACATGGCAAGGGAGGTAATCATCCACACCATGCACTGCAGCGCATTCGGATGTCCCATTCCCAGTACATATCTGGTTTCCACTCCACCACGTCCAAAGTCCTGAGCTAATGCTGCTGCCCCATAAATACCGGTAATCGACAACAATATAATCCCAACACAGCCGGTAAGCGTAATCCAGAAAACCATTTTAAGACATCGAATCATATCTTCTCCCTTACAGGCAGCTAAGAACAAAACAATTCGGAGTATTTCATTCCTTCCGGTGGCATAATAGGATATCGTTCCCAGAATAAGTAAAACAGCTATTCCAATATTATCTCTTATGGTATATTCTGACGTACATTCTGCACATAGAAACTTGATGAAGCAAAGCAGGAATGTAATCCGGAAGGTCCAGCCCTCAAAAGGATACAAAAATTCACTTTTATCCAGAATCACCAGTATAACCTCTATAATTACAGCCAGCTGAAAGCTATACGTCCCGACAGTTTTTAATGTACTTTTCCAATCCTGTTTTAACCTGTTCATTCAAACATTCCCTTTTCTTACTGCTGTTTAAGGATATTGCTTTCCCTGTGGATCAATAAACACCCAATCCTTCCACAGATCCTTCATCTGTACTTCATCAAATACCTGACTGTTCTTCTGAATGGTAGGCCGGATCATAATCTTATCTGTTCTGCCATTTAGTCTCGCCCCCCAGAAGCTGAAGGTGGAGTTGGCACAGATATTCCCCTCACACCGGCTCATCAGATACATATCATAAAAGCTGTCATCGCCATGATTAATATCTACTATCGTATATTCTTCCCACTGATAATGCTCTCTAACATAGGCAGTATCATCGGAGAAAATAAAGAAATGAGGATCTTCGATCTTCTCCTTCATGTAGTCCAATGCGGATTCGTAATATTCCTCCGTGCAGATATTACCAAACATTGCCGCATTCTCCGGCTGAAGATAATCGCCCCTTCGAATATGCACACTGACCGCATGGCTGTTCCTGATTTTCTTAAGTATCCCTTCATTCGCCATTCTCTTCCGCGCATCCACAATCTCCGGAAAGCGAATCATCTCGCGTAATTCCGGCAGAATATCTGCATAATATTTCTCACATGCGAAGTAACCTGATAAATACATCTTTCTGTAATTCAACAGCTCCGGATCATACATCTGCTCTTCTTTATACCAGTGTACCGTCTGCGGAAGCAGTTTTCTGCGAAGCTTCCCTGCAAGCCCCTGTGAGCCGGTTAGTGCGGTTTTCTCTTCCTTCGTACAGCTTTCATATGGCAGATGTTCAAAGAAATTCAATTCGCACTGGCGGTTCGTAACCACAATATCCTGTTTTATTGCCGGTTTTATTTTATTTGTTCCATGATCGTCTTTGTTTCGTTCTTTGTTCTTCGACTCTTTGCACGTATCTTCGAATTGTTCAAACCATGACAGATCCAGCTTTGCTTCTGCTCCAAGACTTTTAAATTTCTGATATAGTGCATACTGTTGGAGCTGGTTTCCAAGCCCCCCTGCAAGCTGTATAATAATCATTTAAATTGTTCCCTCTTTTTGATCTTCATTCATAACAAACAAGGACAATGCCGGTCCCAGTGACCACGGATAGCTTCCATATACCTGTGGATACATACCAAAGCCCTGACATTCTGCCAGTGCATTCGGGACTTCTCCATCTGTTACAATGCTCTGCAAAGCCTCCAGGCCCCTCAGCATTCTCGATTTATGAATACCAATCAGCACCTTCGTATTGAGGGATCTGGAAATCGCATACAGGATCATTGCTGTTGCAGAGGTGTCCACCGGACCTTCCTTCGCCGGAAGCTGCCAGGTATACCATCCACCGGCAAGCTGATAAGCCTCTACTTTATCCACCATGCGGCGGTATGCCTGCTTGATTGCCTCATAGCTTGGTCTGCTTTCTTCTAACAGGGCCAGTGTCTCTGACATTCCGATCATCAGCCAGCCGACCGCTCTTCCCCAGCCGATCACTCCATATTTCATACCACTTTCCAGTTCGTAGCCATGATAAGGCAGGCCCGTCTTTTCATCCATACCATAGGCAATGAAATTCGTAATCTGCGTCACAGCAAGATTTATTGCTGCATTGCTGTCATAGGTCACTCCATACTTGCAAAGAAATGGACAAACCATACCTATCATGTCTGCAAATATGTAACCATTCTGCTGCGTGGGGCGGTAAAGCAGACTTCCCATGTCATCGGTTTCATGCTGAAACAAATATTGTGCTACAGCGTCTGCCGCCTGCTTATATTTCTCGTCCTTCGTGATCTGATGCAGTTCAATGAGTGCAAGCCCGCTTAACGCATCATCCAGATAATACATTTTATATTTTCTATGAATAAAACGGTCGCAATACTTCTTAAGAGCATCCTGTATCTCTCTTGCTTCTTCCGAATTCTGATGTGCATAATAATAGTCAATCAATGCTTTTGCAAGCAAACCATTGGGCCAGTTAAAACGGTCCTTCGGTGCTGCCTTTTGTCCCAATAACTGACGCATCATTCGTTTCACTTCGGATCCCATGCTTCTCCTTGGATAATGAAGCAGCTGCTCCTGTGCTTTTCTGACCATTTCTACCATAGGCAAACCTCCTAACTTTTCTTAAGCTTCCTTCTCACAATCCCCCACAGATACTGAAACTCCTGCGTTCTGCCAAACACAAGCAGAAATACCCCATTAAAGATCACGCAGATCACAACAAACATAATCCCAAAGGACAGAATGCTGATCTGTGGCATAAGCACCTTACGGATCCCATACAGAATTGCAAAGGTTCCGCCAAGTACGGCAAGAAACTTCATAGAATCCAGAAAATAATCCTTTGCCCGGATCTCAAAGCAGACACGATAAATAATAATGGGCTTCGTAATATTGGCAATGAGTCCGGAAACAATCGTTCCGATATACACTCCGGCAAGTCCGATCCGCTGTACCAGCACAATGGATACCACAAGATTCACTGCTCCCTGAATAAGTGCGAGATATTTATCCTGTTCAAACACTCCTGCTGCCGTCTTGAAATTCGACAGCACGATCCGTTCTCCCTTAAAGTAATAGTCAATTAAAATACAGGTCACCGCTGCCACAGGGAGAACATTGGAAGGCCCCAGCCACAGCCAGACAAGCGGTGTCAGCAGCAGTAAAAATCCCGTCGCCGAAAATCCATAGATCCAGCAGGCAAAAAAGCGGTACACCTTGAAGATTTCATACTGCTTCTGCCGGCTCTCCGTTGCAATGAGATTACCAAAGCTCGATAACACCGAGTTAAAAATAATATTCACAAAGTTCGAAACCGAAGAAATCACCAGATTGTAGTTATCTACGATTCCGCTTAACGTTACGTTAATAAACCCGGAAATAATCATGGCATCCGTCTGAAGCCGTGCCACATCTCCCACCTTATGGAGGACGAGTGCCTTGGTTTTCTTAACAACCTCCCCGACCTCCTCTTTGGTAAGGGGCTTGATATCCTTTTCCTTCAGATAAGGATACATATTATTCAGATACCGGCTCACAAAAATCTTCTGCAGCAGCTCTACCGTCGCTGCGGTCAGCAGGTATGCATAGAAATTGCCTGTTGTCAAAATGACAATGATCTGCAGCGTCACCGTAATCATTTTGGTCACAGTAATGATATTCGTCTGGATATAATTCTTCTGCTCGGCATTCACCAGACTGTACTTATACGCCACAAAATAGGAACTCACCGTATTAAACAGAAAAATCAGATAATACAGTGTCAGATCCCGGAGTGTTACACCCTCTGGCTGTTTCACAAGATATGGCAGAAAGGGGACAATCGCAAGTCCGATGCCTGCGACCACAAACCCTATGATCCGGTATGCCTTCTTATACAGAAGCATGTAGGACTTGATCTTCTCATAGTCCTTATGGATCACCGGCTTATACAAGCTGTAATTCAGTGCTGTACCAATTCCCAACTCTGCCATGGACAATACCGACAATATACCGGTATATAAGGCGTTAACTCCATTCAGCGTCTGACCCAGATGCCGGATAAAGATCGTACGCAGAACAAACCCGAGCAGCTGAGTAGTCAGGTTACCGATGTATCCGAATATGATGTTTCTCGCTGCTGCTTTAACTCTTCCCATAAATGATTAATCTCTTCTCCTGTCCGGAGTGCCTGTTCCTGATAGTCCGGTATCTTCTTTTGCAGATGCTCCCGGATCAAATTCTCCTGTTCCATCAGCCACTGAAATTCACAAACCAGATCCTGCGGATCCTTGAGACTCTGTACCGGCAGTACATAATGCTCCTGACTTCCGAACAGATCTTTCGCAATTCCTGCCGCCTTAACAGAATAGCCAACTACCAGTGTCGGCACGCAGGTGGAATATGCTGCAATTGTTGCATGTGTCCGTGCCCCGACAAAGAAACGGCACTGACTGATATAGCCCTTCAGTTCTTCACAGCTTCCATCCGGAATCTTTACCAATCGCTCTGTGGATTTATATTTTTCATAAAGCCCGGAAAGTGGCTTCCGGTCATCATTATTCTTCCACACCACATGTGGAATTAATGCGATCTGCATATCTGTATGCCCGATAATCCATTCAATCAGCTGTTCATAGCACTTCATCGTAATTCCCGGTACGGACTCACATTTCTGAATAAGCGGACTCACATTAACCCCCACGGTATTGCCCTTCCAGAAGCCATCCGGCACCTTCTTCCTGACATATCCCAGGGTAAAGGCCGGGTCCGGTATCTGAACAATTCTGGGAAAATCGGGTGTAATCTGTATATTTGATGTGCTTCGGATATTCAATATATTCCTGTTATTATTATTACTGTTATTGTTACTATTACTCTGTTCCCGTCTTTTTGCAAAGGCATCACACAAGGCCTCATAGGTCAGGGACTCCCTTGCAATAATCAGATGATAATGGCTTAAATCCTCCAATATCGGATTTGACTGTGTCTCCTGTCCCCTCTTCAACAGCTCCGGTTCAATGGAGCATCCCAGTAAAACGGTCTTCGTTCCCTTCTGTGTAAAAGCAAGATTGGCAAGACGCAGATCTGAAAGCATGCTGTCATAGCAATAGTTGTCTCCACCAATCGAAATGGCAAGCGGAGACATCGGCTGCTTAAAAATATCCCCATAACGGTAACGCAGAAAACTCGCTGCATCCTTCGTGATCATGCGGTAAGCATAATAAAAAAGATGTGCCAATTTATGTTCCTCAAAGCTGCGCTCCTGTTTGATCTCACACAGCTCCTTCAAGGTATACTGCCAATCCTCGTTCCCCCGATAGGATACCAGTACAGCATCTTCTTTCATCATATGGCACAGGCTGTTCACAATTGCCTCGCAGCCGTGATTGCCACTGCCTGCATGCATATATAAAATAATCTGATTCTGATGATTCCCCTTCATATAGTTCCTTCTTCTTTAATGTTTTATTTCCAATGATAACACCACAAATACAATTTCGGTGCCAATGCAAAGAATCTCACCTTAATCCGGTACCCTTTGGAAAGCAATTCCATTGCTTGTTCATTCTGTCGTTCTTTTAAAAGCTTTTCATGGCACTCTTTCGTATAGATTTCATATTGCTTTCGCTCTGCCCCTGGCAATCCCGCCAGTTTCCCGGCCGTCAGCATAATGGAGATCAACAGAATCGAGGTTGCCTTACTCTCGCATTCCGGAAGAAGCCTTCGTACCTGCTCCCGGGCAATCTCCCAGCAACGGATCTGATCCATATATTCCGGACGGAACGTGCGGTTCATGGCTCCCTGTGGATTCTGGTAATATCCGTATCCATGAAAATCAATCTCAACAATCGTTTCTGTTTTGGGCAGCAGATCCATAAGAAAAAGCATATCCTCTCCGATGGTCATTCCCTCTCTGAACCACTCTTCGGTATGCATCTGTTGGAGCAAGGCTTTGCGGTACAGTTTGCTCCAGCACCGGCTGTTTCCACACAAAATCTGATCCCTTAGATATTCCTGTTTCTCATACAGCTTATAAGTCTGATCGCCTACCGGCACGGAATTGGCCACAATCTCCCACTCCCGTTCCGTATTCCAGATGGTAAAACGGCATCCGGCAATGTCACTTCCGGTCTGTTCCATCGCTCCATACAATCTCTGCAGCATCTGAGGATGTATCCGGTCATCGGCATCCACAAAGGTAAGCAATTCTCCCTTTGCCAGTGCAATCCCATGATTTCGTGAGGCGGACACCCCAAGATCCTCCGTTGTGATGAAGGACAGATTCCCATAGCTTTGCACAAGCTTCTCACAGACCTCTGCGGTTCTATCTGTAGAACCGTCATTAATCACAATAATTTCCAACGGTTCATAGCTCTGTGCCTCAATGCTCTCTATGCAGTTTTTCAAATACCGTTCCCCGTTATAAACGGGAACGATCACACTAATCAGTGGCTGCATTCGTTTCTCCACAATAAATCAATCAATGAAACTACTTATTATTTATGTAATCATAACTATTCAGAACCACATTCGTAAAACCGCTGTTTCACAGCTAATTTTTACTCATATGTCCTCATATATTAGCGGTAATATAGGATCATTGCCAGCCGCAGCACCCGGATCATAAATACATTCGGATGCAGAAGCACCAGATAAAGAAGCAGATTGGACTTTTCATGAATCTCGACTACCGTCTTCTGTACCAGTTCCTTTACCTCCGGAGCATTACAGATCTCCCTGATGTTCTTTTTATATCCGGCCGGATTACCTCTTGCCTCATTCTTAAGCACAAGCAGCAGCAGGAAAAGATACTCCCGGTCTGCCTGATCCAGCATCCATGCATAGTCCGGCATGGGAATTTCATTGCTATTACAGCATTTGTCTTCTAAAATATGGCTGATAATTCCCCGTAACCTCCGGTTATTCTCATAAAGTCCCTTGTCATACTGATGTGCCATGGACTCCGTCACATACAGATAATGATAATATGCCTTATGATTCATAACTACCAGATGCTCGCAGTCTAACAGGCAGGGTAATAGTAATGTCAGGTCTTCCCCCATCCGGATATCAGTCTGGCAGTATTTCATATTGTCTAAGACCAGTTTCCTGGAAATCAGCTTCATACAGCGGGAAATCGTTACATACCGGTGCTCCTGCCCCAGCACAAACGGCAGCACCTTCTTTAATAAAGTCTCCCGGTTATACTCTCCGGGGACAAGCTGCTGGTATACAGGCTCGCTCGTTCCGTTGTCCCGTTCAATCACATAATCACTCGATACAATCTCTGAATTACTTCCCGTCACATACGGAATCATCTCCACAACCATCTGCGGTTCCACCCAGTCATCACTGTCTACAAAGCAGAGATATTCCCCGTTGCTGTGTTCCACCCCATATTTCCACGCGGACACAAGACCACCATTTTCTTTATGAAAAACCTTAATCTGTGGATATTTATTGGCAAAACAATCGCACAATGCTCCACTGTCATCTGTAGACCCATCATCAACAAGAAGGATTTCCACATTCTGATAGGTCTGTGCGATCAGGGAATTCACACATTTTTTCAAATATTTTGCCGTATTATAAACCGGTACAATAATACTTACTTTATAATTTTCTTTACTGTTCATCCTGACTACGTCTCCGGATATATTCTTATTTTACAACAAGTCATTAAAATATTACTTTATCTGACTCATTATATTAGTTCAGTAAAATTTCTACATTTTATACCAATTGCTGATAAATTTTTATAAGCTCCTGCAGACTCTTCTCAATGGAAAATTCTTTCTGTACCTTTGCTCTCGCATTCTTTCCCAGACATTCACACAATTCCGGATCTGACAATAATTTTTCCAGTGCTGACTTTAGTCCCTCCGGATCTTTGGGTTTGATTAACAATCCCGTCTGTCCCGGTTCAACCATCTGCGGGATTCCTCCCACATTAGTTGCAACAATTCCACACTGATATGCCATAGCCTCTAAAACAGATACCGGTTGTCCTTCAAAATAAGTGGGAAAGACAAAAAGGTCACTGATCCGTAAATAATCCTTCTTGGCTTCGCCTTGAAGCCATCCAAGATCAGTCACATATTCCTTCATCTTCGCTGCTTCTTCCCGCAGTTCTTCGTCCTCCCAAATGCCGCCTAAAAGTAAACGCATCTGTGGAAACTGCTCATGTAACTGCGGCAGAACAGAAAACAATTCCCGTAAGCCTTTTTCCTTGCAAAGTCTTCCCAAAAACAAAATTTTCTGTTTTCCATATTCCTTTTCTATACTATCCGGAACCGGTACTGCATTGGGAAACAGAATGACCTTGGAAGGCTCCAGTATTCCTTTGAAAAACTGTTTCAACTTAGGAGAAAGTACCAGAAACACATCCCCCATGCCAAGCACCTGACGGATCCTTGCTCTTCCCCGGTCATTCTGTTCCTTTTCATAAAAGGTTTCAAAATCGCCGCCATGCTGGTGAATGACGATCTTCTTTCCTGCACGCTTTGCTGCTTTAATGAACAGGGACTTCCGGTAATAGCTGCTGTCCGATGCCACATTCACATGCACAATCGGATATTCCGGTAACAGCTTCAGGAACTTCATATAGGCTTTCACAGCCTGCCAGAGCTTGCGGAGTTTACTTCCCTCAACCATCGTTCCAATGTAGTTAAGGTCTACTTTTTCGTTAATTCCGGCGTCGTAATAGTTATTCACTACCCCGGATATTCCGCCATGTACACTGCGATCCGGCCCAACCATTAACACCTTGATTCGATCATCCATCACTTGGAGCCTTTCCCTGCAAATACCACCCAGATGGTCTTAAACAGGATTTTAATATCCAGCCATAAAGACCAATTATCAATATACTGTAAATCATACTTCACAACATCGTCAAAGTTCTCGATTTCACTCCGTCCGCTGACCTGCCACATGCCGGTAAGTCCCGGTGTCATGCTGATTCTGCGGCGGTAATACTGGTTATACTTTTCGAACTCATCCTCTGTGGGAGGTCTTGTTCCCACGAGGCTCATATCACCTTTAACCACATTATAGAACTGCGGCAGCTCGTCAATACTCGTTTTCCGGATAAATTTTCCAACCCTCGTGATACGGGGATCGTTTTCCATCTTAAACATCAGTCCCTTAACTTCATTCCGGGACTGCAGCTCCTTCTTCCGCTCCTCCGCGTCGATGTACATGGAACGGAATTTATAAATCTTAAACCGTCTGCCGTTCCGTCCGATCCGGATCTGGGAGAACAGCACCGGCCCCGGTGAATCCAGCTTGATCGCAACCGCCACAAACGGGAAGAAAACCGCCGTGATCAGAAGTCCAACGAGACCTCCCACGATATCCATTACGCGCTTTATCAACAGACGCTTATAGCTGCTGCGGAATCTGGTATAGGTAATAACCGGATAATTGCCAAAGCTGTCGATCTTCGTCCGGTTACTGTCGGCTCTCGGCAGTTCTACACAGAAATGACAGTTGACGCCCATTTCATCAAAGCTTCCTATAATTTCCTGTACCTGCTTCTGCAGCATATCCGGAGCATAGATAAATACCTCATCCAATGCCATCAGGGTTGCTTCTTCCAAAAAATTTGGCTTTAAATCCTCCATACATACCGCGTCAACAATCTGATAGCTGACGTCAAGTTCCTTTTTGAGCTTCTCCATAACCTCCGCAAGAAGTGACTTCTGCGTAATGACAAGGACTTTAATTCTCGTTGACTCCGACCGGTAATGAAGCTTTACGGCCTTTTTAATCACTAAATGAATCAACAATGTGACCACGATATTCACGACAGGGAAGATAATCATCACCCAGCGTGAAAACTTGTCCGACCACTTTAAGAAATACATGATCGGCTGCACGCCAAGGAACATAATAATTTCATATTGTACAACCGCTGCAAATTCCTTTATTGTCTTTCTCTTCACGAAATTCCGGTTCCAGTCAAGGAAAAAGCTGTAAATCGTACAGACAAGCAAAAGCAGGAGACATACCTGAAAGTGAATCCCCTTGTCCTCCATATCCCGGAAATTCCGGAATCGGATATACGTCGCAAGCACAAAGGAAATGACAATTCCGACAAGGTCTGCAAACCATAATCCATATACTGTTGCAATCTTATTTCTCTGATTCATTCCTTACCTCCGGCATCTTACAGTAGTGTAATTTCATACTTTTCTATCTGCTAAAAATTCTGCGTATTCTGCGGCATACCTTCCGTAAAAATCTCTTCACTTTCATACTGATTCTGATATAGTTCCGTTTCGCCTTACTGATCGGGGGCATGATGAGATATTCATAGTCCTTCCGGTGCTGCAGCAGATATTCCGGGTACGTATCATCCACTTCCACACGCTCAAACCGGGCATCCCGCCCAAACATATCCTCCCCCAGCATCAGACGATATTTTGCCTCTGCCAGAATATCCTGCTTATTGTATTCCTGATGTGCTGCCGCAACGACTTTATCTCCAATTCTCTTGGACACATCTGCTTCATGCCGGCTTCCCATATAGCCAAAATGCCATCCTCCATCTGCAATCCGAACCGCATTCGGTGCCGTAACCTTTGCTTCACGAAGCTGGATAATACCGTCCTTTGGGATGCTTCGCTTTGCAAAAATTTTGGTTCCAAGCCACATTCTCCGTTCTACTCCCGGAAACTCACCGGTAATGGAAAGCAGATTTCCGGATACCTCTTCCATATTGATAAAGCAATAAAACATTCTCTGAGCCAGATGATACACCTTGTCCGGATCAAAATTCTGCTTCAACTCCTGCAAAACTCTGGGATTAGGGATTTCATCCACATCGCTTAAAAGGATCATGTCATTTTCACCTGCATCCGCAAGGCCCTTTTCCAACGCGTTCTTCTGAAATTTATCCCGCAGATGTGTTGTTGTGTTAACCGGCGAATTATCTACCACAATGTACTCGATTTTGGGTAAGAATTCACGAAACATCTCTTTATTCTTTTCAAAACACAATTCCTTGGGCTCACCGGAAAACGTTACCGTGGCTTCTTCAATAATAAACTTGTCTACATAAGGATCCAGAACATGAAGCCTCAGGTTCAGAATATCAAGTTCATTAAAAAATGGAATGCAATCGTAAACCATACGTATACCTTTACCTTCCTGCATGTCGCCAGAATAATAATGGCCGGATCAATTCCTTTAATTTCATCCAACGCCTTGTCCATGGATTCTGAAATTTCGGATACTGTTCATTTCTTCCCCACCACTTATGAAAAACAAATGGTGCATCCACATCTGCAATCTCCGGAATGGGATGCTCATGACTGAAATATTTTGCGACCTCAATCGGTGCAATCTGCATTCCGGCAGCCTCAATGTCATGCTTATGCCGGCAGCACAGAAAGATATCTTCATTAAAGAATCCCTCTTCATCCTTTTCCCATTTTAAATCTGCCTTGCGAGGGAACTCCAAAAGTCTCTTGCTGCGTAGGGAAACACTGTTTCCAACGCGGCACCAGTTACCATAAATATCATGATAGCAATGCTGTTTTCCATCTGCCGGAATCGGCCAGGGTGCCCCGATATAATCATATTTTAAAAATTCATCCTGCCATTTTTCAGGATGTACGACAAATCCATCATAATGCACGAGCAGGACATAGTCCGTGTGAATATAATCCCCTAACTCATAAGCAATTTTATAATTAAAACAGTCAATATCCGTCAGTTTATCAGTATGTCGATAGGTAATTCCCTTAGGAAGAAAAAGAGGTTTCCGATGGGTAATCAGCACCACTTCACCAAAATGAATCCCCTGCATGCTGTATTCCAGGGCTTTCACTGTTTCATATAGTTTCACGCTTGTCATTGCTGCCAATGTTACATTAGGCAGCTCCAGCATTTTTTCCATAAAAGCTTTACCTTTCTCTTTAATCCCCGCCATAACCGTAATCCATGATACATCTGATAACGGATATTGCTTTTTAAGGTTTCAATCTTCTTATGTGAACCCTCCAACGGAACATTCAGTTTTTTATAAAAAACAGACGTCTCCTTGTACTGCTCCAATTCCCTGCGGCATTCCTCGCTGGTAAATACCTTTCCCTTCCGATCCTGATAATGCCAGCCTTCATAAATATTCTGTTCGGATGCCCAGTATCCATTCGATACATTATGCCGCGCCCAGTATTTCGGAGCGATGATATACTGTACCGTTGTACTGGTAAATGCCGGGAAATAAGCAAAGGAAGAATTGGCAAGCAGTAAATATTTTGCATTCTTAATAATCGAATAATCCTTTGCAAGGTCAAAATTGTAAGCCGGAATTCCGGGCAGAATACGGGATGCCTCCTTGACATCATTCGTAATAATCATAAATTCCATATCAGGACGGAGCTTCTTCATATTCCGGATGCCATCCATCCAGTATTTCTTCCGAAGGTACAACTCTGGACAGTCCAGATAGTCGCTGCAGCGCAGATGAAGAATACACAGGTTGTCCCTGCTGAATTCCTTACAATCATATTCTTCTTTTACCTTAAGCCATTCCCGGATCTCTTCCTTATGCCGGATATAATAGCGTTCTGCCTGCATATTTCCCCAATAGAGGGTATTTTCTTCCGGATGAAGAAGCTTTTCATCCACTCCGGTCACGTAACAGCCATGGGTCAGATCGTGTCTGGAATTTCCGATATAGATCCGGTCTTCCTTCTCGTTATAACGTTCCATCTGTTCCTTGGGAACTTCTTTTCCATAGTCCAAATCCATAAAATACAGGCCACAGCTGCTATGCATATTGTTGGCCATGGTTTCACTTCCCACGATTCCCCAGTCCATGCCATGATCCAAAGCCATACAGCGCAGGGTAATATACCGGAACAGCTGGTTTCCCAGTCCGTCACCTGCCCCAATTTCCGTAGCTATCATAATGATGTCTCCACAATTTTCTCATTTTCAACCTTATAAATAATATCGCACTTCTCGATGGTATTGAGACGGTGCGCAATAATGACCATGGTCTTCTTACCGTGGAAGCTGTTCACAGCCTCCATAACGGCTGCCTCTGTTTCATTATCAAGTGCCGATGTTGCCTCATCAAATACCAGGATTTCCGGATTATGATACAGAGCACGTGCAATCCCGATTCGTTGTCTTTGTCCACCGGACAGGCGGATTCCCCGGTCTCCGATCGTTGTATCCAGTCCCTCCGGAAGCTCTTCAATAAATTCCTTTAACTGCGCTTCTTCAAGCACCTCCCAGATACGTTTTTCATCAATCTTATCCGCATCAATACCAAATGCGATATTTTCACGGATGGATTCATCAATCAGATAAATACTCTGCGGAATATAGCCAATCTGTGCAAGCCAGGATTCATAATTCTTAAAAATATCCACACCATCACAGGTAATCTGTCCTTCCTGTGCATGTAAAAGACCTAACAGAATATCCACAATCGTAGATTTTCCTGCACCTGAGGATCCCATAATACCAACAGACTTTCCTCTCGGAACCACCATATGGGCATCCGTAAAAATGTTCTTATCGGAATCCGGATAATGGAAGGAAATATGATTCAGTTCAATCTTATCATCCAGCTTCAGCTTCTCTTTCTGGGAATTGGCCTTCCGCTCTGCAAGCATGGCATCTGTCTTCATACCCTGCTGCAGGTTTTCATATACAAAGTTAAGGCTCGGCGTTGCATATGCAATCTCGGTAATATAAGTATTAATACGGTTCACACTTGGGAGCACACGGATCGCTGCCACACCAAAGGTTGCGATCGTTGTCATCATCTCCGATACATCTCCACCGCCGTTGATATAAATAGTAATGTAGCCTAACATGCTGACAATAAAAATGGTTTCAATAAGAAGACGTGGAGTATTATTCAATACCGCATAGTTTCTGGCCACATTTGCACCAACCTTACCGGTCTCATAATAGTTTCTTACAAAGAATTCTTCCCTGTTCAGGACCTTTACATCCTTCAAACCGTAGGTTGCCTGAATACGCCACTTGGCAATTCTGGACTGAATTTCCTGATTCTTAGCCCCGATCCGGTTTAACCTGGGCTTCAGCACCTTGACAATGACCAGGGTCAGGACGCCAAATACAAACATGACAAATAAAGTCATTTTCACATTCTGAATCAGTAATACAAGGAAAATAAGGCACGATACCACCACTTCGGAAGCCAGTGACAAAACAGCCAGCATCAATGCAAAGGTCTGTGGAATATCGCTGTCCGTAATACGGAACACCGTTGGAATGTCTGCTCCCAGATATTGCTCATACGGCCGATTTAAAAATTCTGCCATAACACGGCTGATCATATTGTTACGATTCTGGGTAATGAATGTATTCTGCCGGTAAACCAGAAATAACAGGTAAAGATTCTTAATCACATAGACCGCCATTAAAAACAACAACAGGGATACTGCAACCTGATTCACACTGGTAATGTGAAATACAGTACAAATATTGCCAAGAACCTCGTATTTATCAATATATTCCTGTACCTTCTCCGGGGTCAGAAGCACGGTGACTACCGGGATCATTGTACTGACACCGAGTGTCTCGAGGAAACCTCCAATAAAAATCATAAACCCAAGAAGCACCAGCTGGCGCTTCTGCTTCTTATCAAAAATTTGATTTATTTTCTGTAACAGGTTGGGCTGTTTCATGATTCTTCTACCTTTATTCTTCTAAATTTATACACTGCTGCATAGATCAGAATATTATATCATACTTGTCTTTCATAAGCAAACATGCGTAACCTTCCGGAAATCTTAAAAACGGAAGGTTACGCATGTTTTTTTCATATGATATACTTCTCTGATCATTAAAAGCAGGCTCATATAAAACAGTGGCATGTTGTATATTGTATAACGCGTCTGACAAAAAATAACCATGGACACCAACCCTACATTTAAGCATATCGCAATTAGTGTCATTGTTGCAAACAAAAATGCCGGTGCTGTCCTGTTACATATTCCGAGATATATAAGCATTGCAAAATACACAAAATAAATCATTACTGTATACCATAGAAGCACTGGATGAACCTTCGCTACCGTGGTAACAAATCCGGAACACACATTATCCACAAATGTCAAAAGAAGCTTTTTCCATACCGCCGGCAACAGATCCCGGCTGATTGTCTGGGTAATCTCATCTACCTTCTTTTCCCTTGCCACATCCTCTGAATCATAATGTTCTCCCACATAGTTTTCCACTGCAGGCCACATGGTATCAATCTGTATACGGTCATAGGAATCACCAAAATGAGTCACCCTCTGCTTCCAGGTCTTTCCTGCAGAATGCTTCAGATATCCCTGATCTTCACAGATATCATAGATCTCATAAAAGAGTTCCCTTGCTTCCGGATCTGTAATTCGCTCTCCATCTTCCCTTTCTGAAGTATAAAACACAACCGTTGCAAGAAATCTGTCGTCACCGGAATGCGTATGCGCTGTGCCCCTCACCGCATATCCATATATGTTATCAAAGATTTTATTGGATATCAGTACCGCTGCAACACCCAAAAAAGCAATCAGAATTCCTTTTTTTATCTGTGTTCTGCTCCAATTCACATATATTACTGCAAAGAACAATAGTACAACTGTAAAGTACATCTGTTTTCTTGTTGAGACCAGCAAAAATGAAAAAATTCCCGCATAAAACAAAGATCTTTTTCTTCTGCATATAATATAGTCCAAAAGAAAACGTGTGAACAGTAAAAACATAGAGCAGGCAATTCCTTCCGTCAGAATACTATTGGAATACATGGATGCCCTTTTTGCAGCAAACCGGCATAACAGAGAGCAGCCCATGGGAATGATCATCAAAAACCATTCGCAAATGTAAGATATGTTCTGCTCTCTTTTAAAAAACAAAGGAATACTTACAGCAGCCAGTGCTGCGAGGATACTTTGAAAGACAACGATTGCAAACAGATAGTTCTCTCCAAATATGCGTCTCATAATCTCTAACAGTAACGGATACAACGGTTCCCTTGTAATATTCATATTAATATAAGTAGGTGAATCTTCACAGATCACTACTCCATCATGCCATGCAAAATAAAGGTAAAACAACATGCTGACCAATATCAGAATCCCACTTTGCAATGTTTTCTTATTCATTTGATTCTTCATTCTTCTTTCCCCTCTGCTATTGTTTAAGCGGAATAATAAACCGACTATATAACGTAGACAGAAGGTAATAAATAATCGGTATATGAAGCGCTATCTGCATTCTTACCCTGTCTCCCATTGGTACATATTCTTTCCTGTAAATCTGCACAATTTTATATTTTTCCTCACGCAAAAAATGTATGATTTTTCTTGCAGCACGATTCATTTTCCGTTTTCTGAAATCCAGATAATAGTACAGCAGGCGACGATAAAACTGATAGGATGCCTTCTCGGACAAGTCAACCATTCCTAATCCTTTAAGGTATGCAATCTGTTCTCTTATAAACGGAATTTCATCCTCAAATCTTCTCTCTTCCAACTTGCTGTTCATAATACTGTCTGTCCTGTCAATTCGGTAATTGTAAAGCAGTTCATCAACAAATACACAGGTTTCTACTTTTCCCAGCGTACAGGTTGTATACATGATATCCTCCGATTTGTGCCCCTCCTGAAAACGAAGATTATCAATCAGGCTCCGCAGGAACAGCTTACTCCATACTGAATTGTAAATATGATACTGTTTGTCCCCCATAATATATAATTCCATGGCCTCCATTTTGGATAAAACAAGCACATTCCCGGTAGGATTCATTTTTTCTGCCCCTTCTCCCCATTGGCGGTAGGAACAGATTGCCATCTGAGCCCCATTCTGTTCACAGGCATCATACATTTTCTGATACATTTCCGGTTCAATCCAGTCATCCCCATCCACATACCCGATGTACTTTCCCCTGGCTATCGCAAGCCCTGCATTCCGTGCTGCAGAAGGTCCTCCGTTTGGACGATGAATTACCTGAATTCTCTCATACTGCTGTGCATATTGATCACAGATTTCTCCCGACCGGTCTGTAGATCCATCATCTACCAGAATAAACTCTATAGAGGCAAAAGTCTGGGCTAAAAGACTCTCAATACATTGCCTGATATATTTTTCCACATTATAAGCTGTAATAATCACTGAGATTAACGGTGTTTCAACCATGTTTCTTAACCTCCCCACGGGGTGAAATCCGAATCATTTCTTCTGTATAAATATCATGAAAATTCCGATCCCCAAACCACGGCTCAGGAGCCACTACAATCTTATCTTTATTCGGATTGAGCCATGCCCCCCACCAGCTAAAGCTCGAATTTGCCATGATCTGGTGTTTACACTGGCTCATCAGCATCAGATCCAGATATCCTGTTTCTTCGCTCGTTCCCTGTATCAGGGTAAAATCACCCAGGAAGTTCTCCTGAAGCCACTTTTCTGTAAAGACCGGATCATTGGTAAATACAAAAATTTCTGCATCCGGGTGGCGTTCGCGGATATACCTCACTCCGGCCTGATAATATTCCATAGTACAGCTCATACCGTATATTTCAGGATGCTCCAGATAGTCTCCACGACGGACATGAAGGGATACCGATTCTGTCTCACGGATCTGTTTCTGATAATTCCTTATTTGGTCTGCAAATACCTCTGAAATTCCATCGTAAATCCGGTCAGAAAACCCAAGTTCTGTATGCAGTATTCCTTCCACATCCTTAAAATACTTCTCACTCTGAAAGTATCCCGTCAGATATACCGGTGTTTTCAAAAGTACCTGCGGATCGAAATTACTGTCTGCCTCTGCATATTTTTTCGTTCTGCGCCCGGTAAGCTTCCTGCGGATTCTCGACGGAAGATCCATAAAGCCATCCGTCAGGCGGTTAATTTCCTCCTGCGTGGCTTCCTCATAATGAACATCAAATGCCCACAACATCTGCTGTCTGTCATGCTCTCTTCCATATTCGGTTGTCACATCCATCTTAACCGTTCTGCCCATAAACTGCAGCTGCCGGTATAAGGCATATTGAAAAAGCTGATTTCCCAATCCGCCTTCCATACGAATGATATCCATTTATTTTACCCTGTGTTCCACTTTACCCTTTCCGTTGATCAGAACCATTCCCTCTGTATAGATTTCCTCTCCCTGGGAATTGTTCATCCATGGTGTCGGTGCAATGACAATTTTATCTGCATGGTCGTTCAGCCATGCTCCCCACCAGCTGAAGCTTGAATTGGAAATAATATTATGCTTACATAATTGCAGCAGCAGCAAATCCAGATATGAAGTATATTCTGTATTCGTCTGTACCATAACGAACCGCTTCCGGATCGCTACAATCTGCTCTCTGGTCATGTCTTCGGTAATCTGACTCTTAATCAGATCCTTCATCCATCCCTTAATCCACTTTGGTTCATTACTGAAAATATAATAAGTGGCATCCGGGCATCGTTCCTGTATATAATTCACTGCTGCACGATAATAATCCGGTGTACAGATATTCTCATATAATTCCTCATTCGGTCTTGAATCACTCCGCCGGATATGTATTCCAACCGCCTTAGTCTCTCTGATCCGCTGAAGCAGCTCTACCGTAGAATCATAAACAGCTTCCGGAAGATGCATTCCTGCAAGATGCGGGAATTGAAATGCATTCCGTACCTCTCCTTTGATATCTGCAAAATACCTTTCACTCTGAAAACTTCCATCCAGATATCCTTCCTCCATGGCAAGCACCTGCGGATCATAATATCCCTTTTCCCGATAAATATTGGTTCTACGTCTGCCAAAGATCCGCCGAAGACGAGCCCATAATTTTGTAGAGCCGTCAGTAAATGCATTAATTTCATCCCATGTGGCCCGTGGATAAGTCAGGCCGAACACCGAAAGCATAATTGGTTTCGCCTTCTCGTCCCGATATTCATTGATATCATCAAATTTCACTTCACGCCCCATCGCTGTAAGCTTCATGTACAGGGCATACTGGAACATCTGCCGTTCCAGTCCTCCGGACATACGAATGATTATCATGGCGTCACCTCACCCAGTACTGCATAAATACTGTCATAATCATAATGGTTAAAATAATCTGCTTCTTCCGAAAGCTTCTGTTCATAATTGTCTTTCGTAATGAGTCCTGTTCCTTCCTTCATCCAGTTCAGAATCATGGAGCTTACTTCCGCAGAATAATGCACCGTATCATTATAGTAATCCAGATTACAGATAACCTGTGTCTGGTCAAAGAAATTATACAACTTTACGTTCGGACATTGCAACAAAAGCTCTGTCGTAAGCCGTTCTGCTTCTAACTGCCTGGTCAATGCATTTTGCAGATAGAGTCCGTCAAAGTAGCAGATACTGTAGGGCGGATAATAAAAATAAAACTCCGTATCCGGATAACGGTTGACCAGATCAACAATATTCTTTGTAATGTTTTCTTCTACCATTTTGCGGTCCTCCTCGTTAAAGGAAGGGTCTTCTACCGGATGCTGGTCTTCCCTGGTATAAGAAGCCATGATATGCTCCAACCCGGTCTCATGCACCCACGAGGAATATTCATCCATGGTAGTCGACGGTTCTCCGCTTACGGTTCGCAGCAGATCTGCCACCACTCCATGATAAAAAATCGCTTTATTCCATACATAACGCGCGTCATTAAATATATTATTGTCATACAGATAGGTCGGGTATTCCTCATATTTCTGCCAATCGGCAGCCTGAAGGAGAGCATTGTAATCCAATGGCATTACCACCATCTTAACCTCCTGCCCATACTGCAGCGTCCGGTTAAGGTTCTCACTCAATTCCCTGAAATCTGCGCCAGAAAATGGTTCCTTCACGGAATGCGTGCCAAACAGTTCATCCAGCTCGCTTGTCTTAAAGTTCTGAGCCATGGAGGTTCCGGTAATCACAGCATCATAAGTAAAATGCCGTGAAATTCCATCATTCACATAACGCTCCTCATAAATCCGGTAGGACAAAAAGGACAACGGCTTGTGGTAATGAAAATAAGGATCCACGAAAATTACCATGGCAGCAGTACCAATGAGTAAAACAGTCAGCAGTACTAATGTGCTGAAAAACCAACGTTTCGCCTTGCGGCTATTCTCAGACTCTGTAATCTTTGCATTATCCTCTGATGATTGAGCTGCTTTCACCCTGCTATCCTCCTTTCCCGAATTTATCCAATTTCACTTCATACATATCTATAGAGTTTATGTTTTATTAAAATCAAATCCAAATTAAATTTCTCTGTTTTATTTCATCAATACTTAGAAATTTACATATAAAAACTGTGTAATGTCCGCAAGAGACATTACGCTCCAGAATAATAGCCCTACGGTTACAAGCATCTTCCATGCATTCCATTTCATCTGTTCTGTCTTCTGCGTGGTATTTTTCATAAAGAAGCAGGCAATCAGAAGTACCACGGTCATCACAACGGCCGGCATCCCCGGATGTCCCGAAAGAAATGGTAAAAGCTTCATTCTGACGAGAAGCCGGATTTCCATTGTGTCATTAAAAACACTTGTTATTTGCCCACTGATCTTGCCGATTCCACCTGTGAAGAGACGGTTCCAAAGCTGCCCTGCCTGCGACAGGGATTCCGCACGGAAAATACTCCATGCAAATGTTGTAAGCATAAAATTCCATGCTACTTTTAGCATATGGGGAAGCTTCCACTTCTCATATCCGGTAACCCGTTCAAAGACCATGCACAGACCATGGAGCGCTCCCCAGACAAGAAAGGTCCAGTTCGTTCCGTGCCAGAAGCCACTTAATAAGAAAATAATCATGATATTAAGTAAGGTTCTTGCCGTTCCTTTCCGGCTTCCTCCAAGTGGAATATACACATATCGCGTAAAGAATCTCGTTAATGTCATATGCCAGCGGTCCCAGAATTCCGATATGGAAGCTGCTTTGTATGGCGAATGAAAGTTCACCGGTAGATTTACGTTAAACATCAGGGCAATTCCGGATGCCATGTCACAATAGCCACTGAAATCAAAATAAAGCTGCAATGAATAGCAGACCATAATGAGTAACGCTTCTGTTGAATTCAGTGCTGCCACATCTGCATATCCCTGACTGACAATTTTCGCAAGGGAATCTGCAAGCAGAACCTTCTTTCCAAGTCCGAGGGCAAAGCTGTAAAGCCCTCTTCCTAAATGATCATAGGAAAGAATGCTCCTGTTTTCTGCCCGGAGCTGCGGAATAAAATCCTCCTGAAGCACGATAGGCCCCTGCAGGAATCGCGGAAAGAAGCACATGAACTGCAGATACTCAAAAAAAGTCTGATCTTCACACTTTGCACGATAGGTATCCATGAGGTACGCAATTAACTGAAAGGTATAAAAACTGATTCCCAGAGGAAGCCTGCCGGAAAATTTGAAAAAAATCAGAATCACTACATCCAGTAAAATTCCTGCTGTGAGTACCCATTTTTTCTGTCTGCTCCCATTTTTCGTATCACTTGCGTTTTCACCACTGCCGGCAGCCTCTGTATGATTTTTCTTTCGCCTGAGCAGGATAACAAAGCCATAGTTCATAAAAATAAGTAATACAAAAATCACTGCATTCCACGGATTTCCATATCCGCAGAACCACAGTGTCATTCCGATGATATAAACAGCTGCCGCCTTTCTCCATCCTCTTTTCTGCAACAGAAAATATCCGATCACAGAAAGAGGAAGAAAGAACAGAATAAATACATAGGAATTAAAGTACATAACTCATCCATTCCTGGAATATCAGAACATACCAGATCTGAATTCTCCATTCATCTTTTTCGATAAAGTCTGTCCACATTTTCCAGACGACATCCGGATTGAGAATCCCCTGTTGACAGAGCGTCTTCCTGTCAATCAGATTTTCTGCCCACTCACGAAGCTCCTTTTCCTTCAGCCATTTCTGGATTGGAATGGAAAATCCCTTTTTGGGGCGTTCCATCATTTCTTTCGGAACATAACGGTACAGGACATCTCTTAAGATCCGTTTTCCTACACCGTTCTGACGTTCAAATTCAACCGGAAGGGTCCATGCAAATTCTACCACATCTTTATCCAGCATTGGAACACGGGTTTCCAGTGAAACTGCCATCGCTGTCCGGTCCACCTTCACAAGAATATCATCCGGATGATACATTAACATATCCATTAACATGATATTATGGTTCGTTTCTCTTAAAAATTCCGGATCATACTCGGTGTATTTATATGGTAATTCTTTCTTAGATAACGCAATCTTCCTGATTATCGGCTCCCTCTCCATGGATAGCCGGTAAAGATCGGATGCTCCCCTGGCACCAAGAAGTGTTCCTTTAACCCGGTATGTTTCCTTATTGGCAAGCGGACTATGCAGTACCAACTCACCTGCCAGCTTACGAATGCCATACGGCACCTGCCTAATTCTGTTCCACAGCCGATCGACTGACATATATGAATTATATCCACAAAACAGTTCATCCCCACCATCACCGCTAAGCGATACGGTCACATGTTCCCTTGTCATCCTGCTTACAAGATAAGTCGGAATCTGGGAAGAATCTGCAAACGGCTCTCCAAAGATAAAGGGAATTTTCGGAATAACACTCCTGGCATCCTCCTCAGTGATGTATAGTTCGGTATGTTCCGTCCCCAAATAAGCCGCAATTTCCTTAGCGTAGACAGCTTCGTTATACTTTTCATCCTCCATGCCGATGGTAAATGTTTTCACCCTATCCGGATGCAGCGACTGCATCAGGGCAACTACCGTACTGCTGTCAATTCCTGCAGATAAAAAGGCGCCAACCGGTACATCCGCCATCATCTGATCCTGAATGGATGCTTTTAACAGGCGTTCCAGCTCATCCACTGCCTCTTCATAAGTTCCCTTGAACAGATGCTCCTGTCCATGTTGCGCCACCTCTTTGATGGACCAGTAGGTTGAAATGCCATATTTCTTAAATGTTGATTTAATTTCAAGAATGCATCCCGGTTCTAATTTATAGATATTTTCATAAATAGAATAGGGCGCCGGGATATATCCATGAATAAAGTAAATACCCAGTACATCTTTATTAACAGGATTCTTGAAACCGTCCAGAGTAGCAATACAGGCCACATCGGAAGCAAACACGAAGGTATCTCCCATAAAGCCATAATACAAAGGCTTCTCACCGATACGGTCACGCAATAGATACAGCTTCTGCTCCTTCGTATCATAAAGTGCAATGGCAAACATTCCCTTACACTGCGCTATCGCCTCTTCCACCCCATATGCTTCAAATGCTTCCAGAATCACTTCAGAATCGGAGGTTCCCCGGAACCGTTCCACTTTCTTTTCATTAAGAAGCTTTTGGGAAAGCTTCTTATAATTATAGATCTCCCCATTATAAACCATAACGTAACGACCGCTATGGGATTTCATGGGTTGAAGACCGGCTTCAGAAAGATCCACAATGGATAATCTGCGATGTCCCAATGCCACTTTGCCATCTTCCGAAATATAGCTTCCTCCGGCATCCGGACCACGGTGAAGCATTCGTTGTTTCATTTTTTCCAAATTTTCTTCCTGCATTTTCACTGATCCGTGAAAATTACAGAATCCTGCGATTCCACACATATTTTTTCTCCGTTTTTCGTCTTGAGATCATTTATAAGCCGCTTCGAATTACTGATTTTTACTGGATTATCTGTTTTTTCCGATCACACTCATCAGATAATCCATCCACTCCCGATAAACAATTTCCTCACGATAAATATCTGTTGTTTTTCTCGCATTCTGCCCCATTTGATATGCGTTTTGCGAGTTGTTTAACACGGATTGCAGGTTTTCTTTCATTTTCTCCACGTCATCAACCGGGGTCAGTAATCCATTTTTACCATGGTCAATCAGCTCTCTTGGACCTCCACAGGGACAATCTGTTGCAATAACCGGGAGTCCTGATACCATGGCTTCAATTAACGCGTTCGGCATTCCTTC
>FR902940.1:92809-100020 GCA_000438155.1 Firmicutes bacterium CAG:95
CATTCCTTCTGTGTTGGAGGGCAATACAAAAACACCTGCTTTTCTAATTTTATCAGCTACATCGGATACATTTCCGGCAAAAGTGACACGCTCTGCAATTCCTAAACTATCTGCAAGCTGCTTTAGGTTCTCCTCCTGATCTCCTTTTCCATAAAGAAGGATCTGATAGTCCGGGTAGTCCGCCGCGATCCTTGCAAAGGCACGTAAAAGAAGCGCCTGATTTTTATTTTCATCTATTCTTCCTACTGTAACTATTGTGTGTTCCCGATCTCCTTCATAAGGATTCTCAAAGAATACCTCGTTCACAGGATTATGAAGAATCACTGATTTGCGCTGCACGGCCTTCGGAAAGAACTCCATACACTCTCTGGTCTGAAGGATCACTCCGGCAGCTTTCTTAAACAGGTGACGTGCCATAAAACGCATCCATCGGTTCGGATACTCCTGATTAGGATCCGCCCGTACTGATACCACAACCGGAATATGCAAGCCCCACGCCGTTAAAAGTGCCATAAAATTATTCTTTCCGATAAACACCAGAATAGCATCCGGCTTCTCCGTTTTCCAGATATTTTGCAATTTCTGAAAGCGGCGGATGAAATTAAGCACCCTGTTATTTCCAACCCTCTCCGGATTAATATCAGATATTATCCGATTTACCCGATCATCCAACGGATATTCGTCATTCCCTTTATATTGAGTAACTAATGTAACCTGGTGATTATGTTCTATAAAATACTGTATTAAATTACACATTACACGCTCAGATCCCCCTTTAGACAGGGATCCTATCATACAGGCAATATGCATCTTATCTATCTCCTATAGGTCTCAAACCACTGTTGGAATACAAAAAACGCCCACATCAGTTTGGAATAATTCGCCCCGGTTGAAGGTCCGGCATCCCGGGTTCCAAGATACTGTGCCACCCGCATCGACGTATATTCCGGATCAAAAATTCCCTGTTTTTTCAGGAAAGTATTATTCGAATAGGATAACAGTTGTTCTTTTAGTGGACCATGCAGCCACTGATCCATCGGTACGGCAAATCCTGTCTTCGGACGCTCTAACAATTCCTTCGGCAGGTAATCATATGCAATATCTTTCAGAATTTTCTTCTTAATTCCCTGCTGATATTTCATCTCATGGGGAATCCGGAAGGAGTATTCCATAACCTCTCTATCCAGAATCGGACACCTTGCCTCCAGAGAATATTTCATAGAGGCGCGATCCACCTTACAAAGAATATCCCCCGGAAGATACGTATCCATATCAAGCAGCATCCTGCGGATCTGCCAGTTCTTTACGTCATAACTGCTTTCTACCGGATAAAAACAGGATAATTGCTCACCCTGAACCATTCTACGGGCAATGGGCTCATATTTATTATAAGCAAACTGTGTTTTCGTCTCCTTAGGCCGGTTACCGGCAATCGCACGCACGGAAAACGGAAGTTTTTCTTCCAGCTTCAACGAACAGACGCCCGGAATGTTGCAAATACCATGCGCCATTTCTCCAAGCCTGTCCAGCTGCTGTGCCTGATGAACCTTGTCATACACATTATAGCCACAGAAGAATTCGTCGCCTCCATCGCCGGAAAGAGCAACCGTTACACGTTTTCTGGCAAGCTCTGATACCAGCATGGTCGCAATCTGGGAAGAATCTGCAAAGGGTTCATCATAATATACAGGAATGCTGCTGACAAGATCAAACATCCGGGCTTCATCAATATACAGATCCGTGTGATCCGTTCCGAGAAATTCTGCTACCTCTTTGGCATATTCTGCTTCATTATAGTGCTCTACCGGAAAGCCTATCGTAAAGGTCTTGACCGGTGTGTCCGAAATTTCCTGTGCAATGGCTGTCATTAAGGAAGAATCATAACCTCCGCTTAAGAATGCCCCGAGCGGCACATCGGCAATCATTCTTCTCTTTACCGATTCCTTCAGAAGCTCCTTTAAGGTCTCCTTTGCTTCTGCATAGTCCCTTACAGGCTGCTGCTTCATTTCATGGTAAATCTTCTTAATATCCCAGTATTTCCAGGTTTTCACCCCTCCATAGCAAAAGGACAGGATTTCTCCCGGACGTAATTTATATACATTCTTAAAGATCGTGTCCGGCTCCGCAATATATTGCTGATAAAGAAAGCGTGGCAATACATCGGTACGGATCTCTTCCCGGAACCCCGGACGTTTCATTAACGGCTTTAATTCTGATCCAAAATAGAGATTGCCATCCTCAATCTCATAATACAGTGGTTTCTTGCCAATGCGGTCACGAATCAGATATACGATATCGCCCTCCCGGTCATACAAACAGATCGCAAACATCCCATTAAAGTGATCCACACAGGAAATCCCCCACTTTAAGTACGCGGCAATAATTACTTCCGTATCACAATCCGAAATAAAGGGATATCCCTTCAATTCCTCACGAATCTGCCGGAAGTTATAGATTTCTCCATTATAAACAACACTCACTCTGCCATCTGCCGAATGCATCGGCTGATGCCCCAGTGAAGATAAATCCAAAATGGCAAGACGACGCTGTGCAAGTCCGATGGAATATCCCTGCTTCATAGGATAAATCTCTACGCCGCCATCATCCGGGCCACGATGAATCATGGTTTCATTCATCGCATGAAGCTCATCCCTGGTAATATTCTGTTTTGAAATAAAGCCGCATATTCCACACATGCCAATGCTCCTTATTGCAATTCTCTGATAAAACAAGACACACCAGATGTCTTACCGATTCCACGCCTGTACACGATCCTCAATAAAATCCCTCCATTGTTCAAAAACAAAAGAAACATTAACCCGATCCACAATTTTTCTGGCTTCGTTCCCCAGCCTTTCAGCTAATATCCGATCCTCAAGCAAACGATTAATTCCATCTTCCATAGCTTTCACATCTTTAACAGGAATTAACAGACCATCAATTTCATTCGTCATAATGGTTGCGGGTCCTCCGCATGGGCAATCTGTCGCCACAATGGGAAGTCCCAACGTCATAGCCTCTATAAGTGCATTAGGTAGTCCTTCCCAATCAGATGAAAATGCATAAACAGAAGCATCTGCCAAATCCTTTTCTAATTGATCCGAATCCCCCATAAGGAAAATATAATTCTGCGCTCCATAGTCACTAATTTTCTTCATCAGCTTTTCTTTGGTTCCGTCACCGGAATCCCCACCAAAAAACTGGAGAATATAATCCGGATGCTTCTCATGAACCTTTACAAAAGCATCAATCAACATTGCCTGATTCTTCATACTAACCAGACGTCCTGACTGTACTACTGCTTTCCTACGCTCAACAGGTCGTTCTACTTCCATATATTTCGGATTAACTGCGTTTAATATAATACAGGAATTATCCTGCAGATATGGTCTGAAAAAATCCCGTTGTCCATAGGTCTGAAAGACAGCACCCGCTGCATATGGAAACAGCAATTTAATCTGGATCTTATCTGATATAGAATCATAATGTCCGACAGGATCTGTACGGCAACATACAATCACCGGAATTTTTGTTCCCCAGGTTGATGACAGTGCCCGATAAATTGCCCGATGTGCAAATGCGATCACCATATCCGGCCTTTCCTTCTTAAGAAACTTTCTTAAGTACCTGATGCGAAGCAGGAACTTGGCAGCTCTGGATTTCTTCTCATCTCCCGGTTTCAATCCTACGATTTCCCGCCTCACCTGTGGAATAAGAGGAAACTCTTCTTCTCCCTTCCACTCTGTTGCTACGATTACCTCATATCCTTCCCGTCCAAACTGATTGGCCAGATTCGAAACAACCCGTTCTGCACCGCCATGTTCCAGACAGTTTAAATGAAATACAATTTTCCGCTTCTCCATTTCAGTTCTCCATCTCAAAACTTCTGTGTATGATCTTTATTCACACGCAGATAAAAATCCTGCAACCGCTTTGCCAGATTCTTCACATCAAATCCAGCCTCCTGCATCTCATTTAATGTATTCTGTCTTTCATAATGTCCACAGGCAATGATCCGGTCTGCCCAGACTATGGCCGGTTCCTGTACGCTACGGAATTCCATCAGAGTGGTCATCGCTGCTTCTGTCGTAATTGCATCGGACAGGATTCCCCGTAATCCGCTCGCCTGTGCTTCGACAGCCACTCCCGGCAGCCCCTCATAAAAGGATGGAAGCAGAAAGAAATCCATCGCCTGATAAAAAGGCACGACATTCTTCTGTAGACCGGTAAAAATCACGTATTCCTGAAGCTGGCGCTCCTCCACCTGCTGCCGCACCGTTTCCATCAGCGGACCTTCTCCGATCAGAATCAGCTTTGCCGGGAAATTCTTCCTTCTGCATTCTGCCAGAATCTCCACTGCATATTTCTGATTTTTCTGTGGATCAAACCGGCCAACCTCTCCAATCAGGAGCTCTTCCGGCTGAATGTGTAGTTCTTCCCGTTTCTGTCTGCGCACTTCAGGATCAAAGGTAAATCTAGCTGCATCAATGGCATTGGGAATGATCGTTACCCTTCCCTGTTCCATCGCTTTTTTTCCAAACACAGCCTCGCCTGCAAGCTTCGAGCAGGCAAAGCATCGGTCACATTTTTCTTTCAGATTCCGGCGCAGGAATTTCGTAAGCTTACCTTTTATTCCTTTATCCACACCGGCATTTCTCGAATGTGCAATCGTAAAAACACCTTTTTTCCGCACAATAGGAAGATAAATGGATGCCGTACTCGTCATATGTCCGTGCACAATCCGGATCTCCGGATGTTCCTTAATGAACTGTTTCCATGCCTTACAATAGGAAAAATAATTCCAAAAGCGAAAAGGAGGAACGTGATAAACCTTTCCTCCCAACTGTTCGATTTCCGTTTGAAAATCACACACCTTTGTGGTGTGCTGCATAAAATCAAACTGTATTCTGGTACGATCTACGTTCCGGTACAGATCCATAACGCGGCTTTCAGCCCCGCCGCGATTTAACCTGCCAAACACATGAAGGACATGCAGAGGCTTATTCTCATCCGTTTTTTTATTGTTCTGCATAAATACCTCCCCGGGCTATTTTACTCTATCCGGTAATAATCCGGGTAAAATAGTCCTGATACCATTTTACCAATGCATCCAAATCATATCCTGCTTTCACAATCTGCTCCCGTTGGCATTCTCTGGTGGAGTCACTATTCTCTCTCACCATACGAACTGCTTCTACAGCCCAGTCTTCCGGCTGTTTTTCCAACGAATACGGCTTCACCAGCCCTTCTGTCACGATCACATCCCTTGTAATGCTGTCTGAAATCAGGCAGGGCAGCCCTGCCGCCTGCGCTTCAATTAAAGTAAGCGGAAGTCCCTCATATACCGATGGGAACAGCAATACATTAAATGCAGACATCAATACCGGCACATCCTTGCGGACGCCTGTAAGAATCACACTGTCCTGAAGTGACAGCTCCTGCACTTTTTCTTCAATTTCCTTCTGCATGGTCCCCTGCCCGACAAAGAACAGTACTGCTTCCGGATCCTGTTTCTGAATTTCTTTAAAAATCTGCAGCATCAGTAAATGATTCTTTGACCATACGAAATTCCCGACATGCCCGTAAATATGACGTTCTCCAAGCTGAAATTCTTTCCGGATGCTTTCTTCCTTTTCCCTTGAATACTGAAATAAAGAGATATCTACTGCATTGTGTACGATTTCATAATGCTGCTTTCCAAACATCCATCTTCCTGCATTTACAGAACAGGCAATTCTTCGTTCAGCAGCAATTTTAAGCAATCCTTTTCCAAGTATATGAAGCACCTTCTGCCTGTCCGTCTCACTGTGCGCGTGACAGATTGTATGTGCACCTGCCAGACGCGCTGCAAGAAGCTGTGGTGCAATGAGAGCATTAGGTGTATGGCGGATCACGATGTCATAATGATTCTCCTTCACCAGCCGGTAGATTCCACGAAGATTCCGAATGGGATTACGTGTCAGTCGTGAAAGTAAATAGCTCTTACCTCCCAGCTCTTCGATTCTCTCTGTATAATCTCCTGCCTGCTGCTTATGCACAACAAAATCGAAGGGAAATTGTTCCCGATCAATATGCTCATAAAGATTCATTACAAAATTCTCGATTCCTCCCGGATGCATGGATCCGACAATCTGCAGAATTTTAACCGGCTTGTCCATTCCCGCTTCTCCTTACAGGTTTTCCCTGTACCAGTCAATGGCAAGTGCTATTCCCCTGGCAAAGTCATAATCCGGATCATAGCCAAGCAATTCCCTCGCCTTACTGATATCCGCATTGGAATCTCGGATATCTCCCTTACGGTCAGGACCGAAGTTCGGCTCAACCTCTTTATTCAAAGCCTTGCAGATATTGTGATAAACGTCAATGAGAAATTCTCTGCCGCCTGCTCCAATATTAAATGCCTCACCGGCAGCTTCCGAAGAAGCCTGACATGCCTTTAAGTTCGCTTCTACAACATTCTCAACATAGGTAAAGTCTCTGGACTGTCTGCCATCTCCATTGATTGTAGGAGTCTCGCCACCCATTAACTGCTTAATAAACTTCGGGATCACCGCTGCATACGCACCATTCGGATCCTGTCTGCGCCCAAACACATTAAAATAGCGCATGCCATAGGTGTCAAGGCCATACAGCACTTTATAAAGTCTGCCGTACTCCTCGTCCACATGCTTCGTCAGTGCATAAGGGGATAACAGCTTTCCTTCCTGTCCTTCCTTCTTCGGAAGTACCGGATGATCTCCGTATACGGAAGAGCTGGATGCATAAACAAACTTCTTAACCCCATTCTGTCTGGATGCTTCCATCATATTTAAGGTTCCACGGATATTGATTTCCTCATACAGAAGAGGCATCTCGATGCTTCTGGGTACACTCCCCCATGCGGCCTGATTCAACACATAATCCACGCCCTTCGTTGCTTCCATACAGGTATCCAGATCACGAATATCTCCTTTGATAAACGTAAAACGGGGATTCTGTGTAAACGGCTCAATATTTTCATATTTGCCGGTGGAAAGATTATCCAGACATCGTACCTTATAGCCCATATTCAAAACTGCTTCACAGAGGTTCGATCCGATAAAACCGGCACCACCGGTTACTAAAAATACACTTTCTTTGTCAAATACAAGATTCTGATATCCCATTGCGTTATCCTCTCTGCACATTTGTCCAGCCATGCCATTCATAAGCTGCCGATTTTAATTACTTTT
>FR902941.1:0-973 GCA_000438155.1 Firmicutes bacterium CAG:95
AGCACGAAGCAATCCGTAGGTATCAAAGTCAGGGGCTTTTGCCCCTGGCATCATTTAATTATGAGCCCTGCAAGCTTCCAGGAAAGTGTGTCAATGGCAGATGCATGGCTTATCAGTTATCAGACGTTGAACAGACTTCCCCCGATAAACTCACGGCAGATGGAGTTATTGGGAACGTTTTCACTGTCAATGCCAAGGAAGTATTCGAGAAATTTTAGGAGTCGCTTTGCCTCGTAATATTCCGGTTCTCCCTTCTGAATGCTGAACAACAACGGCTCTGCGTACTGTTTGAGTACGGCAAGCTCATAAATCAGCACGGAATTAAACATCACATCCGCACTTTCCTGAAAAGGGAAAATATATGCTTCCTCACCACGGCGTACGGAGGGCCACATCTCAATCGTCCGCTTCGCACTGGCGCCTCTTGTTCTGGCATCCCTTACCATACGGCGGATCAGCCTTCCATCAGTCGTCGGTATTCTATTATGCTCGTCAATGTTAAGACTTGTCAAGGCACTAATATAAATTTTAAACTTACTGTCGTCAGGAAGTTCTGCTGTGGTCTTTGGATTCAATCCATGGATTCCTTCAATCACAAGCACATCCTCCGGTCCTAGCTGCTTAAAATTACCCTTATATTCGCGAAGTCCTGTCTTGAAATTAAAGGAAGGCAGCTCGACTCTTTCTCCCTTTAACAAGCGCTGCATATCCTCATTAAACTGTGCCACATCAATGGCTTCAAGACATTCAAAATTGTAATCTCCATTCTCATCCCTGGGGGTCTTATCCCGGTTTACAAAATAGTCATCCAGCCCGATCGGATGCGGCACCAGTCCGTAGGTACGGAGCTGTACCGATAAGCGGTGGGAAAACGTGGTTTTACCTGATGAGGACGGGCCTGCGATCAACACGAACTTTACATCCCCACGCCTTACGATTTCCTGTGCAATCTCACCGATTCTGCGTTCCTGCT
>FR902941.1:994-6874 GCA_000438155.1 Firmicutes bacterium CAG:95
TCCTGCTGAGCCTCCTGCATGAGGATCATATCATTCACATCCCCACTGCAGATCGCATTATTTAAGTCTCCAACCGTTTCAATTTCAATGCTTTCTCCCCACTGGGTCGCGGTTTTCAGCTCATGGAACAGCTTTTCCCTCGGCTCAAAGAAATCAATCTTATCCGGCTCGGTTGCACCCGGAATCAACAGTAACAGACCTTCCTCATACTGCATGACATCGTAATATTTGAGATATCCGGTGCTTGGCAGCATATATCCGTAATAATAGTCATAATAACCGTCCAGACAATAGATATTGACGGAAGATCCCCGGCGGTAACGGAACAGGTTCACCTTATCGAACATCTTATACTTACGGAACAGCTCTACCGCATCATCAACCGGATAAGACCGCTTGGTGATCGGACGGTCAGCATCCACCAGCTCCTTCATCCTTTGCCGGATCTTCTCTACCATTTCCCGGGTCAGCTTTTCATCCATCCTGATATTGATGTAATAGCCCTGACCGATGGCAAATTCTACGTTTACCTTCGTAATTTCCTTATCCTCCAGCACATCATACACCGATTTAATCAGTGTCATAATGGCAGTACGGACATAGGTTTTATGCCCGATCACATCCTTTAAGGTCAAAAAGGACAACGTACAGTCCTTATGTACCGGCTTGATCAGTTCCCGGATCTTGCCGTTTTCAAGAACCAGCGCAATCATGTTATCATACTGCTGCTGGTATTCCGTTGCAATTACCTCGTATTTCAGTCCATCCGGGTATTCCTTCGTCACCCCGTCAATGGTAATATTTGCCATGCCAGCCTTCTCCTTCCATTTCCTGCAGCGCTTTCCGGATAAAAAATAATTCCTGTTCCAGTATATTCCGCCTTGCGCTGATTCGTTCCCCCTCATAAGCATTCAGCGAATTCAAAATTTCAATATTTTTACGCTCTTCCTTATGTAAATACTGTCTTAAAACAGGGTGCTTGCGTGCAAGCAGAAGCGGTCCGAACCGGTAAGCTATTTCCTCATCCTGTGTTCCCGGTATGGAGGACGCTTTTCGATCTGCCTCTCCCCCACTCTGCCGTTGAACCTTCATCATAGGATAGTATTTTCCATCCTCAAAAACCATATTTTCAGCCACAATTTCAAATCCGTGATCCGCAAGGAATTTCCGGAATTCACAGATTTCGGATTGTGGTGCAAGGATCATCTCCCTGAAATCTTCTACCTTTTTATTTGAGAGGATCTCCTGCATGAGCGGACCTCCCATTCCGGCAATAATGAGACAGTCTGCCTCTCCTTCCCGGTACTGTGTCAAGCCATCCGACAGCCGTGTATGGATTCTATCCTGCAGTCCTGCTTCTTCAATGTGGCTCTGTGCCTGCTGCAGCGGTCCCTTCCCAATGTCCATGGCAAGCACCGAGGGTGCAATCCCCTCCTCTACAAGATAAATCGATATAAAGCCGTGATCGCATCCAACATCACATACACGCATTCCGTGACTTACCATCTGCGCAATTGCCAGCATTCTCTCCGACAGACGGACACCTCCTGCTGTTTTCCCTGTCATTTCCTACTCCATTCTTTACTAATCCGGACCATCCCTGTTCCGGATCCCATTTGCCAAGCCACCGCTATGCAGCTTTACTTTTGTAAGACCCTGAATCGTTAGTTAATCCAGGTAGTCCTTCAGCTTACGGCTTCTGCTCGGATGACGAAGCTTACGGAGTGCTTTCGCCTCAATCTGACGGATACGCTCTCTGGTTACGTTAAATTCCTTACCGACTTCCTCAAGGGTTCTGGCACGTCCATCATCGAGACCGAAACGGAGACGGAGTACCTTCTGCTCTCTTTCGGTCAGGGTTCCCAAAACCTCAACGAGCTGCTCCTTTAACAGGGTAAATGCTGCTGCATCGGCAGGAACCGGCACATTATCATCCTGGATAAAGTCACCCAGATGGGAATCTTCCTCTTCACCGATCGGGGTTTCCAAAGAAACCGGCTCCTGGGAAATCTTTAAGATCTCACGGACACGTTCTACCGGAAGGTTCATTTCCTCTGCGATTTCCTCCGGAAGCGGCTCTCTTCCAAGCTCCTGCAGCAACTGACGGCTGACACGGATCAGCTTGTTAATTGTCTCGACCATGTGCACCGGAATACGGATGGTTCTTGCCTGATCGGCAATTGCACGGGTGATTGCCTGACGAATCCACCAGGTTGCATAGGTAGAGAACTTATATCCCTTACGGTAATCAAATTTTTCAACGGCCTTAATCAACCCCAGGTTTCCCTCCTGAATCAGATCAAGGAATAACATTCCTCTTCCGACATAACGCTTTGCAATGCTGACAACCAGACGCAGGTTTGCCTCAGCCAGACGCTTCTTGGCGGCCTCATCGCCCTCTTCCATACGCTGTGCCAGTTCGATTTCCTCTTCAGCACTTAAAAGAGGAACCTTTCCGATTTCCTTCAGATACATACGGACCGGATCTTCAATGCTGATTCCGTCCGGTACAGACAGGTCGATATTTTCCATATCCACTTCGTCTTCTTCGGACAGCATGATCTCTTCATCATCAATCACATCATCATCGTCATCATTCGTAATTCGAAGCACATCGATGCCGCTCTTTTCCAGATGCTCGATGACCTTTTCAATTTGTTCCTCATTCAATGCAAGTTCAGCCAGAAAATCCACAATTTCCTGATATTCCAAGACATTCTTTTTCTTCTTGGCCATAGCAAGAAGCTGCTTTAATTTTTCCTCAAACTTTGCCTGTACGTTTTCATCCATTGGTGTTTCCATCCTTCCTTGTTACTAAATATTACCATTATTAGCTTTAATCCAGTGAAATATGCGTTTTCTCAAGTTCTTCCAGTGCTTTTTTGCCCTCGATAGCCCTTTTGAGTGCATTCACGTCGGCACCGAGCTGACTGGAAAAGTATTCATAACTGTTTCTCTTAAGTGCCACCAGAATATCGTGAAAGGCTTTTTCACGATCCTGCTTCGTTGTAATTTCCTGCAGCTTTGTATTAAATACGCCTGCAACCTCACGCTGCTCCTCCATGTCATTAAACAGACTGACGATCGCTGCCGGATTGATTTCTCCTTTATCAAGATCCTCAAACAATCTCTCTGCCACCTTCCGGTACAGCTCCTCCGTAAAATCCTCCACGGAGATATACTGCTTAACCCTTGGGTATAACTGCGGTTCCTCCACAAGCCATGTCAGAAACAGCTTCTGCGGCTTCTTCCGGTTTTCATCCGGTGTGTTCTTCGGCTGGATGCCGGATTTGGGCCGTACTGCCGGCTGTACATTTCCTGTTTTCAACGCATAACTCATCACCAGCTTGCGCAGATTCTCATATCCAATCAGATACTTGTCCGCAACCGCCTGAATGTAGTTATCCCGTTCCACATCCTCCGAAAACTCGCAGAGCTTCTTTGCAATTTCACGGTGGAACTGCGTTTTGGATTCCGGATCCTTCAGGTTATAGTTTCTTTGCAGGATGCGAAGCTCGAAGAAAAAGCTGTTCTCCGCCTCGTTAATCCGCTGTTGGAACTTCTCGGCTCCCTCGTGCTTAATGAACTCATCCGGATCCTTATACGGTTCGAGATTTAAAACCTTACCGGTAAGCTCCACTTCCTTCAAAATCCCGATTGCCCGCAATGCCGCATTCACTCCGGCGCCATCACTGTCGTATGCGAGGATCACTTCCCTGGCATACCTTCTTAACATGTTCGCCTGTCCTGCGGTAAATGCGGTTCCAAGGGAGGCTACCGCCTGGGTAAAGCCCGCCTGATGCATGGAAATGACATCCATATAGCCCTCACAGAGAATCATATTATTCGTCCGTGCGGTTCTTGCAAAATTGAGTCCGTACAGATTACGGCTCTTATCAAAAATGGGTGTTTCGGGAGAGTTTAAGTACTTGGGCTTTCCATCTCCCATCACCCGTCCTCCAAAACCGATCACACGGTGATTGATGTCCTGAATCGGAAACATCACACGATTCCAGAATTTATCATGCAGACCGTACCGTTCATCGAAGCTTGCAAGTCCCGCTTCCTGAATGATCTGGTCATCATAACCTTTACTCTTTAGATACTTCACAAGATCGTTGCTCGTCACATTGGAAAATCCCAGGCCCCAATGGCGGATCGTCTCATCCGAAAGCTCACGTTTTTTCAAATATTCCAGTCCGGCCTTGCCACGCTCACTGCGAAGCTGATAAAAGAAGTACGTTGCCGCAAGCTTATTAATCTCTAAAAGCCTGCTTCTCCGGTCTTCCTTCCGACGCATCTCCTCGGTATATTCGACCTCCGGCAGATTCACGCCTGCCCGCTCTGCGAGCATTTTAACCGCCTCCGGGAAGGTAAAATTCTCATACTGCATCACGAAGCTGAATACATTCCCCCCCGCCCCACAGCCAAAGCAGTAATACATCTGCTTGCCGGGCGATACGGAAAAGGACGGCGATTTTTCATTATGAAAGGGACACAGTCCGAAATAGCTGCTTCCCTTTTTTTGTATCTTTACATAGCCGGAAACGACATCCACGATATCGTTTTTCATCCGGACCTCTTCCACTAATTCATCTGGATAATACATCATCGCACCTTTGTAAAGTCACATTGTTACACCTTTCACAGCAAATGTGTCAGGCTATGCGGAATCTGATTCATCTGCCTACACATTCGGCCAGGATTTGGGAATATAGATTTCCTCATACTTGGCAATTGCAAAACGATCAGTCATCGAGCTGATATAATCACACACGATCCTTTCTTCCGGCTCGTCCTTATCAAGCAGCCTGATAAGATCTACCGGCAGAAGCTCTAAATGATGCCTGTAATAGCTGTAAAGCGTCTGGATGAGCATTTCTGCCTTGCCTTCCTGACTCTTCGCCTCCGGGTTGTGATACACTCTTTCAAACATAAATGCACGGAGCTTCCTCATGGCATCCGCCACCGGCTCCGACATCACAATAACGTCCTTACCATAGCTGTTACTCACAATATCATGAATAAAGTGATCCAGCCTCTCTCCTGTCGTATATCCGATAACATCACCAATCTCTTTGGGGACATCACTTTCTTTCAGGATTCCTGCACGGATCGCGTCATCCATGTCATGATGAATATAAGCGATCTTATCTGACAGACGTACAATCTGCCCCTCTAAGGTAAACGGCATGCCCTTCGTCTGATGGTTCTTAATGCCATCCCGCACTTCCATGGTTAAATTCAGTCCCTGTCCGCCTTTTTCCAGAATGTCCACGAGGCGCACGCTCTGATCACTATGGATAAAGCCATACGGACAGACCGCATTCAGTGCACGCTCCCCGGCATGTCCAAACGGGGTATGTCCAAGATCATGTCCCAAAGCGATGGCTTCCACCAGGTCTTCATTCATCCGGAGTGCCTTTGCAATCGTCCGCGCATTCTGGGATACCTCAAGGGTATGCGTCATACGGGTACGGTAGTGATCTCCTTCCGGTGTCAGAAATACCTGCGTCTTATCCTTCAATCTCCGGAAGGACTTCGAATGCAGGATTCGGTCACGGTCACGCTGATAGACCGGACGGATATCACACTGCTCCTCCTCCCGAAGCCTCCCCTTCGAATTGCGGCTGTATGCCGCATAGGGACTTAAATATTCAATTTCCAGTTGTTCCAGATTTTCTCGTATGTTCAATGGTTACGTCCTTTATCTTCAAGCTGTAACTACTCCGAACCCATTCGTAAAACTACCAAAACTACCATTTCACAAGTCTCTACTTCTAATATTCTGCCTCCGGCTCCGTTTTCCTTTTTCTTTCTTCAAGTTATTTTTCGCTGCGGCGGCTTTGGTTATTTCCCAGGGTGGCTCCGGTTATTTTC
>FR902942.1 GCA_000438155.1 Firmicutes bacterium CAG:95
TCTGTGCTCCTTCATCTGACGATTATATTCCGCCGCATCATATCCCATGATCCGTACAGGCATTCCATAATTAATATAACTCTGGCTTTCAACAGCAAGCACCTGCAAGACAGTTCCGGAACGTAACTGCATCTTAACATCTCTCATTAACTTCGCTTTTGTGTCTCGTCTTCTTCCCGGCCGAGGTCTGCTCTTCTCAATCTGAATTTCTGTTCCTGCGGCATCTGAAACGGTTGCCTGATCAAGAGTCTTATCTCCGGAGCACTGAAAACATTCCTCATTCCCGCCCTTCTTCACCTTCACAGCGGCCAGGGTCTTTTCTGATGTAACGGTATTATCCTGATCTACCACATATCCTTCCGAGGCTTCTGTCAGTTCACTGGCACAGATCACCGGTCTCCCATGAAAGAAGCAGCCATTAAATAAATCTGCAAAGTACTGCTTATTCTGCAGATACTCCTGCATACATGTATCATATTTTCCCATAGATCTCCTCCTTTTCGTTCTTTCCCCTGCATATTTAGCAAAATACTGCTGTGCATTCTGCTCTTTATTTCAAAATGCGCAGAACAGTATCCCATACCCGTTCTCATCCCTATAGCTCTGATTCATTACAAACAGGGTAACGATTTTCAGCATAAATTATAGGAAACAGTTTCATCCTTTCTATAGGGGGATGACCAACATGAAGTAACTTGCCGGAAAGCACATATATTTATTAGCCAATATGCACCATCCAACAGCTTATGAATAGGCATGTCTGAACCGTTACAATTGTAGAAACATGATATCTGCACGATATAAGTGCCTTTATTTGAGTTAGAAGATATAGATAATTGATTGCAATTTCTTTCCTATGCTCATCTGATTAATAAAATTAGCATAGCAGAACTTTTAGTGAATTTCAATAGTTTTTTATTTATTTTCATTAAAAATTTGTTAATCTATAACAATTCAGTCATACAGATCTGCTCGGCCGCACCAATCAGAAGAAACCCTACCAGGAAGAAAATTAAAAGAAACCGCTGCTTTCATTCTCAGCTTTTTCTGAAAACGAAAGTCCGGTTTCTTTTTATTTCACTTCATTAATTTCATATTCTTTATTTCACAATCAGGATTTTCTCCCCCGGACGGACCTCCTGCGAGGTCAGGTTATTCGTCTGCATCAGGGTTTCGATCGAAACATAATACCGCTTTCCGATATCCCACAGACTCTCTCCGTCCTTCATCCGGTAGACCGCGATTCCCGGAAGCGCCGACTGCTTCTCCAAATCAAGTGGAAAAAGTGTGATCTGCTCTGCCACCTGTTCCTCCCAGGCTGCAAAAAGATCCCCGCGGAATAAAATCACACATTTTACATCCACTTCGTCCGTATCAATCACCGATACGGCAATCTGCTCCATTTGTGGCTGCACGAAGCTGATCGTTCCCGGCATCATTCCTTCTGCCTCTAAAAGATACTCAAACGGAACTTCCCCGCGGATCACTCCGAACCGCTTATCCTCATTACTGTCTTCATACAGAATCCGCAGCTTTATCTGACCGCTTAAACGGATTCCGTTCTCTGTTTCCTCCTGCTCATCCAGAATCAGATCTCCCGTCGTATGGATTACCCGGTAAATACCAGCACCTTCCTGACCTGCCTTAAAGTGTCCGGAAACCTTGCATTTTCCATTTGCCCTTGCCAGAAGCCTGCGGAAGGTAATGGGCTTACTGCTTTCCTCTACCTCATTGGATACCCCATATACGTCCCCGATCATTTCCACGTTTTCTTCTTCGTAAATGCAATAGAATATCCGGATTCCCAGATCCGCAAAAAGAATCCTCTCTTCACCGTCATAATCCGGCCGGATGGACAGCTCACCGTTTTCTACTTCATATTCAATCACCGGAATCATTCCCTCCCGGCAGCCGGGACACTCCACACTTCCGGAAAAGGGCACCGCTGTCTCATAATGATAAAGCTCCTCCTTTTCTCCGTCTCCTGCATACATGCAGAACACCTTCAGTTCTCCCTGTACCGCAATTTTATCATCCAGAATCCGGAAATCCAGATTCACCGGCTCTGCATCCCAATATACCAGACTTCTGATATTCGGAAAGCTTCCGGGAATTTCAATCTCTTCCTTAATCGGGAAAATATCCTGATTCTTCATCGCAAGCGTTGCCATTTCCACAGATCTGCGACGGTATTCCACCTGTTCGTCACCCGATAAAGCAACCGGAATGTCTTCTTCCATCACCTCTTCGCGCACTGCATGAAAAACCATAATCGCACGTACACTGAGCTTTCTTGAATTAATCAGGGAAATTCCAAGCTCCTCTAAAACTGCCTTCACATGTACATGCTCGCCTGCACGAAGTCCCTCCATCTGCAGCTTTTCTTCAAATGGGATGCTGCCCTCCATCTGAGAGACCGGAATTCCGTCCCGGTTTCCTTCGGTCAGATACAAAGCCTTGAAATGCAGTTTTCCCTTAACAGTTACTGCATCTTCAAAAGAGCTGACCTCCTCTATTGTAATTTTTCCTCTATCCAAAAGAAGTTTATCCGCATCTTTATTGGTGTCCGGAATGATCACATTGTCTTCCAGCACAACCTGCTTCGACGCATGAAGCCTGGGTGTTTCCATATGTAAGGAACGCTTTTGAAGCTCCATAAAATCCCTCCGTAGGTTTACTTATTCACATTGTATTCCTACGAAGGGTTGTTTATTCACAAAATTCGTAACTATTCAAAGCTATGCAATTTGTGTCAATATGTCTGTTCCGATCCTTGAAATTTTTTTAATTCACAGCTCCAATCAGCTCCTGAATATCTTCTACGCCATACTTTGTCATATACTGTTCGATTCCTTCTATGATCTCAACAGTTGCATATGGATTCATAAAGTTCACCGCCCCGACAGAAACGGCTGGTGTTCCCCGCCCCGACAGAAACGGCTGTTGCTCCGGCAAGCAGGAATTCGATCGCATCCTCGGCTGTTGCAATGCCGCCCATACCAATCACCGGGATTTTAACCGCATGGGAGGCCTGATAAACCATACGCACTGCGACCGGCTTGATCGCAGGACCGGACATGCCGCCCGTCCTGTTCGCCAGTGCAAAGGTTCTTTTATGAATGTCAATCTTCATTCCTGTGATCGTATTAATCAGGGAAATCGCATCTGCCCCTGCTGCCTCTGCTGCCTTTGCCATCTCGGTAATATCCGTTACATTCGGACTCAGCTTCATAATAATCGGCTTCCTGGCCTCATTTTTAATCTTCGAGGTAATATCAAACAGGCAGTCTGCCTTCTGTCCAAAGGCAATCGCGCCCTCCTTGACATTCGGACAGGACACATTAATCTCCAACATATCCGCCGCACTGTCATTTAACTTTTCCACAACCTCCAGATAATCTTCCACAGTTTTTCCACAGACATTCACGATAATCTTCGTGTCATAATGCTGTAAAAAAGGAATATCCCGCTTTAAAAACACATCAATTCCCGGATTTTGTAATCCGATGGCATTCAGCATCCCACCGTAAACCTCGGCTACACGCGGTGTCGGATTGCCGGGCCACGGTACATTGGCAACTCCCTTCGTCACAACGGCTCCCAAACGGTTCAGATCTACGAAATCACCATATTCCATACCGGAGCCAAACGTTCCTGATGCCGTCATCACCGGATTTTTAAAGGTTACTCCTGCGATTGTTACACTTGTGTTCATTTAGATCTCAACCTCCTCAGCCAGAAATACAGGTCCCTCCGTGCAGATTCTTGCATTATGAACCTGTGAATGTTCGTCTTTCTTCGTCGTCCTGCACACACATCCAAGACAGGCTCCGATTCCACAGGCCATATGCTCTTCCAGTGAAATGTATGCCGGAATAGCCCGCTCCGAAGCCTCCTGCCTGATTGCCCGCAGCATCATCATCGGACCACACGCCATCATCACGGATGGCTGTACGCCGGTTTCCTTTAATGCAGTGAGGACATTTCCCTTCGTCCCTACACTGCCATCTTCGGTTGCCACATAAACCGTGCCGTATTTTTCAAAATCCTCCTTCAGGAACAGATTACTATCGCGGTATCCGATAAAAACAGATGGCTTCCTTCCTGCTGCCGCAAGCTCCTTAGAAAGCTGCAGCATCGGCGGAATCCCGATTCCTCCGCCATACAGGGTGATCTCCATAAACTCCGGATTCTTTGCAAGAAGCTCAGAAACCTTGTATCCGTTTCCGAGGATCCCCAGAATCTCTACCGTATCCCCCTTTTCAAAGGAAGAAAACTCCTTTGTACCCTTTCCTGCAACGCGGTATACCAGCCGCAGTGCCGTCTTGTCCTCATTGACCTCACAAATACTGATCGGACGTGGGAGAAGGGTTGCGGCATTTTTCGGATAAACTCCGATAAACTGACCGGCACCTGCCTCCTTCGCAAGCTCCGTTGCAAGCCACAGATCATAAATTCCTTCTGCCAGCATCTGCTGTGAAAGCACGATCGCTGTTTGTTTTGCTTTTTTACTCATAATTGCTTTTCCTTCAATGACTCCAAACCGGAACATTCATTGAATCTTTCCTTTCCCTGATTTCTTACATAAAACCACTGCTTCGCAGCGTAATTTATTCATATAATACCTATTCAGATCCTCATTCGCAAAATTGCCGCCAAATAGCTTTCCTTTTGCTCATGCGGTTACTTCTCCATATATAATCTGTCAAATATACTCGTGAATGCAAGCATTCCAATCATCTTTACCAGATTTGCATGACTCTGGATATTTCCCATATAATTACTTCCGATATACCATCTGCCCGCCACAGATGGTCGCATGCACCACTCCCGGAAGCTCTTCTCCGATAAAAGGAGAATTTGCAGATTTTGATGCAAATTCCTGAACCCTCCAGTTTTCTTCCGGATCAAAAATCACCAGATCTGCCGTTTTCCCTTCCTCCAGCGTTCCTCCCTGCAAGCCATACAGTGCACAGGGTGCCGTACTCATTCTCTGTATCAGCTGCGGATAGGTAAGCCTTCCTTTCTGTACCAGTTCGCGGATCCCTAAAGACAGTGCTGTTTCCAGACCAATAATTCCACTCGGAGCCTCCGTAATCGGTTTTTCTTTCTCTTCTTTGCTGTGCGGCGCATGATCGGTTGCAATCAGATCAATTGTGCCATCCTGAAGACCCGCTATAATTGCCTGCCGGTCCCCCTCTTCCCGAAGCGGTGGATTCATCTTTGCAAGCGTTCCCTTCGCAATAACCGCATCCTCCGTCAAGGTAAAATGATGTGGGGTTGCCTCTGCGTGGACATCTGCACCTGCAGCCTTGCCCTTTCTGACAAGCTCTACCCCCTCTTTCGTACTGATATGCTGGATCACAACCGTTGCTCCCGTCTGAAATGCCAGCCGGATATCTCTCTCAATCATGGTGATCTCCGCATCCCGCTTCGATCCTCCAATTCCATAAAAGGCTGCTGCCTTACCGGCATTCACACCATTATTCTGAATATACTCTGGATCCTCTTCATGGAAGCTGATCGGCTTATGGTAAAAGGCTGCCTGCTCCATCGCCTTTGTGACCATCTCTTCCGACAGGATCGGAACACCATCATCCGTGAAGCCTACTGCTCCTGCCTCACTTAACTGTTCCATATTCACAAGCTCTTTTCCGGCCATTCCCATGGTTACATTCGCGCAACTGTGAATATGGATTCCGGTCTGTGCCCCCTTTTGAAGTACATATTGCAGGGTCTCCACCTGATCGACACACGGCTTTGTATTTGCCATCAGCACGATCTGCGTGTAGCCGCCCTTCTTCGCAGCCTCCGCTCCCGACAGAATATCCTCCTTATATGTAAATCCCGGATCCCGAAAATGCACATGCGTATCCGCAAGCCCCGGTGCAATCAGCATTCCCTTTGCATCCAAAACCTCGGATCCGCTTTCTACCTCCACATCGGTACATCCGTTTTTCTTCTCTCTGCAGCTGCAACTCTCATCCGAAGAGTTCTCACTCCTTCTTACAATCCTTGCAATCACGCCATCCTTAACATACAGATCTGCCGGATATACCGCATCTTCTATAGGATCTATGATCTTACCATTCTTAATTATCAGCATATAATACCTCTCTATCGTTTTTCCTTTTATGTCCTATCCATTAGTAGCCGTTCAGCCATGACCATTCATAAGCTGCCGGTTTGTACAGATTGCCTAACAAATATACGTGTTTTCCGGCAGCTTATTTCATGTCGGGCGTCCGCCCTATAGAAATGATTGTATAAGCTGCCCTTAGTGAGCAAGCTCCCACGGTCATCTTGCACAATCATTTCTGCATGGCTGAACTATTATATCATTATATCATAACATGCGATTTCAAAACATAAAATAAACCAATTCTTAATTTTAATTTCGAGGTTTTCCATGAAAAACTTGATTCTTTTCCACTCCTTTCCAAATAAAATGCTTCCAAGGCTTCTTTCCGTGTTTTGCCTGCTTGTCCTTTTGTTCATGACTGCCTGTGCAGGCAAGAACCAGAAGGATTCCCTCGCCCGGATCAAAAATCTGGAATTCACTGTTTTGTCCGAAGATGCCATTCCGGAGGAAATGCAGAAGGTCATTCAGGAAAAACACCCCAATCCCTTCAAAATCACTTATTCTGACAATGGCTTTCTCTACATTGGAATTGGCTATGGTGAGCAGCCGGCCGGCGGCTTCGGTATCACCGTAAATGACCTCTATCTCACCGAAAACGCCATTTACTTTGACACTACACTCCTCGGTCCTTCTCCCGACAGTGAAACTCCGGCCAGTGACACCGCTTCCTATCCATATCTTGTCATAAAAACCGAGTATATCGATGAGCCAGTCGTTTTTAAATAACGTACAAAAAGGTAACAGTTCAGCCATGACCATTCATAAGCTGCCGG
>FR902943.1:0-13277 GCA_000438155.1 Firmicutes bacterium CAG:95
TATCATTCTTAATTAAATCCGAAAAACTTCTGGCAGATCTTATATCCTTCCACGGAAATCATACGGCCGCCTTTACCGGGGAGATTCATGCACTGGCCTAAGAGTCCGAAGCGTAGTCTTTTATATAGCACCCAGTCCTTCTTCTTTAGGTACTCCCAAAGCTCCTGCTTCTTCTGCAGGTTTTCTTCTGTACCGGAACGGATTAAGAGAATCGAGGAAATCGTTGTAATGATATCCAGATAGCTTAACATGTAACGGTATCTCTTCTTATTGGAATTCACCAGAGAGCGGTTCTCAACCATATAATCGATCATCAGCTTATTTACACGGAGCTGCTGGTCAATACGGCTGATCATCACACTTTCATGTACGGACTGGTCTTCTCTTCCGATATAATAACGGTAGAAATTCACATCCATATAATACATATTCCGTACAAAGGGAAGCGGCTCGAATACATAAATGTTATCCACATAGAACGTATGCTCCGGAAGCTGAATTCCACATTCCCTTAGCAGCTTCGTACGGAAAATCACGGAATGCATGAGAATATACTGTCCTTTATGGAAATGATGCACATCATCCCAGGTAAACATCTGGTCCACCGGGAGTGCATGACGATAACGCATCACCTTCTTATGCTTCTCACCAGCCTTTTCATAAACAAAGTTGCTGATCAGCATATCCAGTGTGGTCTCACCGCCGGTAAGATCATGGAGCTTTGCAAGAATCTGCCGGTATACCTCTTCCTTAACCCAGTCATCGCTGTCAACCACCTTAAAATACAAGCCTGTGGCATTTGCAATTCCTGTATTCACGGCCGAACCATGTCCCCCGTTTTCCTTATGGATTGCCTTCACGATCGTCGGATACTTTTCGGCATAGCTGTCAGCAATCTCTGCGGTACGGTCCTTCGAACCGTCATCAATAATCAGAATTTCAACCTCTTCTCCACCAGCAAGAAGTGACTCAATACATTTTTCCATATATGCTTCGGAATTATAACATGGTACTGCAAACGATAATAATTTCATGTGCCATCCTCCAGATAATTTTGCACTGCTGCCATTCATTTCCCAAGCCTTCAGCAGCAGATGCTTCAGGCCGTACTCCATTAACTCTCTTCCAGAAATGCCTTCAGATATGCCTTGTAGGCCGTTGGAATCGGATATCTTTCCCGTGCCTCCTGCTGCTCTACGAACACCAGGGAATCCTCTGGATTTCCGGTTGTTTCTGCCAATTCATCCACCTTCACCGCATAGCCAATCATATGCCATTCCTTATGGGAAAAGATATGCCTGCTTTGACTAAGCGGTTCAATCCGCAGCACGGATAAGCCCCTTTCTTTTAAAAATAATAATACTTCATCCTGTGAAAGATGTCCAGTAATGCTTGGGAACTCATACATTCCTGCAAGGAGACCTTTTTCCGGCCGCTTTGTCAGCGCTGCTTTCTTATCATCCTTGATAATCAGAACCGTTTTATCCTCGATCACCCGGGCCTTCTTCGGAGGCTTACAGGGAAAATCCGTCTCACGCCCTTCCCTATGTGCCACGCACAGCTCCTTCCATGGACATTCCCCACACTTTGGTGCTCCATTCGGCGTACAGACCATGGCTCCAAGCTCCATCAGAGCCTGATTAAAATCTCCCGGTCGGTCATCGGGCATGATCGTAAGAAGCTCCTCTTCGATTCTGTTCCGCACAGACTGCTGCATGATATTCGCTGCATCCGCACGCAGACGTGACAGAACCCGCAGTACATTTCCATCTACTGCAGGCCTTTTGATTCCGAACGCAATGGAGCTGATGGCTCCCGCCGTATAGCTGCCGATTCCCGGCAGGGAAAGGATATCTTCATAGGAAGGAGCCATTTCACCGTCATACCGATCAACCAGTATTTCCGCTGCTTTTTTCATATTACGGACACGGTTATAATATCCAAGTCCCTCCCACAGCTTCAGGAGCTTTTCCTCCTCTGCCTGTGAAAGGCTCCGGATATCCGGCAGTGCCTTCATAAAGCGGTCGTAATAGGGCTTCACAGCTTCTACCCTTGTCTGCTGCAACATAATCTCAGACACCCATACATGATAGGGTGTCGGTTCTTCCCGCCATGGCAGTATCCTTCGTCCACGGTCATAAAATGCAAGAAGCGGTTCCACACACTGCTTCAAAATTTCGTTGTCACTCATTGATTGCTATCCTGTCTGATTTATTCAAAACTACCATAACTGTTCCGTACCCTCACAGCTACAAACGATTCTCTTCCTTCCATATTATTCAACCCATTTCTATCCAAGGGTCCTTATCCTATGGGTTCTTATCCTATGAGTTCTTATCCTATGGATCCTTATTCTGCACGGCTTTCTTTTTATAGGGCACTCTGGCAGACGGCACCACCTGGGATGCCAGCTTCGTATGTACTGCCTGATCATCAAAGAAAATCTGCGCTCCAAATGCCTTCAGCACATCACTCTTTGAAATTCCTCCCAGAAAAAAGGCTTCATCAATCCGCACGTTCCATGCGCGCAATGTACGGATCACCCGTTCATGCGCCGGTGCACTTCTAGCAGTAACAAGTGCCGTCCGGATCGGTGCCTGATCCTGCGGAAAGTCCTTCTGGATATCCGAGATGGTTTTTAAAAACTTGGCAAACGGTCCCTGATTCATCGGCTGGTTCGCCCTAAGTCTTTCATTCTCTTCAAAGGCTTCCAGTCCCTGTTCCTTATAAAGCTGCTCCGATTCATCCGAAAACAGGACAGCGTCCCCATCAAATGCGATCCGGATCTGTGAAAGCGGTTCCACAGTTTCTCCTACCGCCTGAATCCGGTCACAGCAGATAATCCCGGCAGCAATTCCACTGTCAATCGCTGCCTGTACATCCGCTTCATCCGCAGACAGATAAAGATCGGTGTGAAAGGCATTTAAGTACGGCGCTAACGATGCTCCGCTTGCCAGTACTGCTCTCGAAATCTGCAGCCCGTAATGCGCAATGGAATTAAATACCCGCAGTGAGGTGTCCGGGCTGTTATGGGACATGATGATAACCTCCACTCTGCCCTCCTGCCCCGGAATTTTATTAATATTAAGAAGTGCTTCAATCAGCCGGAAGCCATTGCCCGGCATCAGGTAATCCTTCTCATGCTCTACCTGATACCGGCAGTAAGCCTCCACCCCCTGCGTTTCAAACAATTCATTCTCCACGGATAAATCAAACAATGCCCGCGAAGACACTCCGATTACCAGCCGATGCTCCAAATCATATGCCATCATGTACTCCTTCCTGATTTCACCACTGTTTCTGTTTCAGGCTTTTCAATTCCCTCATCGGAATTAAAATCCAGTCACTATTAAGCAGATCAGCTTTCATATGGTACAGGTACACTCTGACTCCGGGGCTTCCTTCCGCATCCGGCGGTCTTTTACCTGAGTCGGTTACATTCATACCGTTCCAGGGTCAGAAGACAATTCTTCAACTCTTCATAACGGTCTTCAAGGTTTCCGTCCTTGATCTCCAGATCGACGGAAAGTGCCATGGTATTAATCATATCATCCGTAACCCGTGCATGCAGTCCATGGAGAATATTCAGTCTTTCTTCAAAAGTATCTGCCTCCAGAAACTCAAGTACCATAGGATCAATATTTATTTCTTCTGCTTCCTGCTGATTGTTCTCCTGTACCGGTTCAAACCGGTATTGCTGCCGGATATCCGGATACTTCGTACGGTCTACCATCTCCGTGAACATCAAAAGGGGACGCGCATACACCTGATGATCTCCATACTGCGCCTCATAAATCACCAGCTCTTCTCCCGTTTCACTGTGCTTTGCGATGGCAATTACCCGATACAGATTTCCTTTAAAATGACGATAAAGCTGTCCTGCCTGTGGTCTCATCTGTCAGATCCTCCATTCAGATATATATATTTAAGTATAACCCTGTTTGGAGTTCTTGTCATTCTTTTGCTTTACTTTTCCATTATCCGAATAAAATTTTACTCCAGCCTTTACTTTTCTTTACAGAAAGATATAGGTAATTACCCCTTCCATTTTCTCTCTCCTGATCTGCAAAAGCTCCTCCTGCAGCTGCTCCTGTTCTTCCTGCTGCAGATTTCCGATCCCACGATGATGAATGGTCATGGTATAGCTTCTGTTTTCTTCTTCATCAATCACCTTCGTCATGGTAACGCCGCTGTTTGAATACCCCTCTTCATTCAGGAAAACCCGCACCTCCTTCACATATTCTGCTTCTATCTCACGGTAGTACTTCTCCCGTTCCCTGCGTTCCACCTTTTCACTGCTGTGTACTGTTCCGGAAATACAGAAGACGGTAATTCCGATTAATGCCAGTGCACTGACGGTTATAATTACTCTCCTTGCTCCTTCTCTCATGATGACTCCTCCATTCTGATTCTGTTGAATCTGTTTCCCAATGTTTTCTCATTTCCATGATCCCAGTCTATCAGAAGATGTGTCCCATAAATGTCACTCAAAAAGCAAAAAAGCCAGATGATTTCTCACCCGACCTTCTGCCTGCTTATTTTCAATTTATACCTCTATTACTTTTACTTATTTCATCCACTCCTGCGGGCTCTGCGACAGATTATCCTGCTCCTGTCCCTCCACAAGCGCAGATGCCGGAATATCATCCGGAACCACCCACGTTCTGGCTTCCGGAATCAGAAGAGAACTGTCACAATAGGCACAGACCGTATCATTTTCACCTGCCGGTGCCCCACAGTTCGGGCATTCTTTATAATATCGTAAGGACGCCTGATGCTCCTTCTTTTTAAACTCATATTCATCCTTCTGCTTCATAGCCTGATAGTACTGGATCATTTCAAGGCAAAAGGCCCGTTCCATCTGGTCTGCTCTTCTGACTGCCCAGCCTTTCCATGAAATCAGCAGTACCGGAAGGAGCCATTGTCCAAAATAAATCAGCTGGTCTGCAGCATAAAATGCCCCATCCGTCATGGAAATATTTTCAAAGAAGGGAATCAGAAGCTCATAAAATAGATTCAGAAAGGTTCCAAACATCGCAAGAATCAGCACAACATCAAACACTCCGCTGCAGCGCACCGGCCATGGAATTTTATCCTCATCAAAATGATTCTTATAATACTCATCATTCGTATTAATGAAATAATCCTTCCCAAACATCCATGTCCCGTGATAGCTCTCGACTCCGGAAGGTGCCATTCTAAGCGGATTCTCCAAATTATTATAGGCGCCCCTGTGTGAATGAAAATTCGGGCTCTTATGGGAATGATAGCCTGTGCTTCTATGATAGCTTCTGTGCGATGAGCTGTGATGTGAACTGTGTGAACTGTGGTGGCTTCCGTGATGACTGACGCTGCTGTGGTGACTTCCTCTTGCCATGACTTTCCGTTTTACCGGCACATACCGGGGCTCCCCCTATGTACCATTTCCTCCTGTCTGTAATGCAAATCAGCTGCTTTATCCGTTTATAACTGGCTGAATACTTCTGTGCGCAACGCCGCATCCGTCTTAAATGCCCCACAGGAAACCGTGGTTGTCGTAACCGTTCCGGGCTTCCGGATTCCACGCGCTGTCATACAGCTATGTTCCCCTTCAATGTGTACCAGCACATCTTCCGTTCCAAGTACCAGCTGCATAATCTGTGCAATGTCCGAAGTGATCCGTTCCTGTAACTGCAGCCTTTTACATACCATATCTGCGATCCGCGCAACCTTGCTTAAGCCGATCACCTTTGTCTTCGGAAGATACGCTACCGAAATCTTCATATTATACATCAGCGCCAGATGATGCTCGCAATAGCTGAATGCATCCATATTTTTCACTAAAACCATCTCTCCGGAGGACGGTTCTTCAAAACACCGGGCAAACATCCGGGCAATCTCTTCATTGGTATAACGCATTCCTTCGAATACCTCATCATACATCCGCGCCACGCGCTCCGGTGTATCCACAAGACCTTCCCGATCCGGGTCATCCCCAAGAGCTACCAATATATTTCGAACCGATTCTTCAATCGTACGTTTCTGTTCTTCTGATAAATGTCTGTTTTCCACAATATGCCTCCATGATTACCATTTCCCTGGTTACTGCTCACTCCTGAACAGGCTTCGACCGTTTCTTCATTTACGAATGGCAAAGATCTGTCTTATCTTTTTGTTCCGTTTATGCTACAATGGTTTTTGTTCGGGGACAGAACCCTCATTTTATAATAAGAAGGATTTCCAATTATGCTACAGACATTATACCACGTTTCTGAATATAAAGAAGAGTTACTTTATCCCGCTGTCTGCAAAGCCATGGATGCCTTATCCATCGCTGATGACCTGCGCTCCGGTCTTAAGGTCGTCATCAAGCCAAACCTTGTCATGGCGAAAAGCCCGGACTTCCCGGTGACCACCCATCCTCTTGTGGTAAAGGCTGTCGTACGTTACTTACGGGAGCATGGTGTGACTGACATAACCCTTGCCGAAAGCTCCGGCGGGCTTTACAATGCCGAACATATGAAAAATCTCTACCGTGTCTGTGGCATGTCTTCCCTGGAACCGGATATCCGCATGAACATGGACTTTACTGCCCGGACGGTTCCTACCCGTGATGGTTTTAAAAACCACAGCTTTCATCTCATCACCCCGATTGTGGAAGCCGATTATGTCATTAACATCTGTAAACTAAAGACACATTCCATGACCGGTTACTCCGGTGGAATCAAGAATCTTTTCGGTACCATTCCAGGTCTTGAGAAGCCGCAGATGCATTACCGCTGGCCGGATATCGGGGACTTTTCGAATATGCTGGTAGAGCTGGCACAGACTGTCTCTCCCCAGCTTACCATCATCGATGCGGTAGACGCCATGGAAGGAAACGGTCCTACCGGCGGCACCTCCCATCCGCTTAAAATGATTCTGGCAGCCCGTGATTTTTATACACAGGATTATTTTGCTGCCGGATTAATGAAACTGGATCCCATGAGCATTGTAATGATCCGTCAGGCAGTAGAACAGGGCCTTGCCCATCCTGAAGAGATCCAGCTCGCTGGTGATGCGATCCCTGAGGATCTCACCCCTTTTCAGATACCGGATACCAGAAAGCTGGATTTTTCAACGGCACTCCCGGGCTTTTTACGTAAGCCTGCGGTATTGGTTATGGGAAAATTATTGAAATCCTATCCCCTTCTTAGCAAAAGCAAATGTGTCGGCTGCGGCAAGTGCGCCGAAAGCTGTCCGGCACACATCATTAAAATGAAAGAAGACCGGTCCGGAAGGAAAAGAGCCGTTTTTCAGAAAAAGGGCTGCATCTCCTGCTTCTGTTGTCAGGAGATGTGCCCTATGAAAGCAATCGAAGTCCGCAAGGCCTTGTGATGTGCAGGTGCGGATCTTCTACCCATATCAAACTTAAACCTCCAGTTTTTCCTCTTCTTCGATCTGAACCATTTCCCTGCTTTTTAACAGGAAGTGGTTTTTCTTTGCCCTGAAATAAAAGAACAGGGAAAGCATGGTTCCAAGTGCCCAGCCAACCGGCCATGCACTCCAGATTCCTATACTGCCAAGCTTCGAAGATAAAACTGCCGCAATGCTCACACGCAGAATCAGATCCGTAAACGTTGCAATCATAAATGCTCCCATCATGCTGCTTCCGCGAAGCACTCCATCGGTCACAAGCTTCACCGATACCACAAAGTAGAATGGTGCCAGAATTCTTAAGATCAGAATTCCGGTGTCCATTGCCGGTCCGCTGCTGCTGTCCATAAACAGATAGACCAGCCATCTTCCGGCAATCACATAAAGCAGTACCAGTGGAACACTGAGTGTCCATACCATTTTAATTCCGGCCTTAAAGCCATCATGAATCCTTTCATACTTACCGGCTCCCAGATTCTGCGAGGTATAATTCGAAATTCCGTTGGCCAGTGTGGTAAAGGATGTGATCACAAGGTTATTGAGCTTGATTGCTGCCGCATAGCCTGCTATTACCGATGCACCGAAGCCATTGATGAGGCTCTGGATAATGATGTTTCCGACAGAAACAAAGCTCTGCTGCAGAATACTTGGAATCGCCACCGTGCAGATCTGTAAAAAGACCGGCATGGAAAACCAGACGGCTTTCTTTTCGCTCTGAAGTGCTCCAAGATGCCGGAACACAACCACAATGGCAAGTACGCAGCTGATTCCCTGACAGATAAAGGTTGCCCATGCCACTCCGGCAACGCCCATCGCAAGAAACCTCACAAAAATATAGTCCATAATAATATTGGCAACCGATGAACACGCCAGAAAAACAAACGGCGTCTTCGAATTACCCAGTGCTGAAAAAATTCCCGTGGCAATATTATAGAAAAAAAGGAACGGCAGTCCTGCAATATAAATCATCAGATATAACCGGGAATCCGCCATGATTTCTTCCGGTGTATGAATCATCGTGAGCATCTTATGACACCCAAGGAATCCAAGCAGCATCAAAAGTGCACACAAAACGGCACCGCTTAAGAGTGTCGTATGTACTGTTGTCCTGACATTATGGTATTCCTTCGCTCCAAAATATCTGCTCACAATGACCGAACAGCCGATGTTACAGCCAAAAGCAAATGCAATAAAAATCAGCGTGATTTCATAGCTGTTTCCAACTGCCGCAAGTGCATTTTCCCCCACGAACTTTCCGGCAATCAGACTGTCTGCGATATTGTATAACTGTTGGAAAATAATACTTCCAAACAAAGGCAGACAAAACCCCCACAGTACCTTCTCCGGTTTTCCTGTGGTTAAATCCTTATTCATCTCTTATCCTTCCCGCTCATGACTTGAGAAGCTTCACCAGTTTTTCTCATATATATGACAACCTGACATGTCATGAGCTGTAGTAAGTTCCTGATGCAATGGTTACGCTAATATTTCACCGACTATCCTGTTGACCAGGGAGCCGTCTGCCTTTCCTTTGACCTTCGGCATAAGCTCCTTCATTACTTTGCCCTTGTCCTTTGCGGAGGGTTCGGTAATGCCAAGAGCCGTAAGTACGGCCTGTACTTCCGCACGGATCGCATCCTCACTCATCTCTTCGGGTGCAAATTCCTGATAAACAGAAAGACGTGCCGCACATGCTTCCCTGATATCCCCACGGTCAGCCGGAGCCAGATCCATGGTTTCCTTCGTCTGACGGATCTCACGCTTTACCACTTCAAATTCCTCTGCCTCGGTCAGATCTGCCCGTTTATCAATAGCCTTGTTCTTCAATGCAGAAAGCAGCATCGAAAGTGCATCCTTACGCGTCTTGTCCTTGTTTTTCATGGCTTCCATCATCTGGGAGCGTACGGTATCAATCATACTCATATTTTCAATCTCCTTTACTTTGCAATCTTTATGGAACAGTTCCATTGTACGTTTCTGATTTTCATTCGTCAAGATGTGCCTGTTGTATCAATCCTCATAATACTTAACAGTTCAGCCATGCCCATTCATAAGCTGCCGGATTGTACAGATTGGCTAACAAATATACGTGTTTTCCGGCAGCTTATTTCATGTCGGGCGTCCGCCCTATAGAAATGATTGTATAAGCTGCCCTTAGTGAGCAAGCTCCCACGGTCATCTTGCACAATCATTTCTGCATGACTGAACTGTTACTCACAATATTCCTGATAATCCTCTTCACTTGCAAACAACATATATCCACCATTCACATATCCCATATATCCTGCAGTCACTACATATCCTTTCATAACAATACCTCCTGTTAAGCTTGCCTGTAACATATTTTCTACCTTAATTTTCATTTCAGGTTCCTTACAGGTATTAATTTAACAGAAGGTATGTCCCATAAAAGTCACTCTGACTTTATTGCAATGCATGGACCAAGCTGCATTTCAGCATTTCAGGCTGCCGTACTATAGCGGATAATAATCATTTCAAGCCCGATGTTATCGCTGATTTTTCCTGTTTTAATGGCTTCCTCCGTAGAAACACACTCTTCCAGTGCCTGCCGGATCATGCTTTTACTAAAATGGGAAGCCTGCGTCACATATTTTCCGGCAATGAAGCCCGGAAGCCCGATTTTCTCCCCGATTGCTTTGTTTCCGTAGCCTTTCTTCACCAGTTCCTTTACCTGCAATAGAAGATTAAACTGTCTTGCAATCAGGAACAGAATCCGCATCGGCGGCTCCTTTAATGCAATCAGTTCATAGTAAAGCTCCAGTGCCTTTTTCTGATTCTTATTGGCAATTGCCTCGACCATATCAAAAATGTGGCTCGTGATTCGTTTGGTACAGATTGCTTCCACGTCCTGTTCCGTAATCACATCCTTATCAAGACAATAGCAGAATAACTTCTCGCATTCCTTATGGATATTCTCCATGTCCGTTCCAGTCTTTTCCAGAAGCAGGTTCAGGGTACGCTCCGAAATATTCTTATTTTCCTTCTTGATCATCTGGAGAATCCAACGCTTCAACGTTGTTTCATCCTGCGTGGCAAACTCCACTGCGCAGCCATTCGCCTGCACAGCCTTAAACAGCTTGCTTCGCTTGTCCACCTCGGTCTCCACGAAAAGGAAATTCACACTTTCCGCAGGGCTTTTCAGATACTCTGCCATCTGCTCTCCACCCGACTTAAACAATCCGCTGTTTTCAATCAGAATCAGTCTCCTGTCTGCAAAAAACGGCATCGTCTCTGCCTGATCAATCACTTCGCCCACCGTAAAGTCCTTGCCTTCATAATAACTGAAATTCATGGTGTCATCACCAATCATCGCTTCCTTCAGCTTGTCCTTATACTGTTTGCGTAAGTAAGCCTCCTGCCCGTAAAGCAGATATATTTTTTTGAAATCCCCGGACTTTAAGTCCTGAATCAATCGCTGCATGTCTTCTCCTGTCTGCTGGTCATCCCATATACTTCTACTTTATTTTTAACATGACTGCACATAATTCTGCAATGCCTTTTCAACTACTGCATTTAACGTCTCGCCATTCATTTCTGAAATTCGCACTAGTTCCCTATGAAGCTTAGGCTGTATCCGTACATTGAATACTCCTTTATAAACCTTGCATGGTTCCTTTCCAACCTCCTTGCAAAATTCCAGATAATCATCCACCGCCTGATGAAACTCCTGTTCAATATTTTCCACCTGATCGCTGGAAAAATCTACATAATCATCAATTCCATTGATAACGCCTCGTAATTTCCTGGCATGTGCATCATAACGTATTAATGTGTAGTAACCCTTATACTCCAAAACATTATCTTTCATTACAATTCTTCCATCCTTTTCTCTGTAAAATTTTACCCGTGAACCTGATGTTTTGCCTTTATTAAATTCTTCAAATCCCATCTTTCCCAATAAATATCGCGCTTCCAAATATTGATAATCCGATGGAATGTTTAAAATCCTTTTCTTTGCTTTCTCATTTTTACTCATATAGTACCTTTCTATGTAACTATATGATAGTTACATTTTATTTCTTTCTCTTGAAATTGTCAATTGAATCTATCCATAATTAAGATTTTCTATTAATCTGCAATATACCCTCTCACCTGCACACGGCTCTTATCATCAACCGTCACGGTGATTGCCCCATAATCTTTTGTACAAAACCATGGAATATCTACCTTTTCAAGGCGTTCCAGGGTTTCTTCATGCGGATGCCCGTAACGGTTTCCTTTCCCGCAGGAGATAATGGCAATCTTGGGATTGGCTGCTTTTAAAAATTCTTCTGAAGTGGAATTCTTCGATCCATGATGTGCAACCTTGAGTATGGTCAATTCTGTCTCCGTATGATTTGCCCCCATTTTATTCTGTGGTCTCTTTTCTTCAATCTGTTCCTCTATTCTTTCATCCTCTATACTCTGTTCCTCCATACTCTCTTCCTCCATACTCTCTTCTTCTCCTGATATTCTTATGACATCCTGCATCTGCGTCACTCCCGGTTCTTTCCAGTCCTGCAGTTCCTGTGTCAGATGCTCTTCTCCTGCTCCCTGCACATCACCGGTAAGAAGCATGGAAAATTCCCGGTAAGTCACAAGCAGTACCATGGAAGTTTCATTGAGATCTTCTGCCCGGTAGCCTTTTGATGGATGTAAGCACTGGAATAGCAATTCACCATCCTGAAGCTGCTGTCCTTCATGCAGGAGCTGAACAGTAATTCCATTCTGCCCTGCCAGCTCAACCAGTTCTTCATACCCTTCACTGCGGCACTCATGTGCAATATCCGTAAGCACCAGATTTTCTACCCGGATTCCTTCAAGCTCTGCCTGCTCCAGTAATTCCGCAATTCCATTGTAATGATCACTGTCCGCATGGCTTACAAATACGGCCTTAATCTGTGATGCCCCCTGATATTTCAGAAAAGGAATCATCCGATACTTTCCGACTTTAGAAACCGAGGAGCTTCCTCCATCTGTCAGATAAGAATCTCCATTCTCCGTCTGCAGGAAAATACAGTCTCCCTGTCCGACATCCAGGAAAGTAACCTGTAATTCCGGTCGGAAACGCCAGGTAAGTATCACTACACCAAGCAAGAGGAAGCCCCAGCAGATTCCTACAGGAATTCCATATGTTGAAATCCACTTTCCACCATGACATGCTATTCTTCTTATTCTTTTATTCTGCATTTCATACTGTGGTATTTCATATTGTGATACTTCATACCGTGGTATATTATATTGCGCCATTCCGTGTTGTGATCTTTCATACTGTGACTTTTCATATTGCAATACTTCATGACATGGTGGATCCTCTTGCAATATTTCTTTTGCGCAGCCACCTCGTCTGTGAATACAGTCCTTGTGAATATACTCCTTGTGAATACAATCCCTTTGATACAGCACTGCCTTACGCTTCGTCCTCCCCAGAGCTGCAATAATAATTAACACCGCCACATATACTGCCAGCTGCCATTTTGCAGGACAGCCCGGCGTCCAGTAATGGTGAGGCAGCTTCTCTGTAAACAGTCCAAGCCTTTCGTATACCATAAGGATCCCTGTAATCAGCCATGCCGCAGGGATAGCAAGCGGCGTGCACAGGAAGGCTGCAAGAATCATCACAATTCCTGCACCCATTAAAATACTCATCATGGGAAGTACAATGAAATTTAAGAACATCGAATAAACCGGAATCTGATAAAAGACTCCCAGATACACCGGAAGCGTCACTGCCATCAGGGCAACTCCTTCAAACAACTTTTTCCCCTTTCTGACATTGCCAAGAACCGGAAGAATCAGGGATATGCCCAGAACACACAGAAAAGAAAACTGAAAGCCGCTGTGAAAGAGATAAAGCGGCTGTTCCACAAGCACCAGAACGG
>FR902943.1:13282-23422 GCA_000438155.1 Firmicutes bacterium CAG:95
TGTTCCACAAGCACCAGAACTGCCGCAACAGCAAGCGCCGTGATCCGGTCATAGGTTCTTCCGAGAATCTGTGCCAGCATTTGCAGCAGAAACATGGCGATTGCCCGGATTGCTGAAACTGCAAAGCCGGTCATCATTCCATACAGAACAATGATCATGGAAGCCAGTATGGCACTTAATTTTATTTTTAATCCTGCTCTTCGTAAAAGCTGATAGAGTCCCATTCCAATCATGGAAATGTGAAGCCCCGAAATAGCAAGAATATGTGCAATGCCATTTCTCTGATAAAGGCCTTTGATTTCTTCGTCTAAGATTCCTTTTTCTCCAAGCAGCATGGTCTTCATTACCGAGGCTTCCTGTTCCGGTAACAACGCATCCACTTTACTGCCTGCTTTTCTTCGTAACTGATATAAACCTTCTGCTATTTTATAAAACCTGTCTGATTTTACTTGAATTTCTGCCTGATTAAGGCGAAAAGAGATTCGAAGTATCTGATAATAGAACGGGGCATTGAATTGCCCGGGATTCGTTGGCTGTTGAAAATTTTTCAGTGTCCCCTTCAGGATAACCAGGCTTCCGATTTCCGGTTCCGGAACACCCTCCCTTAAATAACACAGGATATTCTCTGTGGCTTTTGTGTCAGCTGGCTTTTCTGCACATTTCCCCTGTACGAGTAACTGCTTTTCTGCTGCTTCCTCCTGTACAAGTAACTGCCTTTCTGCTGCTTCTTTCTGTACAAGTAACTGACCTTCCGCAGCTTCTTCCTGTACCACTGACTGACCTTCCACCGGATTGTCTCCAGCAAAAGAAACCTGCTTTAAGTAGACTACCGTTTTATCCTGTCCACCCTGGGTTTTCACTTCTTTCTGATAAACCCTTCCCTGCACAATAACCGTCTGCCCTTCCAGCTCCGGGCAGCTCCACGGTTCCTTTCGTGACAGGGAAGTTACAATACAAATCAAAATCACCACTACCAGACACCCCACACTTAAGGGGCGCTTTCTCATTCATTTCCTCCTCTACTCCACAAGATCCAGATTCCGTTCATACGATGGCTGCAGGCTGGCATGATCCTTGAGATCTACCGCTCCCTCCGTATCAATGGTAATCTGTACACGATTCACACTGGACAATTCTGTCAGTGAATTTACAATTGAATAAATCATCACATCTGAACTGACATTATAGGACTTCGTCCAAAAGGATGTATCAAGGTTTACATAACACGTTCCATCTTTTACCGTCACACTTAAGATCTTCGTAGACGGGTTTAACACCGCATAACCGGCTTCATTCTTCTGCGGTCCTAAAAGGAGCTGTTCCACTACAAGCCGCTCCATGGAAATGTTACTGCTGTATACTACATTTCTTTTTACCGCACAAAGCCTTGTTCCATCTTCATTTGCAAAATAAAGCAGCAGTTTTGCCTTCTCATAGGTATTGATTTCATTGCCATCGTTATCAATAAACATATCGGCATTCATTACCCCGATTACATTTCCGTAGGTATCCGTCAGTGGCTCTTCCTTTACCTGGAAGGAAATATGCGCCACACCATCGATCTGGGACAGAGTCCGCACAATTGCCGCCCTGGTCAGCACCTCGGTTGTCACCGGCTGACGGTAATATTCTTCACTGAAATCAAGCAGAAGCTGCTCCTCGGTGATCGATTCGGAAAGCAGCTGCACATTTCCACTTAACGGTGCACGATACTGCAGCTTATCTGCAGGCGCCGACAGCTGTTCCAAAAGCTCCTGCAGCAGGATTTTCTGGTCGGTGGTTTCCGTCCGGTAATCATGGCTCGTAATGGCAGTCTCTTCATTATTCAGGCTGTAAATGTGATATATTTTTCCCGTTTCCTGCTCCTTCTTTCCACAGGCACACAATAAAATCATGGAAAATAATACTGACCAGAACATCACCTTATGAATCCAGCCAGATTTCTGTTTTCCATATGGGTTACCCCTGTGCTGCTGTGTAGCCTCCAGCGGATATTCATATTTATTCTGTTCAAAGACAATCCTTTTCTTTCCCATACCACTATCCATTTCTATCCTACGACAATCCTTTTTCCCATACCGCTATCCATTTCTATCCTGGTTCAAAATCATTTTCAAAATCATTCTTTTCCTTATTCTTCCCTGCCATCCAGACTGTGCCTGTTTTCCCTGTCAGGAACAGGTATTGATTCTGTCACACAACTGTCTTCTGTGATACATCAGATCATGCTGCTGTACATCATGAACCGTTACAGTTCAGCCATGCCCATTCATAAGCTGCCCTTAGTGAGCAAGCTCCCACGGTCATCTTGCACAATCATTTCTGCATGGCTGAACTGTTACCATGAACCTGCTTACGCCAGTGATCTTGTCAATGGGATCTTCACTGTAAAGACGCTGCCCTCGCCCTGGATACTCTCTACCTTAATCGAACCGCGTAACAGCTGTACGGCGCCCTTCGTAATTGCAAGTCCAAGTCCCGTTCCACCGATTTCTCTCGAGTGGGACTTGTCTACCCGATAGAAACGTTCATAAATATGCTGGATCGAATCCTCCGGAATTCCAATGCCTGTATCCGCAACCTGTACCGTAAAGAACTGATGGTCTGCGTCCAGAATAACATTCACCTTTCCCTGCTCCCGGTTATACTTAATGGCATTTTCAATCAGATTGGTTAAAATCAACGAAAGCTTCACTTCGTCCACTTCTGCAATAATTTCGCGCTTACTGATGAGTGTCAGTTCAATATCCGTTTTCTTGGCAATTGGTCGAAGCCGCCGTAAAATCAGTTCCGTAAGTGCATTGATATCGACGGATGTGATATTTACGGACGCTGCAGACTTGTCCATCTTCACAAGTGCAAGCAGGTCATTGATGATTTTGTCCTCACGCTCAATTTCCTCTGCAATATCTACCATGAATTCCCGGTACAGCTCCACCGGCACATCCTCCTGCGCAATCAGGGAGTCCGCCAGCACCTTCATGGATGTAATCGGTGTTTTCAGCTCATGGGAAACATTCGCCACGAAATCCTGTCTCGTCTCATCAAGTGCATTCATCCTTTGCAGCACACTGTTAAATGCATCCACGATATGCTCTGTTTCTATGTAATCCGGCACACTGATCGTTTCATTCGTGTAGCCCTCCTGCACCTCACTGATCGCTCCCGATACCCGGTCAAAGGGCCGGATCAGAATTTTAGCCAGGATAATTGCCAGCGCAAGAATACACAGAGCCATAATAATCTCGATAATCAATGCTTTCCGGCTCAGAATGGAAAGCGTCATGGCAATACTGTCGGTGGAAACACTGGTCAGCATCACGCCACGTACCACTTCCGTTCCCTCCGGCTGTTCGGGCGTTGCGTTCTGTTCCGAAATGGTCTCCATAATCGGAACCGTAATCTCAATAAACCCGTTCACCCGGTCATAATTTGCCGTATTGGAGCCCTTAAAACACTTAATAACCTCCTCGGAGACAATCGTCTTTCCTTCGCTGAGTCCATAGGTATCCTTCACAATTTTCAGACTTCCGTTAATAATCATCACACGCCCGTTATACAGATTGGAAAGCTGCTCGAGCTCTGCATTAATCACTTCCGATGAACTGTCCGGCAGATAATTATAGGTGATCAGATGATCTGCAATAATCTTCAGCTGATTTTGCACATCAGAAATCCGCACCTTAACGGCACGGTCTTCATAGTTGCTCAGAATAACCTGGTAAATAATCGTACACGGGATAATTCCCGCAAGAAAAATAATGATAAACAGACGCAGCTTTAAACTGCGTCCAATCTTTAATCCTGGAAAAGAAATTTTTGATTTTTCTGACATTACTTCCGATTCCTCACGAATAGTAGTAGCCGACGCCCCATTTCGTATGTACATAGCGTGGATTGGACGGATTCTCTTCGATCTTTTCACGCAGACGGCGGATATGAACATCCACGGTACGCACATCCCCCGGATAATCGTTTCCCCAGATCAGCTTCAAAAGACTCTCCCTGCTGTAAACCTTGTTGGGATTTAAGACCAGAAGCTCTAACACATCAAACTCCCTGGCAGTCAGGTTCATCTCTCTGCCTGCCACAAATGCCCTGCGGTCATCACAGTAAAGCTTCAGATCCCCATCTTCAATCACCTTGGCTGCTTCCTTCTGCTTCGGGGTTGTTCTACGCATAATGGCCTTGATTCTTGCCTTTACTTCAAGAATGTTAAACGGCTTCGTAATATAATCATCCGCGCCGTATTCAAGCCCCAGAATCTTGTCCATATCCTCCCCTTTGGCAGTCAGCATCACAATCGGCACACCGGAAAACTCACGTACCTGCTGGCATACCTCAAATCCATCCTTCTTGGGAAGCATCACATCCAGAAGAATGATATCATATTCTTTACTCTGAATCATGGCAAGTGCCTCCTCACCATCATAGGCGCAGTCCACTTCCATTCCATCCTGTTCCAGACTGAACCGGATTCCCTTTACAATCAGCTTTTCATCATCCACTATCAAAACTTTCTTCGCCATTTCCCTTTACCTCAACCGTATCTCCCAACGCTCTATACGGTAATATATGCTTTGATTTTCTGAAACAATCCATCCTTGATTCCGGCCACATTCATCACGCTCTCAATCCGGTCAAAGCTGCCGTGCTCTTCCCGATAGGCAATGATGCTCTTTGCCTTGCTGCTGCCAATTCCGGGCAGGGTACATAACTGCTCCTGTGATGCCGTATTCAGATTCACCAGACAAACGTTCTTCTGTCCGTCCGCATTCTGTGAGTCTGACACTGCAGTCCCTGAGGTTGTGCCTGTTTCTCCGGACTGTGTCATGACATTCTGCAGCGGGGAATCCATTTCTGCGACTTCTTCACGGGTAGGTACGTAAACCTTCTCCCCATCGGATACAAAATCCGCCTGATTCAGGTAATCCGGATCTGCTTTGGCACTTAGTCCGCCTGCACATTCAATCGCCTGATAAATGCGGCTTCCCTGCGGCAGTTCATAAACGCCCGGCTGTTCCACTGCTCCGCAGACATGTACCATTAAGGACACCTTCGCTTCCTTTTCTTCCAGCATCCCTGCACCATGGATACCCACACTTGTATCTGCAGATATACCTGCATCAAAACTCCCTGCATATTCACCTGTCGTCCCGACTTTTCCAGTATCAGATTCTTCCAGTGTATTTCTATCAGAGTTTTCCAGCATGAGCTCACCAGATTCCATACTTCTGCCGGCTTTCTGATTCTCTTTAGAATCCCCGGACAAATCAGCCGGATCCTCTTCTATGATCTTCTCCGTATCCTCAAACAGCAATTCCGCTTTTTCCTTACGGCACCCGAACAGCGTACATAGCAGAATCACCGGAATAAGGATCAGAGACCGATATTTTTTCTTCATTGTCATCCTTTCCGATTCCGGAAGGAGCCCTTATAACAATTACTAATTATTGTAATAGAAATTTTCAATATTTACAAGCACTATTCCGCTTTAAAAATGATCATTCCGGCGATGGCAATGATCGCACCGATCACCTTTTTCCACTCAAACGGCTGCTTCTCCACACCAAACCAGCCAAACACTTCAATGATATAAGCAACGATAAGCTGTGAAATAATGATCATCATCACGGCCTTTGCAGGACCTGCGGATTCCATACTCTTAATGACCGTGTACGTAATAAAAGCACCGATTGCCCCACCAAGAAGCATATACTTCGGCTCGATCTGCATCAGCTTCCCGAAGGAGCTGCGGTCGGTAATCAGATACGCAGCAAGACAGACAAGCAGCGCCGTGAACTGTACAAACACATTTGCCATCCAGATACCGGTGCTTTTCGTCACCTGCGTATTAAACACTCCCTGCACGCTCATCAATGCTCCCGAAAGCAGTGCAATAAAAATTCCAATCATATGAATTCCTGCCTTTCTGTCCATCCGGACTTTATCCACAGTATCTCCACCTGATTGGAATCTCATTCTTACCTTTTATTCACTTTGATTATCCAGAGCCTGCTGCCGGTAATAATCTTCATCCAGGTATTCCACCTCATCCTCTTCGCCATCTTCGGTCGTATCCTCGATGTAGGTCTCTTCGATCTGCTCACCGGTAATCTGGTACTTGATCTGTTCGGAAAGCGTCTTCAGCTCCTCATTCGCATCTGCTCCATTCCAGATCTCTGCAAAAAGTGCCTCCAGCTTCAGCCAGTAATTTCCCGTTTCAAGCATCTTCGGAATCGGAACGGATGTCTCGTATTCCCTGGCAAAAACCTGCAATGCATCATATGGATATTCCATATCCTTCTGCGCCGAAACCTTACCGGAACGGTCATAAAGAATTTCATTGTACTCACAGGTTAAGTATCTCGCAAAATCATTTGCCACTTCCTGATTCGTCGAATAACCATTAATTGCCACACAGTTCGTCACTGAAAGGGAACTGGACGGCTCCTCCTCTTTAAAGGATGGTGTTGTCACAAACCCATATTCATAGGCAAAGGTTCCATCCTGCTTCGCCTGCTCCAGGGCAGCAACGGCATCGGAGGTTGCCACGGTAAATACCACCTTCCCCTGCATGAAGTCATTCAGGGTACTCTCATAGCTGATCGCGCTTGTATCAATTGAGAAGAAGTTATTCAGATTCTGATATGCGGTCATACTCTGGATTGCATTCAGATTATAAATGTCCACCTGTTCTGTATCCCATCCGTTCTCACCGCCCATATTGATGGCATTGCCGATGAAAAAGTAATTGTAGAAAATATCGGTAACATCCCACTTAAATACGGATTCCACCTGTTCCGGTGCATCGTACATATCACCAAAGGTCTGGATATCCCCGATCGTTTTCGGAAGATATTCCTGAATCTTTGCCTCAATCTGTTCTTCTGTAAAAGGAGATTCCTCCTCAACAGCTTCTTCTGTCGTCTGCGAATCACTCCTGTCCGAAGCTGTGTCTGAACTTTCAGACTCCGCAGCTTTCTGTGTATCTCCGGCACCAACACTACTCTGCGTTGCATCTGCACTTCCGGTATCTGAACTGCTCTGCGTTGTATCTCCACTTGCAGAATCCTCGTTCTCCTGCATTTCCTGCGCCGCCGCTTCCTCCTGCTCCTGCAATAGCTGTGCAACCGCCAGATCCCGCAGATATGTCTTGTTATAAAGCAGGGAACTGGTCTCAAAATAAAACGGATATCCCAGGAGCTTATCCTTATAGGTTGCAGCCGCAAGTCCCTTTCCGATAAAGGTTTCTTCCATGTTTACAGTCGGTTCGACCGGGACTGCCAGTCCTGCCAGATAAGCTTTTTCCAATGCATCATTACTGATCACATACAGATCCGGCACATTGGATTCCACCGAATTCCGGTTGATTGTCTCCACATAATCAAGTCCCGATTCCAGCACCGGCACAATCCGGGCGTCATGTGTTTCGTTATAGGCTACTGCCGCACTGCTTAAATAAGTGGTTAGCGCATCGTCAGTATACCAGAGATAAATACTGTCTTTGTTATGATTGGAAAACAGAGATGAGTCCTCGCTCTGCTCCTTTTCCTTTACGGGCATTCCCGATTTTCCAATCGCAAAAATACCTGCTGCGGCCAGGGCAATGAGTAAAATTGCCATGAGTCGTTTCTTCATATATAAACTCCATTTCTACAGACAGCCATGCGGTATCGTTTCCTACCTTCACAGCTGCAATTATCATTACGATTCACATCATTGGCAGAACAATCCACCATAAGACTACTAGGAAAGAACCTCGTCAATGCTCTGCGTAAGAATACCGATCATCTGATCCACATCCTCCTTTGTAATTACAAGAGGGGGAACAAAGCGGATAATATCAGTTCCTGCATTAATCAGGATCAGTCCCTTTTCCAGTGCTTTATTAATCACAGGGCCAACCGGCACCTTAAAGACAAGTCCCTGCATCATGCCGATACCACGGCGTGTCTCAATGACATCGTACTTATCTGCAAGCTCATTTAACTTCTCTTCCAGATATGCACCTGTTTTTTGCACATTATCTATTATATGGTTCTCCCCGAATAAATCAAGTACCACATTAATGGCTGCTGCAGCAAGCGGATTTCCACCGTAGGTCGTTCCGTGATCGCCGCTTGTCAGGGAATGCTGTGCGACCTTTTCGGTCATCAGGAATGCTCCGACCGGCACACCACAGCCAAGCGCCTTGGCCGTTGTCATAATGTCGGGCTTTACTCCGTACTTCTGCCAGGCATACATAGATCCGCATCTTCCCATTCCGCACTGAATCTCATCGAGAATCAGCAGGATGTCCTTTTCCTCGCAGAGCGCCTTGATCTTCTTCATGAATTCTTCTTTAGCAGGATAAATGCCGCCCTCGCCCTGTACGGTCTCAAACAGAATCGCACAGGTCTTGTCCGTCACCTGGCTTAACACACTTTCAAAGTCATTCATTTTTGCAAAACGGATGTTGCCGATCATCGGTTCAAAGGCCTCCCGGTATTTCGGGTTGCCGGTAACGGAAAGTGCACCCATCGTTCTTCCATGGAAGGAATGCTCCATGGCGATGATTTCATGATCGGTTGTTCCATCCTTTAAATACGCATATTTTCTGGCTGCCTTAATCGCGCCCTCAATGGATTCCGCACCGCTGTTTGTGAAGAATACACGGTCCATACCGGATACTTCCTTCAATTTTTTTGCCGCTTCAATCGCCGGAACATTGTAATAATAATTCGAGGTATGAATCAACTTGTCAATCTGTGCCTTCAGCGCATCGTTGTATCTCTGATTATTGTAACCAAGTGCAAATACTGCAATTCCTGCACAGAAATCAAGATATTCCTTTCCATCCATGTCATAAAGATGAACACCGTCACCATGATCCAACACGATCTGAAACCGGTTATAGGTATGAAGCAGAGCCCGTTCTGCTTCGTCAATATATTCCTTCATTGTTCCCATTATTTTCAGCTCCCTGCTTTTAATTTCCTGTTATTCACTCATCTGTATCCCTACGGTTCTTCCGCATCCCTTACTTTTCATCACTGATTGGATCATCATCCGGAACGATGGCTGTTCCGATTCCGCTGTGGGTAAAGATTTCAAGCAGCATACTGTGAGGGATTCTGCCATCAAGGATATGTACCCGGCTTACCCCATTCTTCACTGCAGAAGTACAGTTATTCAACTTCGGAAGCATGCCTCCGCCAATAATACCTTCCTGAATCAGCGCATCCGCTGCGGAAACCCGGATTCTTGAAATAAAGGAATCCTTATCATTGATGTCCTTATATAAGCCCTCGATATCCGTGAGGAATACCAGCTTGTTGGCTCCGACGGCCTTCGCAATGGCGCAGGCTGCATCATCCGCATTGATGTTGTAGGTATCAAAATTCTCGTCATATCCGATCGGTGCAACAATCGGCAGGAAATCCTTCTCTAACATATCAAACAGAATCTTCGGATTCACTTCGGTAATATTACCGACAAAGCCAATGTCCTGTCCCTCGGAATAACGCTTCTCCACCTTTAAGAGTCCGCCGTCCTTACCGCTCAAACCAACGGCGTTCACACCAAGCTCTTCCACCATATTCACAAGGCTCTTATTCACCTTATTTAAAACCATTTCAGCAATTTCCATGGTCTCTGCATCGGTCACACGAAGTCCGTTCACGAATTTTGCTTCCTTACCGACCTTACCTACCCAGCGGCTGATTTCCTTACCGCCGCCATGTACGATGATCGGCTTAAAGCCAACCAGCTTTAACAGCGTTACATCCTTAATGACATTCTTCTGCAGTTCCTCGTTGCTCATGGCAGAGCCACCGTATTTTACAACGATGATCTTCCGGTTAAACTGCTGAATGTACGGAAGCGCCTCGATCAGAACCTCCGCTTTTTTTAAAACTTCCTGCATATCCTTATCCATGTCATGCACCATCCTTTACTCTCTTCTGCTTCTATATGATAGTAACAGTTCAGCCATGCAGAAATGATTGTACAAGATGACCGTGGGAGCTTGCTCACTAAGGGCAGCTTATATAATCATTTCTATAGGGCGGACGCCCAACATGAAATAAGCTGCCGAAAAGCACGTATATTTGTTAGCCAATTTGTACAATCCGGCAGCTTATGAATGGGCATGGCTGA
>FR902943.1:23439-25967 GCA_000438155.1 Firmicutes bacterium CAG:95
GGCATGGCTGAACTGTTACATATGATAGGTAACCTTCTCCGTCAGCTCCGGTAATCTGCATTGATCTTAACATAATCATAGGTCAGATCGCAGCCCCATGCGGTAGCCTCGGCTTCACCCATTTTCATATCTGCCAGGATCTGTACTTCCTTCTGGGACAAAATATCACTGGCCTCTTCCTCACTGTAACCGGCATCCCCGCCATCCTTATAAATGAGAATCTTCCGGTCACCTGCTGCATAATACAGCTCCATATGCTCCGGATCAAACTGCGCTCCGGAATAACCAAGTGCACACAGGATTCTTCCCCAATTGGCATCGTGTCCGTAAACAGCAGCCTTGGTCAGGCTGGAACAGATGACACTTTTTGCAAGAATTCTTGCATTTTCCTTCGTATCTGCATGATATACATGACATTCTACCAGTGCTGTTGCACCCTCGCCATCTCCTGCAAGACGCTTGGCCTGGGTTTCATTTACATAGTGAAGCGCTGCCCTGAACGCTTCATAATCTGCCGTTCCCTCCTGAATCGTGGGATTGCCTGCCATTCCGTTTGCAAGCACCAGCAGCGTATCATTCGTTGAAGTATCTCCATCGACCGAAATCATGTTGTAGGTATCCACAACATCCTCTCTGAGCAGCTTCTGTAAAACTTCCTTTTCAATCACTGCATCCGTAGCCACATAGCCGAGCATGGTACACATATTCGGATGAATCATGCCGGAGCCCTTACTCATTGCACCGAGTGTTACGGTTACACCGCCGATTTCCACCTGTACGGCCAGCTCCTTATTCACGGTATCCGTTGTCATAATTGCCCTGGAGGCATCGGTTCCGGCTTCTAAGGAATCGTTCTTCGCCTCGGCAAGTCTGCTGATTCCTGCCTTGATCCGGTCAATGGGGAGCTGCGCCCCGATGACACCTGTGGATCCGACGAGTACGGCATTTTCCGGAATGCCAAGCACCCTGGAGGCCTCCTTTGCCGTTTCTTCACAAAGCTTCATTCCCTCTGCGCCGGTTCCTGCATTTGCAATTCCGGTATTCACAATCACCGCCTGTACATAGGGAGATTCCTCCAAAAGCTTCCTGTCCCACTTTACGGGAGCTGCCTTTACCACATTGCTGGTAAAGGTTCCTGCCGCCACACATGGCTTTTCACTGTAAATAATTGCCATATCCTTACGGTTCTGATATTTGATTCCCGCTTCAATACCTGCTGCCTGAAATCCCTTTGCAGCAGTAATTCCACCTGTAATCTGTTTCATTTTATCCTCCTGCTCATCCTCGCAGCTGTTCCGTACCCTTCCGGCTGCTCACTCTTCATTGTAACGGATGATATTCTCTGTATTTAATGTAAAATCATAATAATTCAGGTCTTCCCGCTTCGTCCAGCCGATCTGCTTCCAGAACGCATTGCCAATGTCGTTTACGGTAAACGCAATGAGGGAAACCTTGCTGATGTGCTCCTTTTGCAGCTCCTGCATGCAGAACACCACCATGCTCTTGCCAATGCCGTGCATCCGGTACGCCTCGTCCACACATACATGATACAGACAGCCTCTCCGTCCGTCATGTCCACACAGAATGCTTCCTACGATTTTTCCATCGGCCACGGCAACCACACTTGTTGTCGGATTTCTTTTTAAAAAGGAAGCAACGCCTTCCTTAGAATCATCAATACTTCTTATGGCAAAGCCCTTAATCGTCATCCACAGATCATGAACGCCCTGATAGTCTTCTATGGTCATGGTCCGTATTTCAAAATTGTTATTCATCATTTTCCTTACTGAGCTGTTCCTGAATCTTATAAATTCAGTCCCTTCTTCTCGTCCACACCCATCACGATATTCATACACTGGATGGCTGCACCCGAAGCTCCCTTTCCAAGATTATCAAACCGGGAGGATAAAAGAATCCGGTCTTCGTTTCCTGTTACGAAAATTTCCAGCCCATCCCAGCCGCTTCTTGCATTTCCTGCAAGGAAACCGTTCGTTTCATCCTCACTGCCAAGAGGCATCACCTGAATAAAGGGCTCTCCTTCGTAGAAGGCAGCAAGCTTTTCCTGTACCTCCTGTAAAGACGGCTTTCCATTTAATAAGTCAGTATAAAGCGGCAGGGTCACAATCATACCGCTGTAGTAATCACAGACCATCGGGGAAAACAACGGCGTTCTTTGAAGGCCCGTGATCTTCGTCATTTCCTTTAAATGCTTGTGCTGCTGGGAAAGTGCATACTCTCTCGGCGCATCAAATTCCGGTGCACGGTCTTTTGATTCATAAACAGCAATTGCTTTTCTGCCGGCACCACTGTAGCCGGACATGGCGAAGGTTGCTACCGGATAATCCCTCGGCAAAATGCCGCTCTGGATCAGCGGATATACTAAGGAAATAAAACCGGTCGCATAGCAGCCCGGAACCGCAATCCTTTTTCCTTTTGAAATTTTATCCCGGAATTCACCGGACAGCTCCGGGAATCCATAGGCCCATCCCTCTTCGGTACGATGTGCCGTTGATGTATCAATAATACGG
>FR902944.1:0-1529 GCA_000438155.1 Firmicutes bacterium CAG:95
CGCACGCTCTTCCGGAGCCTTTGATGAAGTCATGGTATCTACCGATGATCCGGAGATTGCCGGAATTGCAGTAAAATACGGTGCTTCGGTTCCTTTTTTCCGGTCAGAAGCAACGGCTAATGACTATGCCTCCACCGATGATGTCATTATGGAGGTACTGAAAACCTACGAGGAACGTGGTGAGCATTTTGACAACTTGTGCTGCATCTACCCGACCGCTCCCTTTGTCACCGGTGAACGGCTGAAACAGGCTATGGACCTTCTTGCTGACTCGGATTCCGTAATGCCGGTGGTGCCCTTTTCCTATCCCCCGCAGAGAGGATTATTAATCAGTGAGGAAGGTTTCTTAAAACGCCAGTTTCCGGAGTATGCCCTTGCAAGAAGCCAGGATCTACAGAAGATTTATCACGATTGTGGACAGTTCTATGCCTGCCGCACCGACGTTTTCTTAAAAGAGGGAACAACCGATGTCAAGGGACAGGTACCTCTTGTTTTAACCGAAATGGAAGTTCAGGACATAGATACCTTAGAGGACTGGGAAATTGCAGAAATCAAATACCGCAGGCTTCATTCAGAGTCTTGATAACGATTCAAAGTCATGTAAATGATAACCCTATAGACATCGAATGCTTATTTAATTAACATTTGCTATCATTACATTCACAGAAAGGACTTTCCATGAATCATACGATGCAGATCGGGAAGCGTACCATCAGTGCCGCTTCTCCTACCTTTATTGTGGCGGAGGTTTCTGCCAACCATAATCAAAATTATGACCGCGCCGTGGAAATCATCCACGCAGCTGCCGAAGCCGGTGCAGATGCCGTCAAGCTGCAGACCTATACTGCCGATACTTTGACTATCGACTGCCACGATGACTGTTTCATGAATAAAGGCGGTCTGTGGGACGGCATCTCCGAATATGATCTTTATAAACAGGCATATACCCCCTGGGAATGGCAGCCGAAGCTTATCGAAGAGGCGCATAAGCTTGGCATGGAATGCTTCTCTTCTCCCTTTGACTTCACAGCTGTGGATTTTCTGGAAGAGCTCAACGTTCCCGCTTACAAAATTGCCTCCTACGAAATCAATGATATTCCCTTGATCCGTAAGGTTGCAAAACTGCACAAGCCTGTTATTTTCGCTACCGGAATTGCTTATCCGGAGGATATTGAGCGCGCTTTTGCGGTATGTAAGGAAGAGAGCAATGAGGATGTTATCCTGTTAAAATGTGTGTCTGCCTATCCGACGCCCTATGAAGAGGTCAACCTGAACGTCATTCCGACCCTTGCAAAAACCTACGACTGCCTGACCGGAATTTCCGACCACACCCTGGGAACCATTGTCTCTGCAGGAGCCGTTCCCCTTGGTGCTAAAATGGTGGAAAAGCATCTGACTCTCCGCCGTGCGGACGGCGGCCCGGACAGTGGATTTTCCATGGAGCCGCAGGAATTTAAGCAGATGGTGGATGAAATCCGTATTTTAGATAAAGCACTCGGCTCTTCTGAATATGTTCTGACCGAAAAACA